>NZ_JABECQ010000032.1:0-1055 GCF_029285915.1 Sulfitobacter sp. M85
TAAAGCGGTTCGGTGAAAACCTGAATCGGGTAGTTCCCTTGGTCTTCTGTTTGTGATTCATCCTGTTCAGGAGGATGGTTCATGTCAGCACCTTTGCCGGATGCGCTTCGTGCGCGATTTCAGAAATACATCGAGGAAGGCTTGAGCGGACGGGCGGCGGCCTTGCGGCTGAAGCTTTCACCTGCCACAGGTGCGAGATGGGCGCGCAAGATCCGGACGCGCGGCCATGCTGATCCCGCCCCGCAGGGACGCCCCCCCGGAAGGGGCAAGCTGGCTCCTTACCGGGCGTTTTTCGAGGAACTTGTTGCTCAGGATCCGGATATCACGCTCTTTGAATTGCGCGATGCGCTGATGGCGGCAGAAGGCGTCGAGGTACACCATTCCTCGATTGCCGCCCTCCTGTCGCGCCTCGGCTTCACCTATAAAAAAAATCGCTGGTGGCCACCGAGCGCCGCCGCGCAAGGGTAAAGAGCGCGCGGCACGATTGGCTGGCACGCCGTATGCCCGCCATGCGGTTGCAGCCAGAACGCCTTGTGTTCATTGACGAAACATCGGTCAAAACCAACCTGACCCGGATGCGGGGCCGCGCTCTGTGCGGACAGCGTCTCGAGATGGACGCGCCCTTCGGAAGTTGGGGAACACAGACGTTTATTGCCGGCCTTACCCACGAGGCGCTGATCGCACCCTGGGTCATCAAGGGCGCAATGGACGGTCCGGCCTTCGCCGCGTATGTCCGAGAGGTGCTTGTGCCGGAACTGTCGCCCGGCACCGTCGTCATTCTCGACAATCTGGCCACGCACCGGAACGCCGAAGCGGCAGAGGCGCTCCGGCAAGCAGGATGCTGGTTTCTATACCTGCCGCCATACTCACCGGACCTCAATCCCATCGAGCAGGCCTTTTCCAAGCTGAAATCCCACCTGTGCAAGATCGGTGCCCGGACCTTTACCGATCTTTTTCACGCGCTTGGCGATATTTGCCGGATGTTCACCCCGGACGAGTGCTGGAACTTCTTTCAGGCTGCAGGATATGTCTCAGGTTAAAACAGAACGGCTTTA
>NZ_JABECQ010000005.1:0-404658 GCF_029285915.1 Sulfitobacter sp. M85
TCAAAAATCCCATGTCGATCACTCCAAATCCCCCCAACCAAAACCGTCGGGGCAGTGTGTTCACATGGGTCAATTCTCAGTGACAATTTATGGGGCTACCGGGTCAGCTCTCAGTGACAATCAACAGATCAATGCCTTATTTTGGACGATCCGTTTACGGCATTGATGGATCGCATTCATGACAAAGCTTCAGACATTGGAGATCTGGAACGATATGTTGTCGCGCGGCTCGCGGAGACCGATCAAAGTGAAGACGGTGTTCTCGATGTGCGGCTTGGCCTATCGAGAAGCTTCGCAGCTTATCGCAAACGTCAGGATGCTGAAGAGGACTGGATTGAAAGCAGGACAGCAGCGGCCCTTTCGCTATTGAATGATGATGACGAAGCCCTGCCCGTTGAGTCCCTGTCTTTGCGCAATACTGCCTCTATGTTGGGGCTGCCCGAAGATGTCCTGAAGGACTTGTCAAATGCCCTTGCCGAAGAGGGGTTTCACAGCTTTCATTCAGTCGAAGCATTGTGCAATTGGATGTTCGGGTGGCTGACAGCCAAGCCTGAATATTTGGACCGTGTAATCAAGCCAGACAGCTTGGAGTATCTATTTGGAACAGACTTCAAGAAGCTTAAGGGCGACGCTGCTCGTGCGTCCCACGCCCTCCCAAAGCTGCGGGAAGCATTGAGCCTGTGGATGAACGGTGAGCCACTTAGGGCCATCCAAAAAGCCTTATCTGACAAAACTCGTGACCGGAAGCGCAGCACAAGTGCGCGAAAATTCGTGATCCGGCTTGTTCCGGATCTTGCACATCTGATGGGAGCCCCTTTTCATATCTTGCAGGGTCATCTTAATGTGCACGCTGATGAACAGATTAATCCAACTACTGCATTGGGGCTTGCCAATCGGTGTGTCAGGCGTGGCTTCTCAAGCGCGGAGATGGCAGCATTTGGGACACTTATGTCATCTGTAAGATGGTCCAGACGTGAAGTGCACAGAAGTTTTGCAAACATCACACCTTATCTCCAGCCGGCAGGGGAGCACGAAACCCTCGAAAGACTTGAGCTGCGCGTTGAGTTGGCGTCGGACGAAGAACTAAACAACAGAACTTATCCCGATCCATTCCAAGACGGTTTATGACTGAAAAACAGAGGCGTAGTTTCCCCGAGCGTTGCTCGGAAAGGCTCTTCGAATTGAACAGTCGGGTCAGACCAGAAACAACCATCTGAGTGTCCGCTTTCCTAAGGAAAAGGTGATCGTCTTTTTGTTCTTCAGGTGCGGTGCCTATCCCGTGGTCTGCGACTTCGATCCGAACTTTCTGATCTATCCGTCTCACGCTCATTTCAACCACATCACCTTCAGAGGTAAACTTGGCCGCATTCGAAATCAGGTTACACAAAACACCACGGCGTAAGCGGCAATGTGACGGGGCGCGCGGTGGATCGCGGGACGGCTGTTGAGAGCGATAGGGATGCAAGACGCAAGTTGGGATTTCCGACCCAGCCGACACAGATCTCGTTGAGAGATGGTCGCCTGATCCATCTTTAGCCGGCGGCACTAACCGTGCTGTCAATTTTAGGTAGCAGCTTATCGGTTGGGCTCTCCGTCTCAATCGTGCCAAGAAGATTTATCTACTCAAACTCATTGTTGGTGGCAGGATCGATGATGCCGCCACCTCCACTTAGTGCTCTCTCGATCCGACAACTATGCATCAGCTATCGCCGAACCCTATCTTAATTTGCATCAGTTTAATCACTGATGCATTGTCCAGTTCTGGGTATGTTCGGTCCTGTTCACGCATGGTTCTCAACGCAAATTAACACATCAAATCCCACTAAAACTTAATGGTATATTGCACTTACCCTATTCGATAATTAGGAGATTCCCGCGTGATCTGCACGTCATGCACATGGCTTTCCTTCAGTCCCGCGCCGGTGATCTTCACGAAGTTGCAGTTGCGGCGCATCTCATCGACGGTGGCGCAACCGGTATAGCCCATGGCCGCGCGCAGACCGCCGACCAATTGGTGCAGCACATTGCCCGCGCTGCCCTTGTAAGGCACCTGACCTTCGATCCCCTCGGGCACCAGTTTGTCAGAGGCGGCGTCTTTCTGAAAATACCGGTCTGCCGAGCCGCGCGCCATGGCGCCCATGCTGCCCATGCCACGGTAGCTCTTAAAGCTACGCCCTTGATAAAGAACGACTTCGCCGGGGCTTTCGTCCGTCCCGGCGATCATGCTGCCGACCATGGCGCAGGAGGCACCGGCGGCAATCGCCTTGGCGAAATCGCCGGAGAACTTGATGCCGCCATCGGCGATGATCGGCACGTCTCCCGCAGCGGCCACGCAGTCCATGATCGCGGTCAGTTGCGGCACGCCCACGCCCGCCACCATCCGCGTCGTGCAGATGGAGCCCGGCCCGATGCCGACCTTGACCGCATCGGCGCCTGCGTCGATGAGCGCCCGGGTGGCATCGCCGGTGGCCACATTGCCCGCGACGACCTGCACATCGCCGAACTGTTTCTTGGCCCGGGTCACCGCATGGGCCACGCCTTCGGAATGGCCATGGGCGGTGTCGATCACGATCATATCGACGCCCGCATCGACCAGCGCCTCGGAGCGCTCGAAGCCCGCGTCGCCCACTGTCGTCGCCGCGGCGACACGCAAGCGGCCCAGATCATCTTTGCAGGCGGTGGGGTTCAGCACGGCCTGTTCGGTGTCGCGCAGGGTCAGCAGCCCGGTGAGCTTGCCTTCGGCATCCGTCACCAACAGTTTCTCGATCCGGCGCGATTTCATCAGGCTAATCGCCTCGTCCCGGTCCGCAGGCTCTTGCAGGATCGCCAGCCGTTCAGAAGTCATCATCACCGACACCGGCGTGCGGTCGTCAGAGGCAAAACGCATGTCGCGGTTGGTGACGATGCCCAGCACGCGGCCATTTTCGTCTACAACCGGGAAGCCGGTCACGCGGTAGCGTTCTTGCAGGTCCTTGGCATCCGCCAGGGTCTGGTCGGGACGCAGGGTGATCGGGTTGTAAACGATGCCGGATTCAAAGCGTTTCACCCGACGCACTTCGCGGGCCTGTTCTTCGATCGTGAGGTTGCGGTGCACCACCCCCATGCCCCCGGCCTGCGCCAGCGCGATGGCCATGCGGCTTTCGGTCACCGTATCCATGGCCGAGCTGAGCAGCGGGATATTGAGCGCGATGCTCTGCGTGACGCGGGTTCGCGTATCTGCGGTGGACGGCAACACAGAAGACGCTGCGGGAACCAGCAGGACGTCATCAAAGGTCAGGGCCTCACGAATCTCCATTTAACACCTCGGGTCTGGATGGGTTCATTTGGCGGTTTCCTATTTCACGGATGGCCGGGATTGGAAAGACCTATTCCCCCGCGTAAGGCGTGGACACGGAATGCCGCGCGCGCGGCATGAATTGCCGCCCCGCATCTTTCCCCCGCCGCGCGGAACGCTATGGTGACACAAAGAAACAAAGGACGGCCCCGATGAGCAGTGACCCCCTCGTGATTTTCACGCCCTCCGGCAAGAGAGGGCGCTTTCCCAAAGGCACCCCGGTGCTGACCGCCGCGCGGCAGTTGGGTGTCGATCTTGACTCGGTCTGCGGCGGGCGCGGCATCTGTTCGAAATGTCAGGTCTCGCCGGGCTATGGGCAGTTCTCGAAACATGGGGTGACCGTCGCGCCCGATGCGCTGAGCCCATGGAACGCGGTGGAAGAACGCTATGACGAGAAGCGCGGCTTGAAGGAGGGCCGCCGTCTAGGCTGTCAGGCCACGGTGGAGGGCGATGTGGTGATCGACGTGCCGCCGGAGAGCCAAGTTCACAAACAGGTCGTGCGCAAACGCGCCGAGGCGCGGGAGATCGTGCTGAACCCGTCCGTCAAACTCTTCTACGTCGAAGTGACGGAGCCCGACATGCACGAACCCTCGGGCGATCTGGAACGTCTCAGGGCTGCGCTCGCCGAGCAGTGGAAGCTGGAGAAAGTCACCGCCGATCTGCACATCCTGCAAATGATGCAGCCGGTTCTGCGCAAGGGCGATTGGAAGGTCACGGTCGCCGTCCATCTGGGCGATCAGGAGAATGCCGCGCGGATCATGAACATCTGGCCGGGGTATTACGAGGGCACTGTCTATGGTCTGGCGGTCGACCTCGGCTCCACCACCATCGCGGCGCATCTTTGCGATCTGCAAACCGGTGAGGTCATGGCCTCTTCCGGTGTGATGAACCCGCAGATCCGTTTCGGCGAAGACCTGATGAGCCGCGTCAGCTATTCCATGATGAACCCAGACGGCGCGCAGGAGATGACCCGCGCGGTGCGCGAGGGGATGGCTGCGCTTTTCACCCAGATCGCCGCCGAGGGGAATGTCGCGCCCGATCTGATCGTCGACGCGGTCTTCGTCTGCAACCCGGTGATGCACCACCTGCTGCTGGGCATCGACCCCTTCGAGTTGGGCCAAGCGCCCTTCGCGCTTGCAACCTCCGGCGCGCTGCGTCTGCGGGCCGAGGATTTGAACCTGAACATCCACCCCTCCGCCCGCGTCTACCTGCTGCCCTGCATCGCGGGCCATGTCGGCGCGGATGCCGCCGCCGTCGCCCTGTCGGAGACGCCTGAGAAGTCCGACGAGTTGATGCTGGTGGTCGATGTGGGC
The DNA here is from genome assembly GCF_029285915.1 of Sulfitobacter sp. M85. NCBI lineage: Bacteria > Pseudomonadati > Pseudomonadota > Alphaproteobacteria > Rhodobacterales > Roseobacteraceae > Sulfitobacter > Sulfitobacter sp. M85. The sequence goes on from NZ_JABECQ010000005.1 coordinate 4,648, forward strand.
ACTAATGCGGAAATCCTGCTGGGCAACAAGGAAAAGGTGCTGGCCTGTTCCTCTCCCACCGGGCCCGCTTTCGAGGGTGCACAGATCAGCTCGGGCCAGCGCGCGGCTCCGGGGGCGATCGAGCGGGTCGAGATTGACCCGGAAACCAAGGTGGCCCGGTTCAAGGTGATCGGCTGTGATCTCTGGTCCGACGAGGACGGCTTTGAAGAGGCGGTGGCGAGCACCGGCGTCACGGGCATCTGCGGCTCCGGCATTATCGAAATGGTCGCCGAGATGCGCATTCACGGCATCGTCGACGCGCCGGGTCTGATTGGCAGTGCTGCGCAGACGGGCTCCGCCTCGGTCTTTGCCGATGGGCGCACCAACAGCTATCTGGTCTATGACGGCACCGAAAAGGGCGGGCCCAAGATCACGGTGACCAACCGCGACATTCGCGAAATCCAGATGGCCAAGGCCGCGCTCTATTCCGGCGCGCGGCTGCTGATGGACAAATTCGGCGTCGACAAGGTTGACCGCGTGGTGTTGGCGGGGGCCTTTGGGGCGCATATCAGCCCCAAACACGCGATGGTGCTGGGCATGATCCCCGACGCGCCGCTCGACAAAGTCACCAGCGCGGGCAATGCCGCAGGCACCGGCGCCCGGATCGCCCTGCTCAATACCGAGGCCCGGGCCGAGATCGAGGCGACCGTGGGCGCGATCCACAAGATCGAAACCGCCGTCGAACCGCGCTTTCAAGAGCATTTCGTCAATGCTTCTGCCATCCCCAACGCGGTAGAGCCTTTCCCCATCCTCAACAGCCTCGTCGCCCTGCCGGAGGTGACCTTCAACACCGGCGGCAGCGGCGAAAGCGAACGCGGCGGCCGTCGGCGCAGAAGAAAGGCGACGTGATGACTGCCTCGGGCAACAGCGATCAGGTCGAATTCTGGAGCGCCTCTGCGGGGCAGAGATGGGCCGCGCGGCAGGCTGAGTTGGACATTCTGATGCAGCCTGTGCTGGATGGCGTGCTGGCGCGCGCCGAACTGGCGCCGGGGCTGAGGGTGCTCGACATCGGCTGCGGCGCGGGGGCGGGCTGTCTCGCCGCCGCCGAGGCGGTGGGCGATGCAGGCGCGGTGCTGGGGGTCGATGTCTCTGCCCCGCTGCTCGACCTCGCGCGGCAACGGGCCGCCGCCCTGCCCCATGTCGCCTTTCACCACGGTGATGCAACGACGCTAGCGCTTTCCCCTCCCTATGATCGGCTGATCTCGCGCTTTGGCGTGATGTTCTTTGCCGATCCGGTGCTCAGCTTCACGCGCATGGCCGCGCAACTCAGCCCCGGCGCGAAGCTCAGCTTTGCCGCTTGGGGCCAAATCCCCGAGAACCCTTTCTTTACCCTGCCCGCCCGCGCGGCCCGGGCCACCATCGGCGCCATGCCGAAAAGCGATCCCGACGGCCCCGGACCTTTCGCCTTTCGCGACCCTGAACGCGTGGTATCGATCCTCGCCGAGGCAGGCTTTGTCGATATCGCCTGCAAGGTGACACGGCTTGACCTCACCCCCGCGGGCACGGTCGATGACCTTGCCCAGCAGATGTGCGACATCGGCCCGGCCAGCGGCGCAATTAATCATTTCGAGGCGGACCCAGCACAGGTCGCGGAACTTCGGCAGACCATCGCCGAAGCCCTGCGTCCCTATGCGGAAGACGGCCCCCTGCGCCTGCCTGCCGAAATCAATTTCGTCACCGCGACGAAACCCTGACTTGACCTTCCCCCGCGCGCCGATTATCTCACCCTCAGCGCGCGGGTATGGTGAAAAGGTATCACGGCAGCTTCCCAAGCTTTAGTTACGAGTTCGATTCTCGTTACCCGCTCCACGCTCCCCCCTCCGCCTTTGTGATCCCGCCACATGGCCCCACACAGGCCGCGCAGGGTTCCCCAATGTCACACCCATGAAAAGCCTAATCTGGTCCGAATTTCGCCATGATTGCCCGCAAAAGTAGCAATCAACAGGGAAGTAACTTACGCGCAAATGGCCCAACGATGTCGGATGCGCATTGAGGCAAAGGAAAAAAGCGTGGCAAACGCGTTTCGGGACTACGCGACATCCAACGCGTATATCATCGTCAATTTCATCGTGCTGTGCTGCGTCGCCGGCATCAGCTATTCGATCGTCAAACTGGATTACGAACAGCATATCGCCAGCATCCGCCAGGACGCGCGGCAGACGCTGCATGAAGTCAGCAATCAGGTGCAGCATCAGTTCCAAGAGACCATTCTGGTCACTAAGAACATCGAGAATATCCTGCTCTCCGGCGAAGCCTTCAAAGACAAAAAGATCGAACTGCTGGTCAAGGAGTTGCGCGACCGGAACCCCGGCATTCAGGCCTTCGCCCTCGCCCCGGACCTCAAGATCACCCATAGCTATCCCAAGACCCAGAATGGCGAGACGATTGGCCTGGAATACAAGAACATCCCGACGCAGCTTTCCGGCGTCGCCAATGCCTACCGCCGCCAAAGCCCGACCATCGAAGGGCCGCTGAACCTTGTTCAAGGCGGCAAGGGCTATATCATGCACTACCCGGTGTTCGAGCGCCCCATCGGCCTTGGCGCGCCGCGCTTTTGGGGGGTGATGTCCATCGTCTTTCAGCCCGACCGGCTGTTCGAGCCGCATCAAAACCCGCATCAGGCCGCCGACTACATCTATAGCCTCCGCGCCTTCCCCACGGGCGTCATGCCGCCTGAGATTGAGCCTGCGGCGGTCGACCCCACAGCGCCTGTGCGCACCCGGTTCGAGCTTTTGGGCAAGACATGGGAGGCGACGGCCAGCCCCGCCAACGGTCTGCCCCCCTATGCCCCGCAAAGCCCCTACCTCGTAGCCTTCGCCCTGATCGCGACCATCGCGCTGATGGCGGGCCTCTGGGCCTTCCGCCGGGTCACGCTGAAAAAGCAGGAAGCCCATGCGCTTTTGGCTGAGGGCATTGGATCGATCCAAGAGGGGTTCATCGCCTTTGACGAGAAAGAACGCCTTGTCACCGTCAACAGCAAGTTTCTGGAGTATCACCCTGAAATCACTGACCTTCTGATCCCCGGCAAAACCATCGAAGAGCTGTTGCGCCATTGGGTCGGCCGCCATCAGCACCCTGAGCAGGTCGAGGAGCGTGAGGCATGGATTGCCAAACGCCTCGCCCGGTTCCGCAACCCGACCGGCGCCTTCATTCTGGAAGTCTCAGATAACTTCTGGCTCAAAGTCACGGAATCGCGCACGCCGCATGGCTATACTGTGGGCATCTGGACCGATGTGACGGCCGAGAAACGCGCGCTCGACGCGGCCAAGGCGGCGGACCGCGAAAAGACCGAATTCCTGAACAACGTCAGCCATGAGCTGCGCACGCCGTTGACCGTGATCTCGGGCCGGGCGACCTTCTTGCAACATGCCGAGAAGCTGCCCCAAGCCCGGCGTTTGCAGACCGCGCTGAACAACAGCGCCAATGCCACGCCCGACATTCGCCACAGCGTCGATGAGTTCCAAAACTTCGTCTCTGACCAAGCGGGCGGCATCGCGGGGTCGTCAAAACATATGCTGCGCCTTGTCGAAGACCTGTTGGATTGGACCAAGGTCGCGCGCGGCAAGATGGAGCTTGATCTTCAAGAGGTTGAGACCAGCGAGATCGCCCTTTCCGTCGCCGATGACCTGCGCCCGGATGCCGAGGCCAAGGGGCTGACGCTGACCTATGAGGACAATGGCACGGCCCTCGCCAATGCCGATCCGGTGCGCCTGCGCCAGATCCTTTACAACCTGATTTCAAACGCGATCAAATTCACCCGCAGCGGCAATATTCATCTGCAGATGCAGCAGGATGACGAAGAGATCACCTTCTCGGTCTCCGACACGGGCTGCGGTATTTCCGAGGACAATCTCGAACGGGTTTTCCTGCGGTTTCAGCAGGTTGACGGCTCCATGTCGCGTGAGAACGGCGGCTTGGGATTGGGCCTTGCGATTGCCGAGCAACTGGCCAGCCTGCATGGCGGCAGCCTGTCGCTGGAAAGCAAAGTCGACGTGGGCAGCACCTTCCGGCTGACCCTACCTCGCCCCGTGGCCGATAGCGAGATGCGCCGTTCGGCCTGACGATAAACGCCCCGGCCCAAAACGGGCCGGGGCAACTTACCTTAGCTCTCGCCCTGCATCAGCACATCGCCAAAGCGGTCCCGCAGATCGCGTTTCAGCACTTTGCCCGTCGCGTTGCGCGGCAGCGCCTCGGCGAAGACCACCCTGTCGGGCACCTGCCATTTGGCAATCTGATCCTCGAAAACCTTAAGGATATCCGCCTCTGACGGATCGGCCCCTTCGGCCTTCACCGCGACCAGAACCGGGCGCTCGTCCCATTTGGGATGGGTGGCCCCGATGACGGCGGCGTCGGCCAGATCGGGATGGGCGATGGCGATATTCTCTAACTCAACCGAACTGATCCATTCGCCGCCCGACTTGATGATATCCTTGGCGCGGTCACGGATGGTGATATAGCCGTCGGCGTCCATCGTCGCGATATCGCCGGTGTCGAACCAGCCATCGCGCAGGGTGCTGTCGCGGTCGGATTGGTAGTAGGCATCCAAAATCCAATGCCCGCGGGTGACCAGCGCGCCTTGGGTTTCGCCGTCGAGGGGCAGCGGCTTGCCTGCGTCGTCCCAGATCTCAAGTTCGACGCCAAAGACCGGGCGGCCTTGGTTCTCGCGCAGCTTGTGCTGGGCGTCTTCGGGCAATTCACCGTGTTTCGCCAAGGGCTTGTTGACGCTGCCCACCGGCGACATCTCGGTCATGCCCCAAGCGTGGATGGTCTCCACCCCATAGTCTTCGCGGAAGGTCTTGATCATCGACGGCGGACAGGCCGAACCACCGACCACGGTACGCTCTAGACTGGGCAGTTCGCTGCCGGATTTCTTTGCCGCCGCCAAGAGCCCTTGCCAGATCGTCGGCACGCCAAGCGCCAAGGAAACGCGGTAGCTGTCGATCAGCCCCACGAGCGAGGCACCATCAAGGTTCGGCCCCGGCAACACCATTCGCGCACCGGTCATCGCGCTGGCATAGGGGCAGCCCCAAGCGTTGACATGGAACATCGGCACCACGGCCATCACGATGTCCCGCGCGGAGATCGCGATGCTGTCGGCCATGTTGATGCCAAAGGAATGCAACACGGTCGAGCGGTGGGAATAAAGCACGCCCTTGGGATTGCCTGTGGTGCCAGAGGTGTAGCAAAGGCTCGACGCCGTGTTCTCATCCAGATCGGGCCAGTCGAACCCGGCATCGCCCGAAGCCACCAATTCGTCGTAGAAGACCAGCCCCGGCAGCGCCTCAGCGGCCTCGGCATCGGGGCCGGACAACAGGACGAGGTGCTTGAGATGCTCCAGCTTGTCGCGGATCGCGGCGACGAGCGGGACGAAGGTCTTGTCGATGAACAAAACCTCATCCGCGGCATGGTTGAGGATATAAACAAGCTGGTCGGCGAAAAGACGCGGGTTAATCGTATGGCAGACAAAGCCCGCGCCGGACGTGCCGAAGTAAATCTCCAGATGCCGCCGGTTGTTCCATGCGATGGTCCCGCAACGCGCCTGCGGCGACAGCCCCAGATCGGTCAAGGCCGCGCCCAAACGGCGGGCATTCTCGGCCACCTTGCCCCAATTGGTTTCCTCAACCCCGCCCGTGGTCGAAACCGAGACAATCTCCCCCTCGGGGTGATAGCGTTCGGCATGGGAAATCAGGCTTGAGATCAGCAGCGGCTGCGTCATCATCTGGCCAAGCATAATGGGGATCCTCCAATCATTTGCGTTGAGACTGTCCAAAGGTCAGAGCAGTTGCAAGCCTTCCCCTCCGGCAAGTCGTAATAGCGCTGACGGACAGGACAGTGGCACCGCGCAGGCGGCTGTCGCCCGCGCGGTGCCTCGTTCCGCTCGAAGGGCAGCCCCTAGCCGCGATGCTGGTGGATATAGCCGATCAGCCCAGCGGTAGAGCCGTCTTTCCCCTCGGTAGAGACCTCGCCTTCGACCAGCGGTTGGAGCGATTTAGCCAGTTCCTTGCCCAGTTCCACGCCCCATTGATCGAAAGAGTTAATGCCGAGGATCACCCCTTCGACAAAAACGCGATGCTCATAAAGCGCGATGATCTGGCCCAGCGTGAAAGGATCGAGCGTTTCATAGGCCAGCGTGGTCGAGGGCCGATTACCGGGGAAGACACGGTGGCGGGCTTGCCGTTCAAGCGCGTCGCCCGAAAGCCCCGCGTCGCGCATGATGGCGCGCGCTTCGTCCAAAGACCGCCCGCGCATCAGCGCCTCGGATTGGGCGAGGCAATTGGCGATGAGCAGATCGTGGTGATGCTGCAACTCCGGCTCATGCCCCTTGGCCGCCACCAGAAACTCGCAAGGGATCACCCGGGTGCCTTGGTGGATCAACTGATAGAAAGCGTGCTGGCCATTGGTGCCCGCCGCGCCCCAGACCACCGGGCCGGTGTGGCGCGGGCTGTCGGCGCCGTCCATCTGCACGCCTTTGCCGTTCGATTCCATCTCAAGCTGTTGCAGGTAATCGGGCAGCATCTCAAGCCGTTGGTCATAGGGCAGCACCGCGCGGGTGGCATGGCCGCAGATTTGATTGTGCCAGATGCCCACCAGCGCCAGAAGGATCGGCATATTCTCAGCCGGATCAGCGGCGCAGAAATGGCGGTCCATCTCCTGCGCGCCGCGCAGGAAGCTGTCGAAAGCCTTGGGGCCAATGGCGATCATCAGCGACAGCCCAATCGGCCCCCAGACGGAATAGCGCCCGCCGACCCAATCCTCGAAACCGAAGACGCGAGCCGGGTCGATCCCGAACTCAGCGGTCTTGTCATCAGCGGTGCTGAGCGCGGCGAATTGCGTCGCCGGATCGCCACCGTGGTCCTGCATCCATGCCCGCGCCGTGCGCGCGTTGGTCATGGTCTCGATGGTGGTGAAAGTCTTGGACGCCACGATCACCAGCGTTTTCTTGGCATCCAGCCCACGCAGCGTATCCGCGATATGCGCGCCATCGACGTTCGAGACGAAGTGGCAGCGCGGCCCATCGTGATAGGGCGTCAGCGCGCGGGTCGCCATGGCGGGGCCAAGGTCGGAGCCGCCGATGCCGATGTTGACCACATCCGTAATGTCGCCGCTGCGCACCTGATCGGCAAAGCTGCGCATCCGCGCCAGCGTGTCGCGCACCTGCGGCATGACATCTTCGCCCGCGACCTTTACCGCCCCGCAATCGAGATTGCGCAGCGCCGTGTGCAGCACTGCGCGCTCCTCAGTCTCATTGATCGGCGCGCCCGCGAACATCGCATCGCGCCGCTCGGTGACCTTGGCGTTTTCGACCAGTTGCAGCAGCGCCGCGCGGGTCTCGGTGTCGATATTCGTCTTGGCGTAGTCGAACAGCATATGTTGCGTGCGCAGCGAGAAGTCCTCGGCCCGATTGGGATCATCGAACAGTGCCGTGATCTTGCGGTCCGCCACGGTGTTCTGCCGCTCTTGAAGGTCTTGCCAAATGTTCATCATGCCGCCCAGTAAACTTCGATTTCATCCAGCACCGCTGCAATCGGCGCCTCTTCGGGGGAAAGCCCCTGCGCGCGCTCAAGGGCCGCGCGTTTCTCATCCCCGAAAATCACGAGATGTTTGTTCAGCGCCCCGTCGAGCACATGCGCCGGCAGCGTGACCCGCGCAGTGGGCTGGCCCTCGGGATAGACCGGGCACAAAAGCGGGGCATCGGCGGCCAAAGCGTCAGGCAGGCTGGGGTCGCCGGGGAAAAGCGAGGCGGTGTGCATGTCGTCGCCCATGCCAAGCAGCAGGACAGAGATCGGCACATGATCCGTCAGACTGGGGGCCACCACCTCTGCCCCCTCGCCCGGAGAAAGCCCGGGGCGGAAAAAGGGGATGAACTGCGCCGCTGCGGCACGGTCGTTCAGCAAATGCTCGCGCACCAGACGCGCGTTCGACAGCGGGTCATCCACGTCCACCCAACGCTCATCGGTCAGCATCACATCCACCCGGCTCCAATCCAGATCGGTCGCGCTGAGCATCTCAAAGATCGGCCCGGGGGTAGAGCCGCCCGGCACCGCGAAAGACACGCGGTCATTGCCCGAAAGTGCCGATTTCAACTTGCCCGCCAGTTTGTTGGCGACATTCATCACCAGCATTTCGCGGTCCGCATATTCGATGATGTTCATGGGGATACCTTTCGCCATTCACGGCCATCGCGCCGCATCATTTCTGTCGCATCCGTCGGCCCCGCCGAGCCGCTGTCATAGGGTTTGGGCACGTCGTGACGCGCCTCCCAGCCTTGGATGATCGGATCGGTCCAGGCCCAGGCGGCCTCGACCTCGTCGTCGCGCATGAACAATGTCTGGTTGCCCCGGATCACGTCCATGATAAGCCGCTCATAGGCATCGACCTGATCGCCCCCATCGGGGCCAAGCGCTTCGGCAAAGGTCATGTCGAGCGGCACATCGACCAGACGCATGCCCCCCGGCCCGGGTTCCTTGATCGTCACGCCAAGGGTGATGCCCTCGTTCGGCTGCAAGCGGATCGACAGCACGTTGCGATGACGGCCAGCGTCTTCGGCAAAGATGGAATGCGGCGTGTCTTTGAAAACCACCGTGATCTCGCTCGACCGCGCCACCATGCGCTTGCCGGTGCGCAGATAAAACGGCGTGCCATGCCAACGCCAGTTGCTGATATGGGCCTTCAGCGCCACGAAACTCTCGGTCCGCGACCGTGGGTTGCCGACGGCATCGCGGTAGCTGGGGGCATCTTCTTCATTGCCCCCTTCAGCCTCATACTGTCCGCGCACGAGGTGATGCGGCAGCACCGGATCAATCGCGCGGATCACTTTCAGCTTTTCATCGCGCACCGCATCGGGATCAAAACGCGCGGGAGGCTCCATCGCGATCAGGCACAAGAGTTGCATCAGGTGGTTCTGCACCATGTCCCGCATCGCGCCGGATTTGTCGTAATACTCCCCACGGCCGCCGACGCCAACCGTCTCGGCCACGGTGATCTGGATGTGGTCGACGTATTGGCGGTTCCACAACGGCTCGAACAGCATATTGCCAAAGCGCACCGCCATGAGGTTCTGCACCGTCTCTTTGCCGAGATAGTGATCGATCCGGTAGATCTGTTGTTCTTTGAAATAGGTGGCCAGCGTCGCGTTGAGGGCGCGCGCACTCTCCAGATCGCGGCCAAAGGGTTTTTCCACGACAATGCGACATTCTTCGCCCGCCATGCCCCATTGCTGCAACCGTTCGGCCAGATCGCCGAAAAGCCCCGGCGCGACAGAGAAATAATAGACCTCGATCCGGTCCTTGCCGGACATCAGCCCCTGCAGCTCGGCCCAGCCGGTCTCTCCGCGTGCGTCGATGGCGACATAGTCAAGCTTGGCCAGAAAGGCATCGAGGTTGTCACAGGCGTCTTTCCCGCCGAACTCTTCAATCGCTTCGGCCACCATCTCGCGGTAGCCTGCGGCGTCCATCTCGGTGCGCGCAGCGCCGATGATCCGCGCCTCTTCGGGCATTTGTCCCGCACAGTAACGGCGATAAAGACCCGGCAAAATCTTGCGCCGGGCCAGATCGCCGGTGCCGCCAAAGATGACAAGATCGAAGGGGTCGACAGGGATAACACGCGAAACCATTGATTAATCCTTGTCCGGGCAGAGTGGCAGAGTTAGCGCAAACATACTTATTTTTCCCTACATCACAAGACTGTGCGCCCCGGTGCTTGGACTTTTAGGGTGCGCCGCAATAGCTTACCACAACAGGAACACACGGGATCACGCAAGGAACAATCATGAAAGATATTGCGCAAGCAAACGAGGGCAAGTTCCAGAACCCGGCGGTCACCGCCAAGGGGGAACCCCGCGCCACCGTGGCCCTGCGCGGGGCGGAAACGCTTTGGTTCAACACAGGCACCCTGTGCAACATCGAATGCGTGAACTGCTACATCGCCTCTAGCCCCAAGAACGACGCGCTGGTCTATATCACCGCGGATGAGGTGCGCGACTATCTCGACCAAATCGAGGAGCGTAGCTGGCCGGTGCGCGAGATTGCCTTCACCGGCGGCGAGCCCTTCATGAACCCCCAGATGATCGAGATCACCGAAGCCTCGCTAGAGCGCGGATACGAGGTGTTGATCCTGACCAACGCCATGCGTCCGATGATGCGCAAATCGGTGCAAAAGGGGCTGTTGCGGCTGCGCGATGCCTATCCCGGCAAGATGACCTTCCGCATCTCCGTCGACCATTATCGCCGCGATCTGCACGACGCGGAACGCGGCGAAGGCGCTTTCGACAAGACCCTGACCGGCATGGAATGGCTCCGCGATAACGGCTTTCGCATGGCCGTGGCGGGGCGGTCGATCTTTGCCGACAGCGATGCCGACAGCCGCGCGGGCTATGCCGCCTTCTATGCCGAACACGGCTTTGACATCGACGCGCAGGACCCCGCCATGACCGTTCTCTTCCCCGAGATGGACGAGGCCGTGGAGGTGCCCGAAATCACCACCGCCTGCTGGGGCATCTTGGACAAGTCCCCTGACGCGGTGATGTGCGCCTCCTCCCGTATGGTGGTCAAACGCAAGGGGGCCGAGAAACCCGCCGTGCTGGCCTGTACGCTCTTGCCCTACGACCCTGAGTTTGAACTCGGCACCACATTGGCCGAGGCAGAGCGCGACGTGGCGCTGAATCACCCGCATTGCGCGAAGTTCTGCGTGTTGGGCGGGGCAAGCTGTTCGGCCTGACGCCCTGCCCTTTGCCCTGCGGGCTCAATGCAGCGTGAACTCCCCCACTTGGTTTTGCCATTCGCCGGTGCCGATCAGCTTGCGGTGGGTGAAGCGGACCGAATGCAGCGGCCCGTCCAACTCCGCGCGCCAGAATTCGACGAACTCGAACAGGCGCGGATGGTCCGGTGCGATGTCGTAATCCTGCCAGATATAACTGTTCAGCACATGGCTATAATCGGGCATGTGGTAAAAGAACTCTGCCGTGGTCAGCCCGTAACCTTTCAGCATCAATTCGGTTTCACTGCGGGGCATGTTGCGCCTCCCTTGCTGCCTCTGTAGAACAAGTTTGCGCGGTCAGAATTACTTTTCAATGAAAACAGTGTGTTGGCACTTCGCCCCAAGTGCTGCTAGTGCGTTTCGGCCACAGCCATTGCACCTGATATGCCCCGTCTGCTATAGAAAACCCCAAGATATAGAACCATAAAAATGGTGGGCAAGATACGTGACCGATACGCCGGATACCCCTGAAAACGCAGACGAAAAGCCCATCTTTCACGGGCCGTCGGTGACCATCGAACACGAGATGCGCACGTCCTATCTGGACTACGCAATGAGCGTGATCGTCAGCCGCGCGATTCCCGACCTGCGCGACGGTCTGAAACCGGTGCACCGCCGCATCCTCTACGCGATGCATGAGACCGGCAACACGCATGACAAACCCTACCGCAAATCCGCCCGTCCCGTGGGCGACGTGATGGGCCAGTACCACCCCCATGGCGACAGCGCGATCTATGACGCGCTTGTGCGGATGGCGCAGGATTTCTCCATGTCGCTGCCGCTCTTGGACGGTCAGGGCAACTTCGGCTCGATGGACGGCGATAACCCGGCGGCCATGCGCTATACCGAAGTGCGCATGGACAAGCCCGCCGCCTATCTTCTGGCCGATATCGACAAAGAGACCGTCGATTTCCAAGACAACTACGACGGCAAGCAACAGGAACCCACGGTTCTGCCCGCGCGCTTCCCGAACATGTTGGTCAACGGCGCGGGCGGCATCGCCGTCGGTATGGCGACAAACATCCCGCCGCATAACCTTGGCGAGGTGGTTGATGCCTGCCTCGCGCTGATCGACGATCCGGACCTGACTTCGGAACAGCTCATCGAATACGTCCCCGGCCCCGACTTTCCCACTGGCGGCATCATGCTGGGCCGCTCCGGCGCACGCAAAGCCTACCTTGAGGGCCGCGGCAGCGTGGTGATCCGCGCCAAGACCCGGGTCGAGGAAATCCGCAAAGACCGCTGGGCCATCGTCATCGACGAGATCCCCTATCAGGTCAACAAAGCCACGATGATCGAAAAGATCGCCGAACAGGTTCGCGAGAAGAAGATCGAGGGCATCGCCCACGTTCAGGATGAGAGCGACCGCAACGGCGTGCGTGTGGTGATCGAGCTCAAACGCGACGCCACCGCCGAAGTGGTGATGAACCAGCTTTACCGCTTCACCCCGATGCAGACATATTTCGGCTGCAACATGCTGGCGCTGAACGGCGGCCGGCCTGAGCAGCTCACTTTGCGCAAATTCCTGAGCTACTTCATCGACTTCCGCGAAGATGTCGTGGCGCGCCGCACGGCCTACTTGCTGCGCAAGGCGCGCGAGCGCAGCCACATCCTTTGTGGTCTCGCGGTCGCGGTCACCAATATCGACGAAGTCGTCGCCACCATCCGCTCCTCCGCCGACGCCGCCGAGGCGCGCGAGAAGCTGATGACCCGCCGCTGGCCCGCCGAGGACATCCTGCCCTATATCGCGCTCATCGACGACCCGACCCATACGGCGAACGAAGACGGCACCTACAACCTTTCCGAAGCGCAGGCCCGCGCCATTCTGGAACTGCGCCTACAGCGTCTGACGCAGATCGGCGTCAAGGAAGTGACCGACGAGCTGGAAGAGCTGGCAGGCAAGATCAAGGAATACCTTGAGATTCTGGGCAGTCGCGAGCGCATCCTCGGCATCATCTCGGACGAGTTGCGCGAGGTGCGCGAGCAATTCGCCGTGCCACGTCGGACCGAGATCGTCGACTGGTCGGGCGACATGGACGACGAAGACCTGATCGCCCGCGAGGAAATGGTCGTGACCGTGACCTCCGGCGGCTACATCAAGCGCACGCCTCTGGCCGACTTCCGCGCGCAGCGCCGCGGTGGCAAGGGTGTCTCGGGCATGCAGACCAAGGAAGAGGATGTCGTCACCAACCTCTTCGTCGCCAACACCCATACGCAGCTTTTGTTCTTCACCACCGACGGCATGGTCTACAAGCTCAAGACCTGGCGCCTGCCGCAAGGCGCGCGCACTGCCAAAGGCAAGGCCATCGTCAACATCTTGCCCATCCCTACCGGGGTTTCCATCGCGGCAATCATGCCGGTGGACCGCGACGAGAAGGAATGGGACGATCTGCAGGTGATCTTTGCCACCTCCGCCGGGACCGTGCGGCGCAACAAACTGTCGGATTTCACCAATGTGAAAGCCAACGGCAAGATTGCCATGAAGTTCGAGGGTGAGCATGAGGGCACCACGCTGATCAACGCGCGCATCGCTTCGAACGATGATGACGTGATGCTGGTCACCGACGCGGGCCGTGCGATCCGCTTTCCGGCGACCGACGTGCGGGTGTTCAACTCACGCAACTCCGTCGGCGTTCGCGGCATCCGTCTGGGCGAAGGCGACAACCTCGTTTCCATGTCCGTCATCCGCCACTTCGAAGCGAGTTCGGAAGAGCGTGTCGCCTATCTCAAACAGCGCCGTCTGATGGCGGGGCTGACCGACGACGACAGCAGCGATGACGAGGAAGAGCAGGTTCAAGCCGGACAGCTGAGCACCGAACGCTATGCCGGAATGTCCGCCGCCGAGGATCTGATACTGACGATCACCGCCAAGGGCGCGGGCAAGGTCTCCTCGGCCCATGACTACCCCGTTCGGGGCCGCGGCGGCATGGGCGTGACGGCTTGGACCAAGGCCATGGCCCACGGTCCCATCGTCGCCTGCTTCCCGGTGGAAATGTCCGATCAGGTAATGCTCGCGACCTCCAAGGGTCAGTCGATCCGCGTGCCGGTCGAGGGGATCTCTTTCCGCTCGCGCAGCGCAGGTGGTGTCAAAGTATTCAGCACCGGCAAGAACGAGGAAGTCGTCAGCGTGGCCTGGATCGCCGATCAGGGCAACGAAGAGGATGAAGTCGAGGGTGACAGCGCCGCCGAGTGATCGGTGGCCCCCTGCCCCATGCATATGCTTTGGGGCGAGGGCTTTTTACCAAAACAGCATCGAACAACAAAAAATCCCCCGCGCCATCAGCGCGGGGGATTTTCTAATCTTAAACTTCCGTTAGGAAATTAGTTGGTAGTAGTGGTCGAAGAAGAGGAACCGGATGCCGCGACTGCAACCAGAACCAGAGCAGCACCAGCTGCCGCCGCGCCGCCACCAAGACCAGCACCAGCAGCAAAGAGCCCTGCACCATCTGCAGCGGCAGGCACGCAAACGCGCGCAGTGTTGCCGTCTACGGTGACCGGATCAGGCTTACAGTTATAGACCACACCATTGGCACCTTGAACCTGAAGCGAATAGACCGCATCGTCAGACGCCCCAAGAACAGCCGCTTGAGAAGTGGTTTGGGCGAAAGCAGCACCCGAAAGAGCGATAGTTGCCGCCACCGTTGCAAGAATTTTCATGTCTAGGTACTCCTATATCTCGTCAAAAATGAAACTCACCGCAGCATCGCATATAATCTTATCCGGCGCAAAGGCGAAATATTAAGCTATGGTTAGGATTTATAGCGATGCCCGTTGTTTAAGCAACATCCAAAATGGCGAATTGTTCCCCATCTCGGATGCCTAAATTCCATACAGTTCCGTGAACTTGTTTTCTAGGTAGGTCAGCAACGGTGCCTCGGTCGGCGGCTTTCCGCAAGCGCGGGTGATTACCTCACGCGGCTCGTAAAGGCCCCCATGCTTTTGCACGTTCTCACGCAGCCAACCGGTAGCAGCACTCGTATCCCCCCTTGCCAAGGCTTCGTCGAGATCGGGTACGGCCTCCCGCAAAGCCTCGTGAAGGCATCCGGCATAGACATTGCCGAGGCTATAGGTCGGGAAATAGCCCAGAAGCCCGACCGACCAATGCACGTCCTGCAAGACGCCGTTTGACGGACGGTCGACCGGATAGCCGAAATCAGCCTCGAAGCGATCGTTCCACGCCGCTTCCAACCCGCCGACCTCCAAGTCGCCCGACATCAGCGCCCGTTCTAGATCGAAACGCAGCAGAACATGGAGGTTGTACTGAAGCTCATCCGCCTCGGTCCGTATGAAACCATCGGACACGCGGTTGACGATCCGGTAGAAAGTCTCGGCATCCGGTACGCCGAAATCGCCATAGACCGCCGTCATCTCACCAAAGAGCCACCCGGTGAAGGCACGGCTGCGGCCGATTTGGTTTTCGTAGATGCGGCTTTGGCTTTCATGCACCCCCATCGACACGCCCCGGCCCAAAGGCGTCAGCAGATAGGCGCTGTCGATCCCCTGCTCATAGGCCGCATGGCCGACCTCATGCACGGTGGAATAAAAGCAATTGAACGGGTCGAGGGCATTGGTTCGCGTGGTGATCCGCACGTCCAGCCCCGACCCGGAGGAGAAGGGATGCACTGCCTTGTCGATGCGCCCGGTGGCCAGATCATAGCCAAAGCGCCGCGCCAGTTTGGCGGTGAGGGTCATCTGCGCCGCTTCATCAAAGACACCCTCCAACACCGGCGGCGCTTCGGCTTCGCGGACGGCGGCGCGCAGTTCGGAGAGTTTTGGCCGCAGCGCGCCGAACATGGCTTCGAGGTCCGCCGCCGTGGTGCCGGGCTCGTAATCCTCCAGCATCGCGTCATAAATCCCGATTTCGCGCCCTTCGGCCAGCGCGGCCCCCTCTTCGCGTTTGAGCGCGATCACTTCTTTCAGAGTGGGAGCGAAGGCCGCAAAGTCATCAGCGGCGCGGGCCTCGGCCCAGGTGCCTTGGGCGGCGGAGGTGACGCGGGCGATACGCGCTGCCAGATCGGCGGGCACGCGGGTGGCGCGGTCAAAATCGCGTTTGATGTGGCGCAGGTTCGCCTGCCCTACCGCATCCAGCGCTCCGGGCTCGATCTGGGCCAGCCAATCTGCGATGCGTGGGTCGATGCGGCGGGCGTGCAGAACGCTTTCCATCGCCGCCATCTCCTCGGCCCGCTGCGGGGCCGCGCCCCGAGGCATGACCGTTTCCTGATCCCAGCCCAAACGGCCTGCGACCTGTGCCAGCGCCTCGGTGTCGCGCTGAAAAGCCATCAAATCATCATATGCAGTCATGTCTCAGCCTCTCAGCGATGTGGCGACGGGATAGGCCGCGAGGAAACGCGCGCGCAGGATCAGCACCCAAAGCAGCACCGCCAGCGCCTGATGCGCGAGCGCCAGATGCACGGGCGCGGCATAGAGCACGGTGGTGATGCCCAGAACCACTTGCAAAGACAGCGCCGCCATCACGGCGTTGAAAGCAAAACGCGTGCGGGCATGGGCCGAGCGGCGACCGCGCAGCCAGACGACCACCCCGAAAGCGAAAAGCAGATAGCCCGCCATCCGGTGCATGAACTGCACCAACCCCGGGTTCTCAAAGAAATTCCGCCATGTCGGCGTGATGTCGAATGCCTCGGGCGGGAAGAACTGCCCCTGCATCAGCGGCCAGTCGACGAAGTAGCGCCCCGCGTCAATCCCTGCGACCAAGGCGCCCAGCAGGATCTGCAACGCGGCGAAATGCAACAGACCCGTTGCCATGCCGAATTGCTTGGCCTCCTTGGCGCGGCGGGCCTGAATCAGATCGCGTTCGCTGCGACCCAGCAGGAGCACATACCAAGTGATGAAACCGAGGATGACAAAGGCCAGCCCCAGATGCGTCGCCAAACGGTAGGAGGCCACATCCGTCACCCCCTGCCCGCTGGTTACGCCCGAAGCGACCATCCACCAGCCAATCGCGCCCTGCGCGCCGCCCAAAGCGCCGATAAAGAGCAGCCGTTTGGTCCAGCCGACAGGGATTTGCCGGCGCAGGAGGAAGTAGAGAAAGCCCAGGACCCACACGAGGCCGATCACCCGGCCAAGCTGCCGATGCCCCCATTCCCACCAGTAGATGCTTTTGAAATCAGAGAGTTCCATCCAAGAGTTCTGAACCTGAAACTCGTCGATCTGTTTGTATTTCTCGAATTCTGACTGCCAATCGGCCTCGTTCATCGGCGGCAAGGCACCGGTCACCGGGCGCCATTCCGTGATGCTGAGGCCGGAGTCAGTGAGCCGCGTCAGCCCACCCACGGCGATCATGACAAAGACCAGCGCAAAGAGGATCATCAGCCAGACCCGGATCGGCCCGCGCGCGCCGCCCCGGCCCTTGTCGATCGTGCCGGTTTGCACCGGTGCACGGCTGGGTTGGTCGGTGCCGACCTCTTCGAACAGTTTGCGTTTCTCCGCCATGGCGCGCCTCTTTTTCCGTTTGGATAGAGTGGTATGACATGGGCAGAGAAAGGTCTAGCGGGGTGGGTTATGTTGCCGCATGCGCCGCCAACCCCGGCCCGGAATCAAGCCGAAGGCGCCGGGCCATCGCCTGCCCGCCCCACGGGTAGGCGATTTGGCAAGGACAGGCGCGACACTGCGGCAAAGCATTGATGCTGCACCATAAAGTGGCAGAAAAACCTTCAGGATCGCCACCCCACGGGCAGCCGATGGCCCTCAGTTCCTCAGCCCTTCTCCTTCCAGCGGACCATTTGCCGCAGGATGCCGTGCAACATCTGCACATCCGCCCGCGTCAACGGCATCCGCGACCACATGTTGCGAAGGTTAAGCTTCATAGAGGCGACCTTATGCTCGGGGAAGAAGAACCCGGCCTCGGTCAACTGTTCCTCGTAATGCCGCGCCAAATGGTCAACCTCGGCGCCCTTGGCCCAATCGGTGCCCGCCATCTCGACGACCTCATGGGTCACCTCGCCCTGCGCCCGCATCCATTCGTAAGACATCAACAGCACGCATTGCGCGAGATTGAGAGAGGCGAACTTCGGATTCACCGGGACCGAGACAATGGCATTGGCCTGCGCGATATCCTCATTCTCAAGCCCTGCCCGCTCGGGTCCGAACAGCACCGCAACCCGTTGGCCCGCCGCGATTTTCTCTGCCGCCAGCCGCATCGCGGCTTCGGGGCTGCAGACCGGTTTCGTCAGATCGCGACTACGCGCCGTGGTGGCAAAGGTGAAATCGCAATCGCCAAGCGCGTCGGGCAGATCGGCGCAATGCTGTGCCTCGTCCAACAGCCGCCCCGCCCCCGAGGCCATGGCCACGGCGGATTGGCTCGGCCAGCCGTCGCGTGGGGCCACGACCCGCATGTGATCGAGGCCAAAATTCCACATCGCGCGCGCCGCAGCGCCGATGTTCTCGCCCATCTGGGGGCGGACAAGCACGATGGCCGGGATCGGCGCGGGCTGAACGGGGGAGGATGATGTCTCTGTCATGCGCGCCTCATAGCCCCTGCGCCTGCGCACCGCAAGAAAGCCCGCGCGACGCACGCATATCCGTTTTCTTTTGCAACGCCCTGCGCTAGTCAGGCTCCCAGACCCGATTAAGGACAGTGACCATGGACGCGCCAGAACAGCCGCAGATTTACCTTATTACCCCGCCCGAAGTTGAGCTGAGCCAATTCCCCGCGCAACTCGCCGCCGTGCTCGACGCCCATCCGGTCGCCTGTGTGCGCATGGCGCTTTCGACCCGGGATGAAGACCGCCTCGCCCGCGCCGGTGATGCGCTGCGCGAAGTGACCCATGCGCGCGACGTGGCCTTGGTGATCTCGGATCATCTGCTGCTGGTCGAAAAGCTCGGCCTTGACGGTGTGCACCTTAGCGATGCCGCCCGCACCGTGCGCCATGCCCGCAAAGAGCTGGGCGATGATGCCATCGTCGGCGCCTTCTGCGGCACATCGCGGCATGAGGGGATGGCGGCAGGCGAAGCCGGGGCAGACTACATCAGCTTTGGCCCGACCCAAGCCAGTGCGCTCGGCGATGGAAGCTTTGCCGAGGCCGATCTGTTCCAGTGGTGGTCCGAAGTCATCGAAGTGCCTGTCGTCGCCGAAGGCGCGCTTGACATCAACATGATCCGCGACCTCGCCCCCCGGACTGACTTTTTCGGCATCGGGACCGAGATTTGGGACAAGGACGATCCGGTGGCCGAACTCGCAACCCTGATCGCCGCCATGCAGGGCTAAGCGGCCCTTGGGGCAGCCCGGTCAAGGGCTGCCCGCTCGCTTACAGAAACACCCGTTCGATGAACCAATAGGCCCCGACCGCCGCGATGACGCAGGAGGCGGGGACCGCGATGACGCGGCGATACCAATCGCGCTTCATCGCCCAGCCGACCAGCACGAAGGCGATGGCGATCACCGCAAGCTGGCCCAGTTCCACCCCGATATTAAAGCCAATAAGCGCCGGAACGAATTGCCCCGCAGGCAGGCCAAAGTCCCCCAGCACCGAGGCAAAGCCGAGCCCGTGCAGCAGGCCGAAGCCAAAGATCACCAAGGGCCGCCAACGGTTCAGCGCGGAGTGAAAGATATTCTCGACCGCGACATAGGTGATCGAGGCGGCGATCAGCGGCTCGACGATGGCACCGGGCACGTTAACCCAGCCCAAAGCGCCAAGCGCCAGCGTGACCGTATGGGCCAGCGTGAAGGCGGTGACCTGCCAGATCAAAGGCCGCAGACGGGTCGACAGAAAGAACAGGCCCAAGACGAATAGGATGTGATCCAACCCTTTGGGCAGGATGTGGTCGAACCCAACCGGGATGTAGCTGACGAAAACCTGCCAGCCGCTTTCAGCATCGCCGCCCCCAAGGGCGATTTCGGGGCTGGTCTCACCGCCCGACAGATAGCCGGTATAGGGCGCCTCCACCCCTTGCTGGCGCAGCACCAGCGCGCCCGCGCCATCCGGCCATGTCACTTGCACCTCTTCGGCGCCTGCCGGCACCGCGCCCTCTAGTCGCCATTGACTGTCGCGCGGCAGTTCGGCGTCGACCCCTTCGGGCACTTCGAGTGTCACACTCTCCAACGGCACGGCGGCGCCATCGACGCTGAGCAGCGGCAGGCTGTTCCAGTTGGGCAAAAGCTCGGGCGCGCGGTCGGCGATGCGCGCGGCGGGCAGGCTGCGCAGCGCATCGTAATCGCCCGCATTCTCGGCATTGTCGGTGTCTTCGACGGTATCGAGGTCGATGCCCGCCAAGAGCGCTTCGAGGTTGACCTCCAGCGCCAGCACCGCCCGTCCGTCGACCACGGTCAGATCCGCGATGGTAGGTTTGACCTCATGCGCCTGTGCACCCGCGCCTGCCGAAAGCAGTACCGCGCTTGACAACAGCCACAGCAACGCCAGCTTGGTTCTTAACAAAATGAAAGTTCGCTTCATGAAACTGTCCCAGTTGTCCGCTATTATTTTCAGTATCTTATCGGCAGTGCCTGCCTTTGCACATGAATACTGGCTGTCGCCGGTGAACTATCAAGTGGAAAGCGGTGAAAAGATCGCGGCGCATTTTCGCAATGGTGAGGAATTTACCGGCGCGACTTTCCCCTATCTGCCCAACCGGCTCACACATTTCGAGGTCAAAATCGGCGGGAAAGAGGTCCCGCTATCGCCGCGCGCGGGCGACAGCCCTGCCCTGAGCCTCCCCGCGCCCAAGGGTCACGCGCTGGTCGTGGCGGTGGCCGAAACGACGCCCTCCAAAGTGACCTATGAGGACTTCGACAAATTTCTCCGTTTCGCCGCGCATAAGGATTTCCCCAAGGCCGAAAGCGATCACCGCGCGAACGGCTGGTCGACCGAGAAGGTCGTCGAGAGCTACACCCGCCACGTCAAAACCCTGATCGCCCTCGGCGCGGGCACAGGGCAGGATGCGCCCACCGGCATGGCGACGGAGTTCGTGGCGCTGACGAATCCCTATGACGCAGATTTCGCGGGTGAGATGAAGGTGGCACTCCTCTATCAAGACGCCCCCCGCCCCGACGCGCAGATCGAAGTGTTCGACCGTGCGCCGGATGACAGCGTCGCCATCTCCCTCCACCGCACCGATGCGGCAGGCGAAGTACTGGTTCCGGTCACGGCGGGACATGAATACCTTTTCGACGCGGTGGTGCTGCGCCCGGCGGCAGAGGCGCAGACCGGCCCGGGCTACGACCCCGATCAACCGGTCTGGGAAACGCTCTGGGCGGCGCTGACATTCGCGGTGCCACAATAACGCCGCTTGCGCGTGGGGAGATTTGGCGGCTAGAAGCGCCGCATGACCAAGACAGCTGACATCCTTTGCATCGGCTCCGTCCTTTGGGACGTGATCGGCCGTTCTGAAAACGCCATGCGCCAAGGCTCTGACATGCCGGGGCGGATCACCCGCCTGCCCGGCGGCGTGGCCCTGAACATCGGCATGGCGCTGGCGCGCTTTGGGCTGACGCCCGCGCTGCTTTCCGCCGTGGGGCGCGATGCCGAAGGGGATGAGTTGATCGCCGCCTGCGCCCTGCGCGGGCTGATCACCGATCACGTCTATCGCTCGGACGATCTGCCGACCGACCGTTACATGGCCGTCGAAGGGTCCAACGGGTTGATCGCCGCGATTGCCGATGCCCATTCGCTGGAGGCTGCTGGCGACAAGATCTTGCGCCCGCTGGAGGATGGCAGCCTGCCCAGCCCCTATGAAGGGGCCGTGGCGCTTGATGGCAACCTGACCGTCGAACTGCTGGCCCGCATGGCGCAAAGCCCGCTGTTGGCAAAGGCCGACCTGCGCGTCGCGCCCGCCTCTCCCGGCAAGGCGCTGCGGCTGACGCCCTTCCTCAAAGCGGGACGCGGCACGCTTTATGTGAACCTCGAAGAAGCCGGACTGCTCTGCCAGTCGAGTTTTGACGATTCCCCCACCGCCGCCCGCGCCCTGCTGGCCCGTGGCGCACGCCGTGCCGTGGTGACCGACGGCGGCAACCCCGCCACCGTGGGCCAAGGCGACGAGATCATCACCCTCACCCCGCCACAGGTGCATGTCGCCCGGGTCACGGGTGCAGGCGATACATTCATGGCGGCTCATGTGGCCGCTGAACTTGGCGGTGCCGTTGCGCAAACCGCCCTCAAGGCAGCACTTGATGCCGCCGCCCTTTACGTTTCCGGAGAGACCAAGATATGACCACCGCCACATCCGCCCTGCCCCTGACCTTCAGCGCCGAGGTGGCCAAGGCCCGCGAGAACGCCGCGCCGATCGTGGCCTTGGAAAGCACCATCATCACTCATGGCATGCCCTATCCGCAAAACCTCGAAGTGGCGCGGCAGGTCGAACAGGACATCCGCGACGCAGGCGCCGTGCCCGCCACCATCGCCGTGATCCGCGGCGCGCTGCACATTGGCCTGGACGATGACCAGTTGAGCGATTTGGCCCAAGCCAAGGACGTGGCCAAACTGTCGCGCGCCGATATGGCCGTCTGCATCGCCTCGAGCGGGACAGGTGCCACCACCGTCGCCGCCACCATGATCGCCGCCAATCTTGCGGGCATCGAAGTCTTCGCCACCGGTGGCATCGGCGGCGTGCATAAGGGCGCGGAAGACAGCTTTGACATCTCCGCCGACCTCATGGAACTGGCCCAAACCCCCGTCACCGTTATCGCGGCGGGCGCCAAGGCGATCCTCGACGTGCCGAAGACGCTGGAAGTGCTGGAAACCCAAGGCGTGCCGGTCATCACCGTGGGCCAAGACAGCTTCCCCGCCTTCTGGAGCGCAGGTTCGGACCTGCAATCGCCGCTGCGCCTTGATGATGCCGCTGCCCTTGCCAAAGCCCACCGCACCCGCGCCGCCATGGGCCTGCCCGGTGGCCAGTTGGTGGCCAACCCGATCCCCGCGGCAGAGGAAATCCCCGCCGCCGAACTCGCCCCGATCATCGCGCAGGCCCAGGCCGAGGCCGATGCCCAAGGCGTCCACGGCAAGGGCGTGACCCCCTTCTTGCTGCAACGCATCTTTGAGCTGACCGAGGGCCGTTCGCTGACCGCCAATATCGCACTGGTGCGCAACAATGCCCGGCTGGGGGCCAAGATCGCCGCAAACCTCGTCAACCTGCCGCGTTAAAGGCGAAAAACACCGCGGAGCCATTGCCGGGCCGGGGCATACGCCTTAGCTATGTTGCGATTAACTCTTCGGAAAACGGCGCAGATGAACACACCTTTTGATCCCGACCCAACGCAGGTTCGGCGCAGCCTTGTCGCAAGGCTGCGCGCGTCTTTCCTGACCGGTCTGGTCGTGATTGCGCCTGTCGGGCTGACCATCTGGCTGATCTGGAGCGTGGTCGGCTGGATCGACGGTTTCGTGCTGCCGCTGGTGCCCAAAGCCTACCATCCCGACCGGCTGCTCCAAGATTTCTTGGGGCTCGACCCGTCGATGCAGTTCAACGTGCGCGGCCTTGGGGTGGTGATCTTTCTGATCTTCACCGTCATGGTGGGCTGGGCCGCGAAAGGGCTGATCGGCCGTTCGATGATCCGCTTCGCCGAAAGTCTGGTGGAACGCACCCCCGTCGTGCGGACGATCTATTCCGGCATCAAACAGATTTCCGAGACGATCTTCGCCCAGTCCGAGCGGAGCTTTGAGACCGCCTGCCTGATCGAATACCCCCGGCGCGGGATCTGGGCGCTTGGCTTCATCTCGACCGAGGCGAAGGGAGAGGTCTTGGCCCGCACCAACGCGGGCGGCGAGATGCTCTCGGTCTTTCTGCCAACCACGCCGAACCCAACCTCGGGCTTCTTGCTGTTCCTGCCGCGGCAGGATGTGATCGAACTCGACATGAGCGTCGAAGACGCGGCGAAGCTGGTGATCTCTGCCGGGCTGGTCTATCCGCCGCGCCCCGGTGCCGACCTGCCCGAGGCGCTGGCGCTGTCGGACCCTGAAAACTCAGCCGAACATCGCGGGTAGATCGACGCTGCTGCGCTGGTTCAGGTCGTCGAAATGCTCAACAAGGAACTGATCCGCCGCCGCGACACCGGCCTCATGCAGCGCCCGGATCACCGCCGGGTTGGGCATCAGCTTTGTCGCCACTGATAGCTGCGCCATCAGCGCGTCGTCGGCGATCATATGCATGTGCACCCGCTTCATCCGCCCTTCCGGCAGGGTGCCATCCGCAATCAGCCGTTGAACGAAGTCAATCGCCCGCATCTCGCGCAAGAGGCTGGAGTTAAAGCTGATCTCATTAATGCGGTTCTGGATTTGCTGCGGCGTGACCGGCAGGTCTTCGCGGTCGAGCGGGTTGATGTTCACCACCACAATGTCTTCGGGCAGGTCATCGCGGAACAGCGGAAACAGCGCCGGGTTGCCGGTATAGCCCCCGTCCCAAAACGCCTCGCGCTGGCCGGTCTGGGCGTCGTCAATCTCAACCGCCTTGAAGATCGTCGGCAGACAGGCTGAGGCGAGCAAGGCATCAGGCCCGATCTCATCCCCCTCAAACACCCTGATCTTGCCGTTGCGGACCCTTGTGGCACAGACGAAAAAAAACGGCGGCTTATGCGCGCCCACTTTGCCGTAATCGAACCGGGCCACGACATCTTCGAGCGGGTTGCGATAGAATGGGCCGTAAGCATAGGGCGATACGACCCGCGTGAGCGAATCCGAAATTGCCATGGGCAGCGAATATTCCATCGCCTGACTGAGCTTGTCCAAACCGAAAGGCGCCAGCCAATGCGACAGCCGCAGGTCCGAAATGCCCGAGACCTGCGACCAAAGCCAATCGAGATTCTCCCGCGCGCCCTCGCGACCGCCCGAGATCATCCCCGATTTCAAGGCCGCGCCGTTCAGCGCCCCCGCCGAGGTGCCCGAGATCCCGCAGATGTCCAGGTCGTCCTGCTGCAACAGCCGGTCGAGCACCCCCCAAGTGAAAGCGCCATGGGCGCCGCCCCCTTGGAGGGCAAGGTTAATGCGTTTCTTGTCCGCCACGGCGCTTACAACGCCGTCCAGCCGCCATCGACACTGATCGTCGTGCCGGTGATCTGCGCCGCTGCATCCGAGCATAGGAAGGTTGCCGTGCCGCCCATCTGCTCAACAGTGGCGAATTCGCGCGACGGCTGCCGCGTGAGCATGACCTGTTCGATCACCTCTTCGCGGTTCATGTCGTATTCCTTCATGGTGTCGGGGATCTGTTTCTCAACGATCGGGGTCAGCACATAGCCGGGGCAAATCGCGTTGCAGGTGATCGGGTCTTTCGCCGTCTCAAGCGCTGTGGTCTTGCTGAGGCCGACAATCCCGTGTTTCGCGGCGATATAGGCGGATTTATAGGGCGATGCCGTCAGACCATGGGCCGAGGCGATGTTGATCACACGACCCCAGCCCGCTTTGCGCATCATCGGCAGCGCTTCGGCGGTGGTGTGAAAGGCCGACGACAGGTTGATCGCGATGATCGCGTCCCATTTCTCGGCCGGAAACTCAGGGATTGGCGCGACATGCTGGATCCCTGCGTTGTTCACCAGAATGTCACAGGCCCCCGCTTCGGCAATCAAACGCCGACACTCCGCCCCCTTGGACATGTCAGCCTTGATGTAGCGGGCCGTTACGTTGCATGTCTGCGCAATCTCCTGCGCCAGCGCATGATCCGCCTCGTCATCGGTATAAGAGTTCAACACAACATCGGCCCCGGCCCGCGCCAGCTCCCAGGCGATGCCCAGTCCGATTCCAGAGTTCGATCCCGTGATGACGGCTGTCTTGCCGGACAGGTCGATGGTGAAAGCCATGGCGCGTCTCCTTGTTCATGCTGCGCCTGCATCATGTACTGCACGCGCACCAAAGGGAAAGGGTTTGCGCGAAGGAGCTTAAGGGTCGGTGAAAATTGGCCAAAAAAAAAACGCCCGCGCGAGGCGGGCGTAAGTTATTGAGGCAGGTTTCATACAGGCAAGAAACCTATCGAGCAGTGACCTCTGTATACGCCTTTCACGCTCACAATCCAAGCTAAAAGTTTGATAAGGCGAGAATCCGCGGGTATGGAATAACTCCAACAAAATAAGGGCAGATCGTGATTGTTTCAAAAATGAGCTGGGAATTTTTCTCGAAAGCACGGGGCGTTGCGGCCCTTTCTTCACTGATTCTGCTCTCGGGGGCGGCATGGGCTGCCCCGCAACATGGAATCGCCATGTATGGCGAACCTGCTCTGCCGACCGATTTTGACGCCCTTCCTTATGTGAACCCCGAAGCCCCCAAGGGGGGTGAGATCGTTCTGGGCAAT
Source organism: Sulfitobacter sp. M85 (assembly GCF_029285915.1). Classification (NCBI taxonomy): domain Bacteria; kingdom Pseudomonadati; phylum Pseudomonadota; class Alphaproteobacteria; order Rhodobacterales; family Roseobacteraceae; genus Sulfitobacter; species Sulfitobacter sp. M85. The sequence goes on from NZ_JABECQ010000005.1 coordinate 30,664, forward strand.
ACCGGGGGATTCGACAGCCTCAACCCCTTCGTCCGCAAGGGCACCGCGCCTTGGCAGTTGCCGCATTTCACCCATGAGACCTTGATGGGGCGGTCATGGGATGAGCCCTTTGCGCTTTACGGGCTGCTGGCCGAGACGATCGAGGTGCCCGAAGACCGCGCGTGGGTGGAATTCACCCTGCGCGAGGAAGCGCGGTTTTCCGACGGCACGCCGGTCACGGTCGAGGATGTGATCTTTTCCTTCGATCTGCTCGGCACCGAAGGCCACCCCCGCTACCACGGGCTGCGCCAACAGATCGACAGTATCGAACAGACCGGCCCGCGTAGTCTGCGCATGACTTTCAACAGCGACAACCGCGAGCTTGCCCTGCTCGCCGGGATGCGCCCCATCCTGAGCAAGGCGCAATGGGAGGGGCAGGACTTTGCCAATGCCCCCCTGTCCGAAATCCCCTTGGGCAGCGGCCCCTATACCATCACCGACTATCAGGCGGGCCGCCATGTCACGCTGACGCGCAACCCCGATTACTGGGGTGCAAAGGTGCCCTTTCGCCAAGGCACGCATAACTACGATGAGGTAAAGATCGACTTTTACGGCGATGCCAATGTGCTGTTCGAAGCCTTCAAGGCCGGTCAAATCTCTGCCGTGCGCGAATTCAACGCCGAGACTTGGGCCACGCAATACGACTTCCCCGCGATCACCCGGGGCGAGGTGGTGAAATCGACCTTCCCGCATAGCAAACCGTCGGGCATGACCGGTTTTGTCATGAACGCCCGCCGCGCGCCTTTCGACGATTGGCGGGTGCGCGACGCGCTGATTTCGGCCTTCAACTTCGAGTATATCAACGAGACGCTTACCGGCGGCACCCTGCCCCGGATCACCTCTTATTTCTCGAACTCTGATCTTGCCATGCGCGACGGTCCGGCGTCAGGGCGGGTTTTCGATCTGCTGGCCGATTACGTCGACACGCTGCCGCCCGGCGCGGTGGATGGCTATCGGCTGCCGGTGGGTGACGGCTCTGCCCGCAACCGCGCGGGCATCCGCGCCGCGATGCAGCAGTTGAATGCCGCAGGTTACGAGGCCGAAGGCGGCGTCATGCGCCGGGGCGACGGCACGCCGCTGACCTTTACCATCCTTCTGTCCAAGGGAAGCCGTGAAAACCTAGCGATTGCAGAGCTTTACACGCAGGCCCTCAAGCGGCTTGGCATCACCGCCGAGATCGAAACCGTGGATGATGCGCAATTCGTCGCACGGCAGAACAGCTATGATTTCGACATGACAACCTTCCGCCGCGCCCTGTCGCTCAGCCCCGGTACAGAGCAGCGTTTCTACTGGGGGTCGGAGGCCGCCGATCTGCCCGGCACACGCAACCTCATGGGCGTGCGCTCTCCGGCGGTGGATGCGATGATCGACAGGATGTTGCAGGCCCGCGAAACGGCGGATTTCGTCGCCGCGACCCGCGCGCTCGACCGTATCCTCACTGCAGGGCGCTATGTCATCCCCTTTTGGCAATTCGACGAAGGGCTGATCGCCCATGACGCGCGCATGGCCTACCCCGAGACGATCCCGCTTTACGGCGATGGGCCGAACTTCATGCCCGAGGTCTGGTGGTGGCAACCGGCGGAGGGGTCAGACCAGTGAGGTCACCCAGAGGATCGTCGCATCCTCATCACTGAGCGAGACGACATTGTGCCCCATGGTAGCGTCGTAATAGGCGCTATCGCCGCGGCGCATGTCGACAGGCTCGTAGAACTCGGTAAAGAGCCGCACCATGCCAGTCAGCACATAGAGGAACTCCTCCCCGTCGTGGCGCACCCAGCCGTCGAACTCCTCCATCCGGCGGGCGCGGATGCGGGCGCGGTAGGGCAGCATCTGCTTCTTGCGCAACGCGTCGGCCAGTAGGACATGCTCATAGGTGCCGGTGGCCTTGGGCGCGCCTTCCTCGGCGCGGGTCACGGCCATGCGGCCGGTGATCTTCTCCCCCGCGGGCGGGGTGAAAAGCTGCGGCACGGTGATCTCTAGCCCCACGGCGAGCTTCTTCAGCGCGTCATAGGTGGGCGACATCAGCCCGTTCTCGATCTTGCTCAAGGTCGAGCGCGCCAGCCCCGCCTGCCGCGCGGCCTGTTCCAGCGTCCAATTACGCGCCTTGCGCAGCTCGCGCACCCTTGCGCCAAGGTCGACCGGCGGGGCGGTCTCGCTCGCGCCGCTTTCGCGGGCGATCTGGATCAGGGAACGGGGCGGCGTATCTGTCATGGACCTGCTATAGCCGCGCCCCGGGGCGCTTGCAACGCTGCCCGCTTGCGATACCGGCCCCGGCCCGCTATGCCCATTGCGCAGCAATAGATGGGGCGCATCATGGCCGAAGCGATCAAACTCGATATCATGTCAGACCCGATCTGCCCGTGGTGCTATATCGGCAAGGCGCATCTGGACCGCGCTTTGCAAGACCATCCCGACCACCCCTTTGCCATCGAATGGCACCCGTTCCAGCTCAACCCCGACATGCCGCGCGAAGGCATGGACCGGCGCAGCTATCTTGAACGTAAGTTCGGCGGCAAGGAAGGCGCCGTGCGCGCCTATGCACCGGTTGTGGAACATGCCGAGAAGGCCGGGCTGAATATCAACTTCGAGGCCATGCAGCGCACGCCCAACACGCTGGATGCGCACCGTCTGATCCATTGGGCCGGGATCGAAGGCCGCCAGACCGCCGCCATCTCTGCCCTTTTCAAAGCCTATTTCGTCGATGCCCGCGACATTGGTGACGCCGAAGTGCTGGCCGATATCGCCGACAGTATCGAGATGGACGCCGGCGTCGTCACCCGCCTGCTGAAATCCGATGTCGACGCGCAGGACATCCGCGACCGCGATGCCCATAGCCGCAAGATGGGCGTGAACTCGGTGCCGACCTTCATCGTTGCCAACACCCATGCCGTCCCCGGCGCGCAGCCGCCCGAGCTATGGGCGCAGGTCATTGCCGATCTGACCAATCAGCAGGACTAAACAAGGCGGCAATCATTGCCAAGTTAAGCGTTCTCGACTATCGAGAGCGCAACCACAAGTTATTCCCTGAATCCTGCCCAAACGGATCCGCCGTTCGGGACAATCGCCGGAGTGCGCCTTCGTGACCACCGAAAAACCAGAATTCTCCATGGGGCGGATCGAATTCGTCGGCCTTATCGCGATGATGATCGCCACCATCGCCTTTTCCATCGACGCGATGCTGCCCGCCCTGCCCGAGATCGCGGCGGAACTCTCGCCCGAGATGGCCCACCGTGCCCCGCTGATCCTGACAGCCTTCGTGCTGGGCATGGGGCTGGGCACATTCTTTAGCGGCGCGCTGTCGGATGCATTCGGCCGCCGCAACGTGGTCTTCGGCGGGGCGGCGCTATATTGTCTTTCGGCCTTCGTCGCTTGGATGAGCAACTCACTCGAAGTCATGCTCGTGGCACGCATCTTCCAAGGGCTTGGCGCTTCTGGCCCGCGTGTGGTCGCCGTGGCGATCATTCGTGACCTCTATGCGGGGCGCGAGATGGCGCGGATCATGTCGGTGGTGATGATGGTCTTCGCGCTGGTGCCCGCCTTGGCCCCGATGCTGGGCGCGGGGATCATCCTCACGGCGGGCTGGCGCGCGATCTTCATCGCCTTCATGGCCTTCTCGCTCATCTCGGTCATCTGGATGGCCCTGCGTCTGCCCGAAACCCTCGCCCCCGAAGACCGCCGCCCGTTGCGGGCGCGGCTGATCATTGGCGCGGTGCGCGAGTTGGTGGGCCACCCCACGGTGCGCCTGTCGATCCTTGTGCAGTCGCTTGCCATGGCGATGCTCTTTTCGATGCTGATGCTGGTGCAGCCGATCTATGACACCGTCTATGGCCGGGGCGAAAGCTTCCCGTTGTGGTTCGGCGGCATCGCCGTGGTGGCGGCCAGCGCCAGCCTGATCAACGCGCTTTTGGTCGTGCGCTACGGCATGCGGCGGCTGGTGACCATTGCCTTGGGCGTGCAAATCCTGCTGTCGGGCGCCATGTATTTCCTCAACCTCGGCGCCCTGCCCGACCCTTACGGCTTCGCCGCCTTCGTGTTCTTCCAGACCTGCCTGTTCTTCCAAGCGGGGCTGACATTGGGCAACCTCAACGCCATCGCGATGGAGCCGATGGGCCATATCGCAGGCATGGCGGCTTCGGTCGTGGGGGCAATTTCCACCGTGCTGGCGGCGCTGATCGCCTCTCCGGTGGGGTTGATGTTCGACGGCACGACCAAGCCGCTGGCGTTGGCCATGCTGCTGATGGCAATCGCGGCCTATGCGCTGATGCTCTACATGGGGCGGGTCGAGAACCGGCAGCCGGCGGCGGCGGAATAACCGCCGCCTTTCGAAGGGCTTAGCCCTTCGCCTTGGCCTTTTTTGCGGTCTTTTCCTTGGCGATTACATGTTCGGCCAAGTCGCGTGCGATGGCAAAGGCGCCTTTGATCTTATCGGCATCCGTCTTCCAATCCCGGCGCACGACGATCTTGTTGTCCTTCACCTTCGCCAGCCCGCGCTGGTCTTGAATGAACTTCACCAACCCCTCGGGCGAGGCGAACTTGTCGTTGTGGAACTGGATCGTCGCGCCCTTTGGCCCGCCGTCGAGCTTAGCGATCCCGGCGCGTTTGCACATCGCCTTGATCCGCACCACCAGCATCAGCGTGTTGACCTCCTTCGGCAGCTTGCCGAAACGGTCGATCAGCTCGGCGGCGAAGCCTTCCAGCTCAACCTTGGTCGAAAGCTCGCTGAGACGACGGTAGAGGCCGAGCCGCACGTCGAGGTCAGGCACATAGTCTTCGGGAATCAGCACCGGCACGCCAAGGTTGATCTGCGGCGCCCATTGCTCGTCGGCCTCCGACAGCCCCTCAAGTTCGCCCGCCTTGATCTTGGCGATCGCCTCTTCCAGCATGGACTGATAAAGCTCGAAACCCACGTCGCGCATCTGGCCGGACTGTTCTTCGCCCAGCAGGTTGCCCGCGCCGCGAATGTCGAGGTCTTGGGAGGCCAGCGTGAAGCCCGCGCCGAGCGTGTCGAGGCTGCCCAGCACCCGCAGGCGTTTCTGCGCCGTGTCGGTCAGCTTCGCGCGTGGCTTGGTCGTGAGATAGGCATAGGCGCGGGTTTTCGAGCGCCCCACGCGGCCCCGGATTTGATAAAGCTGCGCCAGTCCGAACATATCCGCGCGGTGCACGATCATCGTGTTGGCGGTGGGGATGTCGAGGCCGGATTCCACGATGGTCGTGGCCAACAGAATGTCGAACTTGCCGTCGTAGAAAGCGTTCATCCGGTCGTCGAGCTCCCCCGGCGCCATCTGGCCGTGGGCGACGACGTAGGTCAACTCTGGCAGCTGCGCCTTCAGGAACTCCTCGATCTCGCGCAGGTCGCTGACGCGCGGCACGACATAGAAGCTCTGCCCGCCGCGGTAATGCTCGCGCAGGAGCGCCTCGCGGATGGTTACCGCGTCGAACTCGCTGACATAGGTGCGGATCGACAGACGGTCCACGGGTGGCGTGCCGATGATCGACAGATCGCGCACGCCCGTCAGCGACAGTTGCAGGGTGCGCGGGATCGGCGTGGCGGTGAGGGTCAGCACATGGATGTCCGTGCGCAGCGCCTTCAACCGCTCCTTATGGGTGACGCCAAAGTGTTGTTCTTCATCAATAATCAAAAGGCCGAGGTCGTTGAAACGAATCCCCTTTGCCAGCAGCGCATGGGTGCCGATCACGATATCGACCGTGCCCTTGGCCATCCCCTCACGCGTCGCCGCCGCCTCCTTGGCCGAGACGAAGCGGCTGAGTTGCCGCACGTTGATCGGGAAGCCGCGGAAACGTTCCGCGAAGCTCTTGTAGTGCTGACGCGCGAGCAGCGTCGTCGGCGCGATCACCGCGACCTGCACGCCCGACATGGCCGCGACGAAGGCCGCGCGCATCGCCACCTCGGTCTTGCCGAAACCCACATCGCCGCAGACCAGACGGTCCATCGGGTTGCCGGAGGTCAGATCGTCGATCACATCACCGATGGCGCGAAGCTGGTCGTCGGTTTCCGTGTAAGGAAAACGGGCCGAGAAGGCGTCCCACATCCCCGGCGGCGGGTCGAGCACGGGCGCTTTACGCAGGCTGCGTTCGGCGGCGATGCGGATGAGCTTGTCCGCCGTCTCGCGAATGCGCTCTTTGAGCTTGGCCTTTTTGGATTGCCATGCGCCGCCGCCGAGCTTGTCCAAAAGCCCTTCCTCATGGCCGTAGCGCGACAGCAGTTCGATATTCTCCACCGGCAGGTAAAGCCTTGACTGTTCGGCGTATTCCAGCACGAGGCACTCATGCGCGGCGCCTGCGGCGGCGACGACCTCCATCCCGTGATAGCGCCCGATGCCGTGGTCGACATGAACCACCAGATCGCCGGGGCTGAGGCTTTGGGCCTCGGTCAGGAAGTTCTCGGCCCGGCGCTTGCGTTTGGGCGCACGGATCAGACGGTCGCCCAGCACGTCCTGTTCGGAGATCACCGTCATCCCCGGCGCTTCGAACCCATGTTCCAACGCCCAAACCGCCAGATGCAGCCCGCGCTTGCCGATGCGGGCGGCATCCATCACCGGGATCGCCTCGGCCAGACCTTCGTCTTCGATCAGCCCGGTCAGGCGCTCCCGCGCGCCTTCGGAGTAGCTGGCGATCAGCACCGGCCCAACTTCAAGCTTTGCTTTAATATGCGCGGCCAAAGCACCGAAAAGACTTACGGATTCCTGCTGACGCTCAGGGGCGAAGTTGCGCCCGAGCCGCGCGCCTGCATCCAGCACTCCCGGCCCCGTAGGCTGCGGCAACGGGTTGAACTGGATGACGCGGTGATCCAGCAACGCTTGGGTCCAGGCCTCATCGGTCAGGTACAGCCCCTCAGGTGGGGCCGGTTTGTACACGCTGTCCATCTTCGAGCGCGTCTTCATCGCCAGTTTGCGGGTCTCATACTGGTCTTCGATGGTTTCCCACCGGGCGATCCGCATCGGGGTCAGTTGATCGTCTAGAGTGACCGTCGCCTTGGGCAGATAATCAAAAAGCGTTTCCAGATCGTCGTGGAAAAACGCCAGCCAATGCTCCGCGCCCTGATGTTTGCGGCCCGCGCTGATCGCCTCATAAAGCGGATCATCGGTGCCTGCCGCGCCGAATTCGATGCGGTAGTTCTGCCGGAACCGGGTGATCGCGGCCTCGTCGAGGATGACCTCGCTCACCGGGGCAAGTTCCACCAGATCAAGCTTTTCGGTCGTCCGCTGCGTCGCCGGATCAAACCGCCGCGCACCATCCAGCACGTCGCCGAAGAGATCAAGCCGTACCGGGCCAAGATCACCGGGCGGGTAAATGTCGATGATCCCGCCGCGCACGGCGTAATCGCCCGGCTCCATCACCGTGGGGCTTTGCACAAAGCCCATGCGCACCAGAAACGCGCGCAGCGCCTTTTCGTCGATCCGGCTGCCGACGCGAGCGGCAAAGGCCGCATCGCGCAGGGTGTCGCGGGCGGGGATGCGTTGGCTGGCCGCGTTTAAGGTCGTCAGCAGGACGAACTGATCGGGCATCCCGTGCACCAGCGCCGCCAACGTCGCCATCCGCCGGGCCGAGATATCGGCGTTGGGTGACACCCGGTCATAGGGCAAACAATCCCAGCCCGGGAAGGTGACGACCGGCATGTCGGGGGCGTAGAACCGCAAGGCGGCCTGCATCGCCGCCATGCGTTTGTCATCACGCGCCACATGGACCACCGGCTGGCCGCCCTTGGCGATTTCATCGAGGATGGCGCGGGCATCATAGCCTTCGGGAACGCCGGAGAGGGTGATATTGCGCGGATCGTTCATCGGGTCTCAATTGGCCCTCAGAGGGGGGCTGTCAACCCGCCAGCGGGCCGATGCTTAGATTTTGATACATTCCCCAAAGCGCGGTCACGAAGATCGAGACCATGCCGATGATCTGGGTGTAAAGCCGGTGCCGCATCAATCGCCGCCGCAGCACCTCACCGGTTGACCCTTCGATGCGAATAAGCCGGGCGGTCGACAGGCTCAAAAGCCCCACCAGCGACATGGGAAAGCCCAAGAGCAGCAAGGCTTGAGCGAATTCGATGCCATAGACGAACCCCAAGAGCACCAGAGAGGTCAGCGCGAAGAACCCCAGCCCCAAGAGCCACAGCCCAGAGACCTGCGAGATATAGAGCATCCGGTTCACGTTGATCCGCACGATATCTTCCAGATCGGCCTCGGCCTCTCCGCCATAGCGGCGGGCGCGCAGGACCATGTCGAAGGGCACGCCGAGCACCCAGTGGCTTGCCGTTGACCACATCACAGCCAGCGCGATCCAGAACCAAAGGTTCGAGAAAGAGCGCATGTCGATCATTTCGAAAAGGGTTTGATACCAGTCCAAGGCGTGCTCGTCCGAATATTGAGTTCAGATCTCTTAGCGGTCCAGCGCGACAATTCATAGGGTTGAGGCGTTCAAAAATACATGGCAAGCCCGTGCCGAGCCATTCTGAGGTATAATTGATGCAACCCGTCCACGCCCCCTTCCCCGCCACACGCCTGCGCCGCACCCGTGCCAATGCCGGTATCCGCGCGTTGGTGCGCGAGAATGACCTGCAATTGGGCGATCTGATCTGGCCGGTTTTCGTGCGCGAAGGCGAAGGCGTGGAAGAGCCGATCCCCTCGATGCCCGGTGTCATGCGCCGCTCGGTCGACACGCTGGTCCCGGCGGTGCGTGCGGCGGCGGATCTGGGCATCGGCACGGTCTGCGTCTTCCCCTATACCGGGCCTGAAGACCGGACCGAGGATTGCGCCCGCGCATGGGATCCGCAGAACGCCACCAACCGCGCCATCGCCGCGATCAAAGAGGCGGTGCCGGAGATGGTGGTAATGACGGATGTGGCGCTCGATACCTATAACATCAACGGCCATGACGGTTTCGTCGAAGACGGCATCATCGTGAACGACCGCACGGTCAAGGCGCTGGTCAAGATGGCGCTGGCCCAAGCCGAAGCAGGGGCGGATATCATCGGCCCTTCGGATATGATGGACGGGCGCATCGGCGCGATCCGCGCAGCCCTCGAAGAGGCCGGGCATCAAGATGTGATGATCCTGAGCTACGCCGCCAAATACGCCAGCGCCTTCTACGGCCCCTTTCGCGACGCGGTTGGCGCTTCTGCGGCCCTGACCGGCGACAAGAAGACCTATCAGATGGATCCCGCCAATAGTGACGAGGCGCTGCGGCTGGTGGCGCGCGACCTCTCGGAAGGGGCGGATATGGTCATGGTGAAACCGGGGATGCCCTACCTTGATATTTGCCGCCGCGTGAAAGACGCCTTTGGCGCGCCAACCTTCGCCTATCAGGTCTCGGGCGAATACAGCATGATCAAGGGCGCGGCGGACCAAGGTTGGATCGACGGCGAACGCGCGATGATGGAGAGCCTTCTGGCCTTCAAACGCGCGGGCTGCGACGGCGTGCTGACCTATTTTGCCCCCGATGTCGCCCGGCTTTTGCTCAAAAGCGCGTGACCTAAGGGCGTAAATCTGCGCAAAGGGGCCAATCAACATGACAAGCCGCGTGATTATGCGTAATCTCGCGCATAAGTCGGGAAAACCGGCAGCAGGCAACCGATCTTGAATATACAGGCAGAAAAGATGACCAATCAGACATATAACCGGCGCTTCGTGACATTGGGCGCCCTCTCGGCGCTCGGCGCGACCGCGGCCTGCGGCAATGGCGTGGGCGGACGCGGCAGCGCGATGATCGACGCGCGCGTGGACGCGACACTGGCCGAGATGTACCGCGGCTATCCCAACACCCGGCAATTGGCCGAAAAGGCCAATGGCATGTTGGTCATGCCGCTGGTGACCGAAGCGGGCCTCGGCTTTGGCGGTGCCTACGGGCGCGGCGCGCTGCGCGTGAACGACGTGACGGTGGACTATTATTCGGTGACCAAAGCCTCGGGCGGGTTGCAGATCGGCGCGCAGCAATATGCGCATGTGCTGTTCTTCATGACCGAGCCTGCATTGCGCGAATTCCGCAGCTCGCCCGGTTGGGCGGCTGGGGCCGGTCTGGAATATGTGATCTCCGACAAGGGCGACAGCGTCAGCGCCGACACCACCACTGTCATGGCCCCCGTTCTGGCGGCGGTCTTTGGCCGCGCGGGACTGCGCATCGGCGCGACGCTGGAAGGCACAAAATACACGCGGATCATCCCCTAAGAGGGATCGACGGCTGTGGAAGGCAAACGCCCGGCTTTAGGCCGGGCGTTTTTTGTTTAAGGCGAGAGGTCAAAGCTGCCCGTCGGGTTTCACCCGAGGTTCTGCAACCGCTTGAACAGGCTCGACGTATCCCAACGCCCGCCGCCCATCTTCTGCACGTCCTTATAGAACTGATCGACCAGCGCGGTCACCGGCAGGCTCGCCCCCGTCTCATCCGCCGCGTCCAGACAGATGCCCAAATCCTTGCGCATCCAATCCACTGCAAAGCCGTGATCAAACTTGTCGTCGAGCATGGTCTCATAGCGGTTTTCCATCTGCCATGACCCTGCCGCACCTTGGCTGATCACCTCGACCACCGCGCGGCCATCGAGCCCCGCTTTCTCGGCGAAATGCAGCGCCTCGGACAGACCCTGCACCAGCCCGGCGATGGCGATCTGGTTGCACATCTTGGTCATCTGACCCGCGCCGCTCTCGCCAATGCGGCGACAGATTTTCGCGTAGACCTCCATGATCGGCAACGCCCGGTCAAAGGCGCCTTCGTCGCCGCCGCACATGATCGACAACTGGCCGTTTTCCGCGCCCGCCTGACCGCCTGAGATCGGCGCGTCGACAAAGCTCACCTGCGCGTCATCGGCGGCGGCATAAAGCTCACGCGTGACGGCCGCCGAAACGGTGGTATGATCGACAAAGATCGCCCCCGCCGTCATGCCGCCAAAGGCCCCGTCTTCCCCCAAACAGACCGAGCGCAGATCGTCGTCATTGCCCACACAAGCGATCACGAAATCCGCATCCTTTGCCGCCGCACGCGGGGTCTTGGCCATGGCGCCGCCATAGGTTTTCACCCAGTCGTCCGCCTTGGCTTCGGTGCGGTTGTAGACGGTCACATCGTGGCCCGCCTTTTGCAGATGCCCCGCCATCGGAGCCCCCATGACCCCCAGTCCCAAAAACGCGAGCTTTGCCATGTGCTTTTCCTTGTCATTCAGTTGCGTTATTCCCTGTCATTACACCTACCACCCTGCGCGCTCCGGTCAATCTGCGCGCCAGTCGAGGATCCCCCGATGGCATTGATGTTTCGCTGGCTTATCCGATTGGCGGTGTTTCTCGTCACGCTGAGTGTCGTGGTTTTGCTACTGGTCTATTGGTTCGCCGCGCGGTCCCTGCCCGACTATGACGATACGGTCGAGGTCGCGGGCGTCAGCGCCCCGGTCGAGATCGTGCGCGACAACGCCAATGTGCCGCATATCTTCGGGCAGAGCGATGAGGATGTCTTTTTCGGCCTCGGTTTCGCCCATGCCCAAGACCGGCTCTGGCAATTGATCACCCTGCGGCGCACCGCGCAGGGGCGGCTGTCCGAGGTCTTCGGCACCGCCACCATCACCACCGACAAGCTGATGCGGCGCTATGACATCTACCGGCTTGCCGTGGCAGCGGCGGATAAGCTCGACCCCGAAACCGAAGCGGCGCTTGAGGCTTATTCCGCCGGGATCAACGCGCGTCTCGACCAGATCAACACCGAAGCCTTGGGCCGCGGTGCGCCCGAGATGTGGCTTTTCAATGCGCCCATGGCCCCGTGGCGGCCTGCGGATTCACTGGCGATCACCAAGCTCATGGGCCTGCAAATGTCGGGCCATCTGGAGGCCGAGGTGCTGCGCGCGCGCGTGTCCTTGGAGTTGAGCGATCCGGACCGTCTGCGCGATATCCTGCCCGAAGCGCCGGGCAGCGGGGTCGCCGCCCTGCCCGAATATGCCGCCCTCTTCCCCGAGGTCAGCCGCCGCCACGCCGCCGCAGCGCCGATGGCGCGCCACCCGCTGTCGCCCTTCAAACGGCAGGCCTTCGCCGGGGCTTCCAACGCTTGGGCCGCCGCGCCCTCGCGCTCTGCCGCGGGGGGCACGCTTTTGGCCAATGACCCGCATTTGGGCTTCACCGCCCCTGCGATCTGGTATCTCGCCCGGATGGAGCTTGAGACCGGCGGCGTAATCGGTGGCACCATTCCGGGGATGCCGGTGGTGCTTACGGGCCGCAGCGCCGATCTGGGCTGGGGGCTGACCACCGCCTATGTCGACGATCAAGACGTCTATATCGAAGAGTTGAACCCCGACAATGCCGAGGAATACCGCACCCCGGACGGGTTCAAGAAGTTCCGCAAACGCGCGTCGATCATCAATATCGCCGATGCCGACCCGATCACCGTCACCCTGCGCTGGACCGACAATGGCCCGGTGCTGCCCGGCAGCCACTACAACCTTGGCAGCATCACCCCGCCGGGGCATGTGGCCTCTGTCGCCTCAACGCTCTTTACCGAAGAAGACACCTCGCTGGCCGCCGCGATGAAAGTGATGCGCGCGAAATCGGTGCAGCAGGCGATCAATGCCGCGACCGACTATGTGGCGCCCGCGCAGAACCTCACGCTGGTCGACCGCGATACCATCGCGATGAAGACCATCGGCGCCATGCCGCGCCGCGATGCCAATCACCAAAGCGAAGGGCGCATGCCCAGCCCCGGCTGGATCGCCGCCAACCGCTGGGACGGGATGTTGCCCTATACCGCGAACCCCGAATTTATCGCCCCCGCAGGCGGCATCCTTGGCAATACCAACAACAAAACGGTCGACCGCCCCTTCCCCAACCACGTCTCCTTTGTCTGGGGCGACACGCAGCGGGTGCAGCGCTGGCAGCGGCTGATGCAGAACCGCGAGGTGCACACCCGCGACAGTTTCATCGAAGCGCAGCTTGATACCGTCAGCCCCACGGCCCGGTCGCTGCTGCCGCTCATCGGCGCCGAGCTGTGGTTCACCGGAGAGGCCGCACCGGACGGCACGCCGGAGCGCCAGCGCCAGCGCGCGCTTGACCTGCTCGCCGGTTGGTCGGGTGAGATGAACGAACACCTGCCCGAGCCGCTGATCTATGCCGCGTGGATCCGCGCCTTGCAGGACCGGCTGATCCGCGACGAATTGGGACCGCTGGCCGAAGAGTTCACCCATATCCAGCCGCTCTTCATCGAACGCGCCTTTCGCGATGTGCAGGGCGCCGCGAAATGGTGCGACGTGCGCCAATCCGCCCCGGTGGAGACCTGCCACGACATGGCGCGGCTGGCGCTCGACGACGCGCTGTTGTGGATCAACGAGACATGGGGCACGCAGCTTGAATCCCTCCGCTGGGGTGACGCGCATCAGGCCACCCATGACCACCCGGTGCTGGGCGACGTGCCGCTGCTGCGCTATTTCGTCAACATCCGGCAGTCGACCTCGGGCGGGGACAACACCCTGCAACGCGGGCTGACACGCGGCACGGGCAAAGACCCCTTCTTTAACGTTCACGGCGCGGGCTATCGCGGGGTTTACGATTTCGCCGATCCCGACAGTTCGGTCTTTGTCACTTCCACCGGGCAATCCGGGCATTTCCTGTCGCGGCATTACGATGATATGGCGCAGCTCTGGCGGCGGGGCGAATATATCCCGATGTCGCTGGATGCCGAACTGGCCCGCGCCGCCGCCGTGGGCGTTACCCGACTGGAGCCTGCTCAATGACCGCCCGCGTGATCCTCTTGAACAAACCCTACGGCGTGCTTTCGCAATTCACCGACAAGGGCACCGAGGGCAGCACGCGGCCCACCCTCTCGGCCTATGTCGATGAAAAGGGATTTTATCCTGCCGGGCGGCTCGACCGCGACAGCGAAGGGCTTTTGGTGCTGACCGACCACGGCCCGCTTCAGGCCCGCATCGCGCATCCCAAATACAAACGGCCCAAGAGCTATCTGGTGCAGGTCGAAGGCACGCCGGATGCCGCGGCGCTCGACGCTCTGCGCAAAGGTGTCGAACTGAAGGACGGTCTGACGAAACCCGCCCAAGTGGATCAGATCGACGCGCCCGATCCGCTTTGGCCCCGCGACCCGCCGGTGCGTTTTCGCAAGACGGTGCCCGACGCTTGGCTGCGCATCACCATCCGCGAGGGGCGCAACCGGCAAGTGCGGCGCATGACAGCCCATGTCGGCTTGCCCACACTGCGGCTGATCCGCGAAAGCGTGGGCGACTGGACGCTGGCCGGGCTGCAACCCGGCGCATGGCGCTGGTCGACCGAAACGGGCCGTTAGGTAAAGGCGCGGGTGATCGCCACACCCGCCGTCGCCGCCGTCCCGGTCAGGACCGAGCCCCAAGTGAAGTCGCGCGCGACCATGGCCCATGTCCAATCCTTGAGCGTCGCCAAATTGGTGAACTCATAGGTGCCATAGCCCATCGCCCCGATCAGCAACGCATTGCCAAAGACCCAGAGCAGCGAATGATCCTGCACCATCGCGGGCCAAGACACGAACCACAGCACCACGGCCACGAAGAAGGCGTAGAAGATCAACGCCGGGGCCATGCGGAATTCATCCAACAGCCAATTGCCGATATCACGCTCGAACGCAGGTTTGATGAGATAGGTCAGCCCGAGATAATCCAGCCCGAGGAAGATGACGACGGTTGAGAGGTAGAGGATAACGAGGGTCATGTGGCGCGCTCCGTTTTTGGTCATAGGACCATATGCGGCGCGGGGCGCGGAATTCGAGCGATTAGCGGCGAATATCGCAAAGGCGCCGCACCTTTCGGCGATGTTTAGGGGCGCGACCGCCGCATCAAAACCTCGTCAAAGTAAACGCCATCCACCAAAAGCGCTTCTCTATCTACGGCCCATGGGGTGAACCCCATCCGCTTGTAGAGACGCAGCGCGGCTTGGTTCGTGGAAACGACAGATAGGCGGATCGAGGTGCAGGCGCGATCAGCCTCCGCCATAGCCGCCTCCATCAATGCCCCCGCCAGCCCGCCTCCGCGCGCTTCAGGTCGAACATACATACCCCAGATTGTCGCGATATGCCGGGTCTTCGATGTCTGAGACTGCGCAAGACCAACGACGCCCTCAAGACGGCCGGCATCACTGAAGCCTCCGAAAACACAACCTGCCGCCAGCCGCTTTGCCACATCGGCAACTGACAGGCGGGATTCCTCTTCAAAGGACGCGCCAAAGGCTTCGGGGCATGCGCGTAGTCCTTCGAGCCTGAGCGCATGAAACCCGGCGGCATCACTGGCGTGGAGCTTTCGAATCTGCATCTTCACTGATCCACCCGGCCCTACAGCACCTGCGCTCAACCCGTCAAAGTTGCTTGAATTCCGCCTCTTGCCGCGCGGACCAGCGCACGGTGATCTCGAACCCGTCGTCGGTCTGGCGCTCGCCCTCGACCACGTCCTGCGCGAACAGCCAGGCGCGTTTCTTGCCGTCGGCGAAACCGAGGGTCAGCACAGCCTCGCGCACGGCACCTTGCAGCGCCTCGGCGATGGTTTCTTGCAGCGCTTCCAACCCTTCGCCGGTGATGGCCGAGATCGCCAGCACATCATCGTTGCGCGCGGCACGGGCGCGCATGGCCTCGGCCCGGTCTTCGGGCAGCAGGTCGAGCTTGTTCCATACCTCGAAACTGCGGGTCTCTTTCGGGACGCCGAGAGAGGCGAGAATATCGCGCACGTTCTGCGCCTGCTCCTCGGTCTCGGCGTGAGAGACGTCGCGCACATGGCAGATGATATCGGCGGCCAAAACCTCTTCCAGCGTGGCGCGGAAGGCGGCGACGAGTTCCGTGGGCAGATCGCTGATGAACCCCACCGTGTCGCTGAGGATGATCTCAGGCCCGTCGGGCAGCACGAGGCTGCGCATGGTCGGGTCGAGCGTGGCAAAGAGCATGTCTTTGGCCATAACATCGGCCCCGGTCAAGCGGTTGAAAAGCGTGGATTTCCCGGCGTTGGTATAGCCCACTAGGGCCACGATCGGGAACGGCACCTTGGCCCGCGCGGCGCGGTGCAGGGCGCGGGTTTTCACGACCTTTTCCAACTGGCGGCGCAAACGTACCAATTGGTCGTCGATGGCACGGCGGTCAGCCTCGATCTGGGTCTCACCCGGACCGCCGACAAAACCCAAACCGCCGCGCTGCCGCTCAAGGTGGGTCCATGCCCGGACAAGCCGCGTGCGCTGATAGTTCAGCGCGGCCATCTCAACCTGAAGCACCCCTTCGCGGGTCGCCGCGCGGTCGCTGAAAATCTCAAGAATCAGCCCGGTCCGGTCGAGCAGTTTGACGCCCCAAGCCTTCTCAAGGTTGCGCTGCTGTACTGGGGTCACGGGGCCATCGACCAACACGAGGTCGACCTCTGCCCCCTTCATGCGCTGCTCGAGCTCTTCGATCTTGCCCTTGCCGAACAGCATACCCGCATGGACCGTGCGCAGAGGCACGACTTCGGAGCCGACAACCTGCAACTCTGGCAGCGCCTCGGCCAATGCCACGGCTTCGGCCAGCGCGGGCTCAGGCGCGCGCCGGTCGTTGTCGGACTTGATATCAGGATGCAGCACCCAAGCGCGCGTTACGCGGGGTCCGTCGCTGTTGTCGATCTGAAATGCTGGACGGCTCAAGAAGCGTCTTCGCCCTCATATAGGCTGATCGGCTGGCTTGGCATGATGGTCGAAATCGCGTGTTTGTACACAAGTTGCGATTGACCGTCGCGGCGCAGCAGAACGCAGAAGTTGTCAAACCAAGTAATGACGCCCTGCAATTTGACGCCATTGATCAGGAAAATTGTCACCGGTACTTTGGTCTTGCGAACGTGGTTAAGGAACGCATCCTGAAGGTTCTGTCTGTCTGACGCCATCGTAGTCTCGCCTTTTGTTCTTGCTGGCGTCCGCGTACCGGACCCCCCCATTGCCTCAAGTATGGAGTGCGAAAGCGTGAGTTTCCAGCCCCAATATCAGAGGACTAGGACGGTTCTAGCGCTAAACGTGTCAAGCGCGCCACAAATTCGGGGTCATCAGCGCAATAATCGCCAAGGTTTCCAGCCGCCCCAGCACCATCGCGCCGCTGAGGATGACTTTGGCCGCCAATCCCAGCTCGATCAGTTGAATGGGCTTGTCGGCGGCATGTTCGATCAGCGGCCCGGTGGTGGAGAGCGTGGCCACCGACATGACCACCGCCGCATCGAAGGACGCGCCGGTCAGGGTCAGCAGCAGGGTCACCCCGGCCAGTGACATGGCGAAGAGCATGAAGAAGATCCAAGCGATGAAAGCCCCGTTGCTTTGCAAACGCCGCCCGGCCGCCCCCGCCCCGCTGACGGAGTTGGGATAGACCAGCCGGTCCATCTCGCGCACCCCGTTTTGGTAAAGCGCGAAGACCCGCAGCAGTTTCACCCCGCCCGCCGTGGTGGCCACCCCGCCGCCGATCAGCGCAAGCCCCATGAGCACCAGCCCCGGCGTACGCAGTCCGGACCAATTCTGCGCATCGGCCCAATGCTCAGAGACGAAACCGGTGGTCGACAGGAAGGACAGCACCGTGAACAGCCCGCCCCAAAGCGCGTGCAAGGCCCGGGTGCCGTCGACCTCAACCTCAACCTCAAAAGCGCCGATCCAATGGCGCGCGAACAGCAGCAGCGGCACGCCGATCACCACCAAAAGACCGATGCGAAACTCAGGGTCGGTCATCAGCCCGCCTTGGGTCGCGGTCACGGTATCTTTGGAGAAGGTCAGCCGCGACAGGGCGAAGAGCATGAAGAGCATCATCACCGCCTCGCCCGTCACGCCGACCTGCGCCTCGGCCACGCCACCGATGGGCGAAATGCCCGAGGTCGCCATGACCGACATCGCGTGACAAAGCGCCACCAACGCCGTCTCTCCGCCGATGACCAGCAAGAGCCACAGCAGAAGTGTCAGCCCGAAATAGATCGGCAGCAGCGCTTGGGTGGTGCGCAGCAGCCGTTGGCGCGGGGTGATCCGGCCCATCCGCGTGTTGATCCGGTCGTCGGGCCGCCCCGGTTCGGCCTGCGCCGTGACCTCAAAGCCGCCCAAATGCAGAGGGGCCAGAATGGCCGAGGCCGTGACCCACATGAGCAGCCCGCCCATCCACCCGACCTGCGCGCGCCACAGATGCAGCGTGTCGCTCAGCCGTTCGGGACTGAACATCGTGGCCCCGGTGGTGGTCAGCGCGCTGACCATCTCGAAATAGACATTCACGAAACGGGTCGTCGGCAGCGCCTCAAGAAAGGGCACTGCAAAGAAAACCGGCAGGAACACGAAGGCCGACAGCAGCGACAAAAGCGGCCCGAGCGCCCCGTCCAAAGGTTTGCGCCCCGCGTGGGCGATGGCGATGAGCGTAAAGGCCACAAGCCCCAAAAGTCCCGCATAGAGAAAGGCGCGGCTGGCCAAATGATCGTTCATCACCAGCCCGTGGATCGACGGCAGGATCATCGACAGGGCGGAGACGCCGAACAATTGCAAGAACAGCGGCAGTTGCACGATCTCCCGGCGGATGCCGGTCGGGCCTATGCGGGTCGGTTGCGTCACAAAGGCGCTCCTGCGCTTAGAAAAAGTCGATCGAGACCTGCAAAAGCTGCTCAACCCGGGGCACATCCTCGGCCAGAGCGAAGAGGGCGACAACATCCCCTTCGTCGATCCGTGTGCTGCCCATGGGGCGGATCACCTTGCCTTCTTTGCGCAGCATGCCGATCAACACGCCCTCGGGGAAGTCAATTTCCGAGACTTTCTTGCCCGCGAGGGGCGAGGTCGACAGCACTTCGGCCTCGATCACCTCGGCCTCGGCGTCACCGATGGAATAGACCGCCCGCACCCGGCCATGGCGGATGTGACGCAGGATCGAACTCACGGTCGTGGCGCGCGGGTTGATATAGGCGTCGATGCCGAGGTGGGTCATCAGTGGCACCAGCGTTGGGTCGTTAATCAGCGCGATGACATAGGGGCAGCCCTCGGCCTTGGCGCGGACGCAAGACAGCATGTTGGTCTTGTCGTCGTCGGTCACCGCCAGCATCGCATCGGCGCGGCTGATGCCCGCCTCAGCCAGCAGCGCTGCATCCAGCCCGTCGCCATTGAGCACGATTGTTCGTTCCAACCCTTCGGCGGCGCGCTCGGCGCATTTGCGGTTCTTCTCGATCATTTTGGTCCGCACGCGCAACGGCCCGCTTTCCAAATGCTGCGCCACGGTCAGCCCGACATTGCCCCCGCCCACCAGCACGACACGCTCTTGCTTGGTGGTTTGCTTGCCGAAAATCTCCATCGTGCGGGCGATGTCGTCGTGATGCGAGAAGACATAGCAATCATCCCCGACGAAAAGCTGGTCCTTCGCCTCGGGCGCGAAAAGCGTGCCATCGCGGCGCACGCCCACGACCACGGCGCGCAGGGTCGAGAAGAGATCGGTCAGCTGCCGCAGCGGCGTGTTCACCACCGGGCAATCGCTGTCGATCGAAATGCCCAGAAGCTGCGCCTGCCCCTCCATGAAAATCTCGGTGTCGAAAGCGGCGGGCGCGCTGAGCCGTTGAAGCGCGGCGGTCGCGACCTCCTTCTCGGGGGAAATCACCACGTCGATCGGCATGTGATCGCGGCGGTAGAGATCAGAGTAAATCGCGTCGAGATAGGACTGGCTGCGCAGCCGCGCGATCTTGCGGTTGATGCCAAAGACCGAATGCGCGACCTGACAGGTCACCATATTGACCTCATCGGAATGGGTCGCCGCGATGATCATCTCGGCGTCGCGCGCGCCTGCACGGTCCAGCACATCGGGGTAGCTGGCGAAGCCGGCGATGCCCTGCACATCCAACGTATCGGTGGCGCGGCGGATCAATTCTGCATTGCTGTCGACCACGGTCACATCGTTGCGCTCTCCGCTGAGGTGACGGGCGATCTGCCACCCCACCTGCCCTGCGCCGCAAATGATGATTTTCATGAAGGCTTCCTTACCCTGAGCAAAGATCGTGTGAGGGTTGTCTTGGGTCGGTTAGAGGGCATGACAGATGGGTTGGCAAGGGTCAAATCAATTGTCTTTGCCCCGCAACGGCGGCATGATGGGGCCATGAAACCGATATCTCCCCGCCCCTCCCGCGCCGCTTTTGCCTTGACCTTTGTCGGCTTGGCGGCGGCGGCCTGTGCGCCGCTCAACACCTATTACAAACCGGGCGCGAGTGTCGCGCAGGTCAATCGCGCCACCACCGCTTGCGAGGTTCAGGCCCTGCGCGACGTGCCGATCTCGACGCAAATACGCCGCGAACCGCCACGCTATGTGCCCGCGCGGCGCCACTGCGATGCCGATAACAATTGCACCACGCGGGGCGGTTTTTACGTGCCGGGGGAATTGGTGACATTTGACCCGAACGAAGACCTGCGCAACCGGGTCGAGGCGCAATGTATGGCCGACAAAGGTTTCGCGCCCGTGTCGATCCCCGCCTGCCCCGGCAACGTCGCCCGCGCCGCACCGACGCGCGCGACGACCACGCTGCCCGCGCTCAACCCCAAGTCCTGCGTGATCCGCAACAGCGATGGGTCATTCCAGATCGTCACCCAAGGGTAACGCAAGCGCGCGCGGGGCAGCCCCCCGCGCGCAACCGGCGGGGTTTAACCCGCCGCTTCGACTTCCTCGTCAACATGGGCCACGCGCACGCCCGCTTTGGCCGAGGTCACGACGCCGAGCGATTTCAGCTTGCGGTGCAGGGCGCTGCGCTCCATCCCCACGAAATTCGCGGTGCGGCTGATGTTGCCGCCGAAACGGTTGATCTGGGTCAGCAGATATTCCCGCTCAAACGCCTCGCGCGCTTCGCGCAGCGGCAGCGTCGCCAAGGCGCCTGAAAGCACCACACGCCCCTCATCGCTGCCATTCTCTTCTTCGCCCGGCAGTTCCCGCGCTTCGATCGGGCCGGTGCCCTCGCCAAGGATCAGCACCCGTTCGACAAGGTTCTTCAGCTGGCGCACGTTGCCGGGCCAGACCATCGTCTGCATCAGCGCCACGGCGTCTTCGGTCAACGCACGCTGCGGCAGCCCTTGGGAGGCGTTGAATTCGGCGATGAAATGTTCGGCCAGCAGCGGGATATCCTCGCGACGTTCTTCAAGCGAGGGCACGGCGATCGGCACGACGTTTAGACGGTGATAGAGTTCCTGCCGGAAAGTATCTGCCTTGATCGCCTGATCCAGATCGCGGTTCGTCGAAGAGATCACCCGCAGATCGACCCGGACCTTATCCGTCCCGCCAACGCGGGTGAATTGTTGATCGACCAGCACGCGCAGGATTTTGGACTGGGTGCCAAGCGGCATGTCGGCGACCTCATCAAAGTAGATCACCCCGCCATGGGCCTGCTCCAACAGCCCCGGCTCAACCCCGCGGTCCGGCGTCTCGCGGCCAAAGAGCACCTCTTCCATCCGGTCGGGCGCAACCCCGGCGCAGTTGACGGTGACGAAGGGTGCGGAGGCGCGGACGGAATGGGCGTGAATATAGCGCGCAGCCACTTCCTTGCCCGATCCAGCGGGGCCGGTCAGCATCACGCGGCCATTGGATTTGGTCACCTTGTCGAGTTGGCTCAACAGTGCACGATAGGGCGCGGAGGTGCCGATCATCTCGGAGGTCGCCACATCGCGGCGCTTGAGGTTCTGGTTCTCCCGGCGCAGGCGCGAGGTTTCCATCGCGCGGCGGATCACCACCAGCAACTGGTCGATGTTAAACGGCTTTTCGATGAAATCGTAAGCGCCCTGTTTGATCGCTGCCACGGCAATCTCGATATTGCCATGGCCCGAAATGATCACCACCGGCACATCCGGGTTGTCGCGTTTGACCGTCTTGAGGATGTCGATCCCGTCCATGCGGCTGTCTTTCAGCCAGATATCGAGGATGATCAGCGCCGGTGCCTCGGTGTTGATCTCGGCCATCGTCTCATCCGAATTGCTGGCCAATCGCGTGGCAAAGCCCTCATCCTCAAGGATATCCGAGATCAACTCACGGATGTCGCGTTCGTCGTCTACAATCAGAATGTCACTCATCTGCCTTATCCCCTTGGTCTGTCGTTGCGTCGATGGCCAAGGGCAGCGAAATGACTGCCATGGCACCGTGATGGTCTTGCCCGTCGAATGCGGGCGCGGTTTCGAGCGTCAGGCTGCCGCCGTGTTCCTCGATAATCTTTTTGACGATCGGCAGGCCAAGCCCCGTGCCTTCGCTGCGCGTGGTCACATAGGGCTCGAACAGCCGGGCGCGGTCTTCGGGCAGGCCGATGCCATTGTCGGCAATGGTCAGCCGCAAAAGCCGGTTCTCGGGCGTGAGCGTCACGCGGATCTGCGGCTCGTGCCCCTCGGGCGCACCCTGTTTCTTCAGGCTTTCAATGGCTTCGCCTGCGTTCTTGATCAGATTGGTCAGCGCCTGCGAAATCATCGTGCCGTCGATATTGGCCATCACCGGCTCTGCGGGCAGGTCGAGTTTGATCGCCACGTCTTCCTGTCTGCTCTGCTGAAGCATCACCGCGTCGCGCAGCAACTGCCGGATGTCCTGACGGCTGGTTTCCGGCTCGGGCATCCGCGCGAATTTCGAGAATTCGTCGACGATGCGCCGCAGGTCGCCCGTCTGGCGAATAATCACGCCGGTCATCTGCTCCAACGCGTCGTCATCCCCCTCGGCCATCTTGGGGCCGAACTTGCGGCGAATGCGCTCGGCACTCAACTGGATCGGCGTCAGCGGGTTCTTGATCTCATGCGCGATGCGGCGGGCCACATCGCCCCATGCGGCCATGCGCTGCGCCGAGACCAGATCGGTTACATCGTCAAAGGCCACCACATAGCCCTCAAGATCGCCATCCTTGGACCGGCGGGTCGCCATGCGGACCAAGAGGTTCTCCATCGCCCCTTGGCGCGAGACCTTAACCTCGGCCTGCGCCACCTCATCCGAGGCGGCCTTGACCGTCTCGAACAGCGGGCCGAACTCCGGCACCGCAAGGGTCAGGGGCAGGCTTTGCTGATCTTCGGACCAATCCAGCAGCCGCATGGCCGAGCGGTTCACGAAGGTTACGCGCCCTTCGGGGTCAAGCCCCACCACGCCGGAGGTCACCGAGCTTAGCACGGAATCGAACAGGCGGCGGCGGCGTTCGATCTGGTCGGTATTCTCCAACAGCGTCTCGCGCTGGCCCTTCAACTGCCGCGTCATCTGGTTGAAGTAACGGCCCAGCATGGCGATTTCGTCATCGCCCTCTTCCTCGCGGACCTGCACGTTCAAATCGCCCGCGCCCACCTGCTGCGCGGCCCCCGTGAGCCGCCCGACCGGGCCGGAAAGCCGTTCGGCAAACCACAGGCCCAGCCAAACGGCGGCCAGAATGAGGATCACCGCAAAGCCCAGATAAACAAGGGCGAATTCGAACAGCAGCCGCCCGCGTTCGGATTCAAGCTGTTGGTAGAGGCGCACCGTCTCCTTGGTTTCATCCAGCAGGGCGAGAATTTCACCATCCACCGCACGGGAGACATAGAGGAAACGATCGACATAGGCGTCCATCGGCACCAGCGCGCGAAATTCGTTGTTGGGCCAGTCCTCGATGACCAAAAGCCCCTCTTCGCTGGCGGTTTCCAGCTGCGCCTCGGTGGGGGCCTCGAAATCAAAGAGATAGGACCGATCCCCCCGCGCCCGGATCTGCGCGGTGCTGTCGATCAGGAAGGCTTCGCGCAGGCCCCGTTGGATTTGCCGCTGGCCCTCGCCCAAAAGCTCACTGTCGCTCAGGTTGATGCCCTGTGCCCGGGCGCTGTCGATGCTGCGGGCAAGGGTCTGCGCGTCCAAGATCAGCGCCTCGCGCTGCTCGGCCTCGTAAGCCTCTGCCGCTGCTAAAGACGAGCCGACCACGCCGCTGACCCGGTCGGAAAACCAGCCTTCAAGCCCGACATTCACCGTGAGCCCCGCGAAAATCGCCACAGTGACAGTCGGGATCAGCGCCATCAGCGCAAAGACCCCCGTCAACCGCAGGTGCAACCGCGACCCCGCCGATTTCGCGCGGCGCGCTGAGATCAGCCGCCCGACTTGGATAAGCACCAGCGCCGCCACCAGCAGCACATAGACCAGATCGGTTAAAAGAATGAGCCGCAGGTTGAGCGTATCCGCCCCCTGCCCCAAAGGCCCGAGTGCCAAATAGGTCGCCAGCGCCAAAACCGGCCCCAGCACCACCAGCCCGAAGGTGGACCAATTGCGCAGCCGCTTGACCCGCCTGAGACGCCCCAACCGCTCGAGCTTGAACCTGCGTGACCGGGTTGCCACCCGCATACCTCACCGATGTTGTGATGCATCGCTGCATCAACCGCCATATTATGTGGTCCTGAACGGGGGAGTTCCCCGATGGCCACTGTTATGTGGCTCTTTTACATCATCTTACGGCCCCGTGTCACCTCAATATCGAGGTCGGTGATCTTCTTGCGCAAAGTATTTCGGTTAATTCCCAGCAAAGCGGCACATTTCGCCTGATTCCCCGCCGTCGCGGCAAGGGCGATTTCGATCATCGGCAGTTCGACCTCACGCAGAATCCGCGCGTAGAGGCCCGGCGGTGGCAGCATGGAGCCGTGCAAATCGAAGTAGCGTTGCAAATGCCGCTCGACCGAGGCGCCCAGCCGTTCAGTATCGGCCTCGGTCTGCATCGGTGCCGGGCCGCTTTGCGCGCCCAGCAGTTGCTCGGCCTCGCTGGCCGTGATCTCAGCCGCTTGGCTGGCCAGCGCGAGTTGCCGCATCGCATGTTCCAACTGGCGCACATTGCCGGGCCATGGGAATTTCACCAAGATCTGCGCGGCCTTGTCCGACAGCTTGCGCGGCGAGGCTGGGCCGGGATTGGCGCGGGCCAGAAAATGGTCCGCCAAAAGCGGGATGTCTTCGACCCGATCCCGCAGGGCGGGCACTTCTAGGGTCGCCCCCGACAAACGATAATAGAGATCGCGGCGCAGCTTGCCCTCTTGCATCGCGGCATCCAGATCGCTTTGACTGGTGGCCATGAAACGCGGCGCGTCATCGCCCGGCGCGTCCATCATCCGCACCAGACGGGCTTGGATATCCTGCGGGAAATCGGCGATCTCATCGATCATCAGAGTGCCCCCGCCGACCCGCGCCAGCACCCGCGAGGGGCCTTCGATATCCGCAAGATCGGCGTCCGTCACGGTCACGAACGGCAGGCTGCGGCGATCAGAGAAGTCGTGAATCGCCCGCGCGATCAGTGACTTTCCCGAACCGCTCTCGCCCCAAATCAGCACCGGCAGATCGGTGTTCATCACCCGCGCCACGGTGCGGTAGAGCGCCTGCATGACCGGGGTGCGGCCAATCATCGGCAGATCATCACGCTCCGCGTCGATCTCAGCACTGTCATCGGCCGCTTTGCGGCTAAGCGTGGTGCGCTGCTCCAAGGCGCGCGCCGTGCGTTTCATCAGATCCGGCAGGTCGAAGGGTTTGGGCAGATAGTCAAAGGCTTCGGCCTCTGCCGCCTTGATCGCCGTCATGATCGTGTTCTGCGCCGAGATCACGATCACCGGCAAGCCGGGCCGGTCCTGCGCGATTTTCGGGAGCATTTCCAACCCGTTGCCATCGGGCATGACCACGTCAGATATCACCGCGTCGCCCTTGCCCTCGCTGACCCATCGCATCAGGGTGGTCAGGCTTGAAGTGGCGTGCACCTTGCAGCCCGCGCGGGTCAGCGCTTGGGTCAGAACGGTGCGGATCGTGCGGTCGTCATCGGCGACGAGGATGGTGCCATCCATGTCAATTCTCCTTGAGGGCAGCGGCGCCTGCGCGCGGCAGCGAAATACGGAATGCGGTTCGACCGGGGGCGGAACCGACGGAAATCCAGCCTCCATGGTCTGAGATGATCTTGCTCACCAAGGCGAGGCCCAGCCCAGTGCCATTCTCCCGGCCCGAGACGAAGGGATCGAAAACATCGGCACGGATATGATCCGGCAGGCCGGGGCCATCGTCGATCACTTCGATCTGGAGGGGCAGCGGCTGGCCATCTCCATCGGCCCGGCGCAGTTGGAAGCCATGTTCATAGAAACTGCGCAGCCGGATGGTTCCCCCCGCCTCGCCCGCCGCCTCAGCCGCGTTGCGAATGAGGTTGAGCAAGACCTGCAAAAGCTGGTCCTTGTCACCAAGTGCGGGCGGCAGCGAGGGGTCGTAATCCTCGGTTATCTTCATGTGCGAGCCGAAGCCCAGCAGAGCCGACCGGCGCGCGCGGTCCAACACGTCATGCAGGTTCACGGGCTTGCGCTCGGGCGCGGTCAGATTGCCGAATTGTTCGACCTGCTCCAACAGCTTCACGATGCGGCGGCTTTCAGCGACGATCAGATCGGTCAGTTCCAGATCATTCTTGGACAGGTTCATCGACAAGAGCTGCGCCGCGCCGGTGATCCCGGCCAGCGGGTTTTTGATCTCATGGGCCAGCATCTCGGCCATGCCGATGGCGGATTTGGCGGCGGATTTCACGCTGTGATCTTGGGTGATGCGCCCGGCCAATTCGCGCGGCGTGATCATCAAGACCATCTCGCCTGCGCCGCCCACCAGCGGGGCGATCTGCAAGCCGCATTGCAAGGGCGCGCGCTGCATCGCGCCCACATCAACGTCATTGACGAAAAGCGGCGTGCCTTGCAGCCGTGCACGGGCGAATGCAGCCTCAAGCGGGTGATCCACCGCGATCAACTGCCAGATCGACTGGCCGATGGTGGCGCGGGCGGAGGCATTGAGGAAGCCTTCGGCAGAGGGGTTCAGATCGACGACCGTGTCATCCGCACCGACGATGAAGGCGGGCACCGGCAGAGAGGTCCAAACCTGCCGTTCCGGGGTCTCGCTTCTCATGCTGCGGCCCGGGGTTGGGCGGTGGCGGCGTCATATTGCATGGCCTCCGCGATGAGATCGAAAGTGGTTTTGACCTCGCGCGCCGTGAGCAGAGCGCGGCGCAGATCGGCAGGGGTGGCGCAGTAATCCATATACCAGCCCAGATGTTTGCGCGCGACCTTGGCACCCAGTTCGACGCCATAGAAACGCAGCATTTCGTCGTAGTGCTCGGCCACCATTTCGGCCATCGCCTGCCCTTGCGGGATCACCGGTTTGGGCCGTCCGTGCAGATCATGGGCGATCTGCGCCAGCAGCCACGGTCGGCCCTGCGCGCCGCGGCCCACCATGACACCGTCCGCCCCCGACAGCCGCAGGGCTTGGCGTGCCTCATCGCTGCCAATGATATCGCCATTGGCGATGACGGGGACGCGCACCGTTTCTTTCACCGCGCGGATCGCAGCCCAATCGGCGCGACCCTTGTAGAACTGACACCGCGTGCGTCCGTGGATGGTAATCATCTGCACGCCCGCCTCTTCGGCGCGTTTGGCGATCGGGGCGGCGTTGAGCATATTGTCGTCCCAGCCCAGCCTGGTTTTCAGCGTCACCGGCACCTTGACCGCGCCGACCACCGCCTCAATCAGCCGCAGCGCGTGATCGGGGGTCTTCATCAACGCAGAGCCGGAGGCGCCCTGCGTCACCTTCTTGGCTGGACAGCCCATATTGATGTCGATGATCCGGGCGCCCATCGCCTCGACCATGCGGGCGGCTTCGGCCATCGGTTCGGCCTCGCGCCCCGCAAGCTGGACGGAGGTGCCGATGACATCGAGCCCCAGTTCCGCTTTCTCCCGCGTGCCGGGGCGGCGGCTGAGCAATTCTTGGCTGGCGACCATCTCGGACACGACCAATCCGGCCCCGAATCGCGCCACGAGGCTGCGATAGGGCAGATCGGTGATCCCGGCCATCGGGGCGAGGAATACCGGGGGGTCGAATGTCAGGGGGGCGGCGGTCACATGCTTAATCCTTGTGCGGTCCCTTGCTGTGTAGCTCTGCCACGGGGTGACCTCAATAAAACTACCCTGAAAAGCAGCTATGCGCCAAGGCACTGCCCATTTTTTAGGCAGCCACCCCAGATTGCACCCCGCCGCCGCATTGCCTAGACAGGGCCATGTTCGCCAGCTTTTCCGGATTGCACAAATGAGTATCGCAGCTCTGATCGTTGCCGCAGGGCGCGGCAGCCGCGCCGGCGGTCCGCAGCCGAAGCAATGGCAGGCGCTGGCGGGGGCGCGGGTGATCGACCACACGATCGCCGCCTTTCGCACCCTGCCCCAGATCACCGAGATCGTGTTGGTGCTGAACGCGGACGACATGGATCAGGCAGCGGCATTCACGGCGGACGGCATCACCGTGACCACCGGCGGGGCGGACCGCGCGGCCTCGGTTCAACGTGGGCTTGCGGCGATCCGGCAGGCGACGAAGGTGCTGATCCATGACGCCGCGCGGCCCTGTGTTTCGGCTCAGATCATCTTAGGCGTGATCGACGCGCTTAACCAACATGAAGCCGCTGCGCCGGGGCTGCCGGTGAGTGACGCGCTTTGGCAGGGGCACGAAGGCCGCGTCACCGGCACCCAAGACCGCAGCGCCCTTTTCGCCGCGCAGACACCGCAGGGCTTTGACCTCGCCGCGATCCGTGCGGCGCATGCGTCTTATGACGGCCAAGCGGCGGATGATGTCGAAGTCGCCCGCGCCGCTGGCCTGACCGTTGCCATCACCCAAGGCAGCGCCGATAACCTGAAAATCACCCGGCCCGAGGATTTTGCCCGTGCCGCCCGCATATTGGAGACCCGCATGGACATTCGCACCGGCAATGGATTTGACGTGCACGCTTTCGGCCCCGGAGATCATGTGACCCTCTGTGGGATCGACATCCCACATTCCCACGGGCTGGTTGGCCATTCCGACGCCGATGTGGCGCTGCACACGGTGACCGACGCTATCTACGGCGCGCTCGCGCGCGGCGACATCGGCCAGCATTTCCCGCCGAGCGATCCGCAGTGGAAAGGCGCGCGCAGTGATATCTTCCTGCGCCATGCCGCGCAGATGGCCCGTGATATGGGGTTCACCCTCACCCATGTCGATTGCACCCTGATCTGCGAGACGCCCAAGATAGGCCCCCATGTGCAGCCCATGCGCGCCTCTATCGCCGAGATGCTGGGCATCGAATTGGACCGCGTTTCGGTCAAAGCCACCACGAGCGAGCGCCTTGGCTTTACCGGGCGGGGCGAAGGGATCGCCTGTATGGCCACGGCAACATTGGTGAAATCATGAGTGCAGCACATCTGATCGCGACGCTTCTGGGCGTTGGTCATATCCGCCCCGCGCCGGGCACTTGGGGGTCGCTCATCGCCCTGCCCTATGCCTGGCTTTTGCATGTGTTGGGGGGCTTTCCGCTGCTGGTGATCGGGCTTTTGGTGGCCATTCCCTTGGGCTGGTGGGCCACCGGACGCTATACGGCGGGCGGGCCGGATCATGACCCCGGAGAGGTGGTGGTCGACGAATTGGTCGGCCAGTGGATCGCGCTTTTGCCGCTGTCCTATGCCGCTTGGTCGATGCAAATCCCGATCCTTGCCATGTGGCCCGGTTGGATCGCCGCCTTCGCGCTGTTCCGGCTGTTCGACATCACCAAACCGCTGATCATCGGCTGGGCCGACCGTTTGGGCGGGCCTTGGGGGGTGATGCTCGACGATATCTTTGCCGGGGTTTTCGCAGCGCTCGGCGTCATGGCGCTGGCCGCACTTTATCACGGGGTGCTGTAAATGAGCCTTGCCGCGCAACTGTTGGAAAAGGCCCGCGAAACCGGCGCGATGGTCGCCTGTGCGGAAAGCTGCACCGGCGGCATGCTCGCCGCCGCGCTTACCGATCTGCCGGGGTCATCGGCGCTGCTGGACCGGGGTTTCGTCACCTACACCAATGCGGCGAAGATGGCGATGCTGGGCGTGTCGGAGGAGACGCTGACACAATGGGGCGCGGTGTCTGAGCAGGTCGCCGAAGAAATGGCGGCGGGCGCTTTGGCGCGGTCCGAGGCGCGGATCGCCGTCTCGATCACCGGCATCGCAGGCCCCGGCGGGTCAGAGCACAAGCCCGAGGGCCGCGTCTGTTTCGGCCTTGCCACGGCAGCCGGGGTTCAGACCGAAACGGTGGAGTTCGGCGCGCAGGGCCGTGATGCCGTGCGCTTGGCCGCCCGCGACCATGCGCTCGGCCTTTTGCTGCGAGGCTACGCGGCGCTTTAACCCTTGGGACCGTAAAGCTCTTTCGCGCGGTTCTCAAAGGCGCGCACGATGCGTTGCATCGCCTCGTTGAAAACCACGCCGATGACCTTTTGCAGGATGGCGTTGCGGAATTCGAAATCGACGAAGAAATGCACCTGACAGCCTTCGAGATTATCCTCGAAATGCCAGTTTGATTTCATATACTTGAAGGGTCCGTCGAGGTATTCCGTGTCGATCTTCTTGGCCTCGGGCCACAGCACGACGCGGCTGGTGAACCGCTCCCGAAAGACTTTGAACGAGATGACCAGATCGGCGTCCATCACCCGATGATCGCCGCGGTCCTCGTCGCTGCGGATGCGCGCGGCGGCGGTCCAAGGCAGGAATTCAGGGTAGCGGCCCACATCGGCGACAAGATCATACATCTGTTGCGCGCTATAGGGCAGTTGGCGGGTCTCTGAGTGCGTAGGCATTGCGTTCCGTAGCGTTGCGGGTTAACCCCCTATTTCACGTCTCAACCCCGCAGATTCAAGGGCAAAACCATGGCACACGGGCCTTATGTCATCGACGAAATGATCTCGGCCAAGGCCATCGCGGCGCGGATCGAAGATCTTTGCCGTGAGATTCACGGTGAATTCAACGGCACCGATAAATTGGTCGTGGTCGGCCTGCTGCGCGGCTCTTTCGTCTTCATCGCCGATCTGGTGCGCGAGTTGGACCTGCCGATCGAAGTCGATTTCCTCGAAGCCTCCAGCTATGGCGACGGCATGGAGAGCAGCCGAGAGGTACGTATCCTCAAAGACTTGCGCGGTGCCATCGAAGGGCGCGACGTGCTGGTCGTCGAAGATATCGTCGATACTGGCCACACGCTGCATCATGTCACCAACCTGCTGCGCTCGCGTGAGCCTGCGCGGTTGAAGTCCATCGCCCTGCTCGACAAACCCACCCGGCGTGAGGTCGACCTGAAGGCGGATTGGACCGGCTTTGAAATTCCCGATGAATTCGTTGTGGGCTATGGCATCGACTTTGCCCAACGCAACCGCAACCTGCCCTTCATCGGGACGGTCCGCTTTACGTGATGGACCCGCGGTGGCTGCTGCGCATGTCCCAATGGGCGCGCCATCCACCTTCGGGCAAACGGGTGATCGTGGTCTTCGCGATCATCGCGGCGGCTTTGGCCGTGGGGCTTGTCGAATGGCTGGGCTATTGGCCTGACTGGGCCGCAGCAGAGCGTATCCCCCGCCGGTTCTGACCCTGCCCGCAGCCTTATCCCGCTGATCACATTTTTGTTTTTTGCGACCTGCCCTTGCCATGTTACGCTGCGGCAAGAAAAGGGAGATGACCATGCATTTGACCAAAAGCATTACCGCCATTGGTATCAGCGCCGCTCTGATTGCCACCGCAGGCTTCGCCGCCAGCCATAGTGAGAAAGCCGCCAGTGCGGCGGTGAACGCGCGCCACGCGCAGATGCAACTGATTGCCTATCATACCGGCATTCTGGGCGGCATGGCCAAGGGCGAGACGGAGTATAACGCCGAGACGGCCACCGCTGCCGCGACCAATCTGAACGCCGCCGCCGGTTTCGCGCCGGGCACCCTCTGGCTCGAAGGGACCGAGCAAGGCGCTGTCGAAGGTTCCCGCGCCAAGGCCGAAATCTGGAGCGATCCCGAAGGGTTCAACGAAGCGCTGATGGCGCTGGAAACCGCCAGCGCGGATATGATCGAGGCCGCGGGCACCGATCTGGATGCGCTGAGGGCGGGCATGGGCGCAATCGGCAAGGCTTGCGGCGCTTGCCATGACGATTACCGCGGCCCCAAGAACTGATCCTTGCGACGGGTCATTCCTATACTGCTGGGCTGTGCCGCTCTCGGCGCGGCCCTTGGCTGGGCGCTCACCCGGCCCGATCCGCTTGAGCCATCCTATGGTGCCGGGCTGACACCGGACCCGGAGGCGGGCGCGTTGGTCTTTGCCGCCGGCGGCTGCGTTTCCTGCCACGCCGCGCCCGAAAGTGAAGAAGATGAGAGGCTGGTGCTGGCCGGGGGGCTGCCCTTCGCCAGTGATTTCGGCACCTTCCACGCGCCCAATATCTCCCCCGATCCCGGACAGGGCATCGGTGACTGGACCCTGCCGGAGTTCGCCCGTGCCGTGACGCGGGGCGTCTCGCCCGAGGGGCAGCATTATTACCCTGCCTTTCCATACACGGCCTATCAACACCTCGCCCCGCAGGATGTGGTGGACCTCTTTGCCTATATGCAGACCCTGCCCGCCTCGGATACGCCGAGCCTGCCGCATGAGGTGGGATTCCCCTTCAACATCCGCCGCGGGCTTGGCGCATGGAAGGCGCTGTCTTCACATGATGATTTCGTGATGGCCGACGCGCCCGATGCTGAGGTCGAACGCGGGCGCTATCTGGTCGAAGGGCTTGCCCATTGCGGCGAATGCCACACCCCGCGCAATGCCTTGGGCGCGCTCGACCGGGGCGCTTGGCTGACCGGCGCGCCGAACCCTTCGGGCAAGGGGCGTATTCCCGGCATCACACCGGATCAGCTTGATTGGTCCAAACCCGATCTCGTGGCCTATTTCACCTCCGGCTTCACGCCGGAATACGACAGCGCGGGCGGTGAGATGGCCGAGGTGGTCAGCAACCTCGCCCAGCTACCCGAAAGCGACCGCGAAGCGATTGCAGCCTACCTTAAGGCCCTGCCCGGCGGTTAACGCCGGGCGCGCCTTTTTCGATCAGGCGATACCCAGTTTGCGGTTCCGCGCCTCGCGCAGACGCGCGAAATCGTCACCCGCGTGATAGCTTGACCGGGTCAGCGGCGTGGCCGAGACCATGAGGAAGCCCTTGCCGTAGGCCGCCTTTTCGTAAGAGGTGAACTCTTCGGGGGTGACGAACCGGTCCAGCGCGTGGTGCTTGGGCGTCGGCTGTAGATATTGACCGATGGTCAGGAAATCGATGTCGGCAGCGCGCATGTCTTCCATGACCTGAATGACCGCTTGGCGATCTTCGCCCAAGCCCACCATGATGCCCGATTTGGTAAACATCGATGGGTCCAACTCCTTGACCCGCTGAAGCAGGCGGAGGGAGTGGAAGTAACGCGCGCCGGGGCGCACTTCGGGGTAAAGGCCCGGCACGGTTTCGAGGTTGTGATTGAACACATCGGGGCGCGCTTCGACAACCTTTTCAAGGGCTTCGGGGCCGCAGCGGATGAAATCCGGCGTCAGGATTTCGATCGTCGTATCGGGGCTGCGGTGACGCACGGCGCGGATGGTCTGGGCGAAATGCTCCGCCCCGCCGTCTTCGATATCGTCACGGTCGACGCTCGTGATGACCACATGGTTCAGCCCCAGTTTGGCGACCGCATCGGCCACGCGCCCCGGCTCGAACACATCCAACGCTTCGGGCGGCTTGCCGGTGGCGATGTTGCAGAAGGTACAGGCGCGGGTGCAAACCTCGCCCATGATCATCATCGTGGCGTGACCCTGAGACCAGCATTCCCCGACATTGGGGCAGCCCGCCTCTTCGCAGACCGTAGTCAGCTTGTTGTCGCGCATGATCCGCGCTGTTTCGGCATAGCCTTTGCCGCCGGGCGCTTTGACCCTGATCCAACTCGGTTTTTTCGGCTGGGCGTTGTCGGGCTTGCGCGCCTTTTCGGGGTGGCGCTGTTCGGGTATCTTCAGATCGCGCATCGGGGGCCTCTGATCATTGTGTCGCGGCCTGTTTATCACAGTCCTTGACCCGATGGCCACCTACTGCATACGCCCCCGCGACAAGGCCGCCATGCACAGGCGGCATCGCCCTAGACCGTTGATTTAGAACGTTGATATGTAACTGAAAAATTACAATGCAGTTGCAGCATTGCGAGAGTTGCCGAGGCTTCCTATATGGGCTACCAAGCCACAAAGATTCCAATCCGAGAAAGAGAGACGCGATGAAACCCGGTATCAATGTCCCCAACGTCACCTTCAAGACGCGCGTGCGCGACGAAAGCATCGAAGGGTCCAACCCCTTCCGCTGGGAAGACAAGACCAGCGATGATTTCTTCAAAGGCAAGCGCGTTGTGCTGTTCTCCCTCCCCGGTGCCTTCACCCCGACCTGCAGCACCTACCAGCTGCCCGGGTTCGAGAACAATTTCGCCGCTTTCCAAGAGCATGGCATCGACGCGATCTATTGCCTGTCGGTCAACGACAGCTTTGTCATGAACAAGTGGAAAGAGATGCAGGGCGTCCAGAACATCGACGTGATCCCTGACGGTTCGGGCGAATTCACCCGCCGCATGGGCATGTTGGTCGCCAAAGACAACCTTGGCTTCGGCCCGCGCAGTTGGCGCTATGCGGCCATCATCAACGATGGTCAGATCGAAGCATGGTTCGAAGAGCCCGGCATCCGTGACAACCACGACGAAGACCCCTACGGCGTTTCCAGCCCTGAGACCCTGCTGGAATACCTTGAGAACCAGAAGCAAACCGAAGCGGCCTAAGCGCCCTTTCATGTGACCGGATCGGGCCATTTGGCCCGGTCCCTTTGACCCCGCGGCCCCGCCCATGCCTAGTATTTCGCGCGAAGCTCTCCGGTCAGCCCCTCCCCCACTTCCTTCAGCGTCTCGGCCAGTTGCGCCGCCCAACCGCTGCCCGGCGTGCCCGCCCGGCGGACGAGCCCGATTTGCCGCGCAGGTTCCGGCGCGCCGAAACGGTGCAGGCGTAGGCCCGGCGCGGCATCAAGCTCGGTCTTGGCGGCGATTTCGGGCATCAGGGTCATGCCAAACCCCGCCTCCACCAGCCGCGACAGCGTGGCGAGGGAGGACGCCCCGGTGTGAATGCCCGCCTGCGTGCGGTCGCGCTGGCAAACCTCCAGCGCCTGATCGGTGAGGCAATGACCATCCTCCAACAGCATCAGCGGCGTGCGGGCCAAATCGGTCGGGCGGGCGACATCCGCCCCCGCCATCCGGTCGGCGGACCCGGCCAGCAGAAACCGATCCTCGAAAAGCGGCACCTCGGCCAGGCCCGTTTCGCCCGAGGGCACCGCCATCACCGCCGCATCCAGCGCCCCGGCGCGCAGATCGGCCAGCAATTGATCCGTCTGCGCCTCGCGTACCTCGACTCGAAGCGAGATATCCTGCGCCCGCAACGCGGCCAGCACGCCGGGCAACAGATAGGGCGCCACGGTCGGGATTAGACCGAGATTCAACGTGCCCGCCAGCCCCACCTGCTCCCGCGCCGTGGCCTCCAACAGCTTGGCGCGGCGCAGGATATCCTCGGCACGGGTCAGCACCTCGCGGCCCAAGGGCGTGAGCACCGAAGCGCGGCTCTGCCGTTCGATCAGCCGCCCGCCGAGCGTTTCCTCCAAAGTGCGGATCTGCACCGAAAGCGCGGGCTGGGAGATATTGCTCGCCTCCGCCGCCCGCCCGAAGTTGCCCAAGGTCGCCAGCGCGCGAAAGTATTCGAGTTGTTTCAGGGTAAAGTTCATAACTTTTACCTATCGCAATTTTACAAAACTGCAATTGGAAATTATGGGCGGAATCGATCATCTTGCTGTCAGACAGTAACCGAGGGGAACCCAAGATGAGCAAGCGTCTCACCACCACCGCCGGCGCACCGATGCCGACAAACGACACCAGCAAGACCGCGGGCGCCCGTGGCCCGGTCCTGCTGGACGACTACCAATTGATCGAGAAGCTCGCTCATCAGAACCGCGAGCGCATTCCTGAGCGTGCCGTGCACGCCAAGGGCTGGGGTGCCGAGGGCACCTTCACCGTCACCCATGACATCAGCCAATATAGCTGTGCTGCGATCTTCTCCGAAGTGGGCAAGACCTGCGAGATCATCTCGCGCTGGTCCACCGTGGCGGGGGAGCTTGGCGCCGCCGACAGTGAGCGTGACGTGCGCGGCTTCTCGGTGAAATTCTACACCGAAGAGGGCAACTGGGACGTTGTGGGCAACAACACACCGATCTTCTTTGTACGCGATGCCTATAAATTCCCGGATTTCATTCGCACCCAGAAACGCCACCCGCGCACCAACCTGCGCTCGCCCGAGGCGATGTTCGACTTCTGGGCGGCGCAGCCCGAATGCGTGCACCAGGTCACCATCCTGATGTCCGACCGCGGCATTCCGGTGAACCCGATGCATATGCACGGCTACGGCAGCCACACCTATTCGATGTGGAACGCCAAGGGCGAGCGTCACTGGGTGAAGTTCCACTTCCGCTGCCAGCAGGAAATCCGCAACCGCACCAATGAGGATGCGGAAAAGCTGATCGGGTCCACCCGTGAGAACTTCCAAGAGGATCTCTTTAACGCGATCGAAGGCGGCGACTACCCGAAATGGGAGCTGAACATCCAAGTCATGCCCGAGGAAGAGGCCGAGACCTGCGGCTTCAACCCCTTCGACCTGACCAAGGTTTGGCCGCATGCGGATTACCCGCTGATCCCCGTTGGCATGTTGGAGTTCAACCGCAACCCTGACAACTACTTCCAGAGCATTGAGAACGCTGCCTATTCGCCGTCGAACAAAATCCCCGGCATCGGCTTCTCGCCCGATAAGATGTTGCAGGCGCGGGTATTCTCCTATGCGGATGCGCACCGCTACCGTCTTGGCACGCATTACGAGGCCCTGCCCGTGAACGCGCCCAAGGCCGCGCCGATGCATCACTACCACAAGGACGGCGCGATGCGGTTCTTCCCGCAGCAGACCGGCCACCCGGATGCCTATTACGAGCCGAACCAATACGAAGGCTCGGCCCGTCCCGATCCATCGGTGCAAGAACCACCGCTGCGCATCTCGGGCGATGCGGACCGCTATGTGCAGGAAGAGGCGGATGCCGATTACGTCCAGCCGCGCAAGCTCTATACCGAAGTGTTCGATCAGGCGCAGCGTGACCGTCTGCACGAGAACATGGCCGGTGCCATGGCGCCCTGTTCGCAATCGGTGAAAGAACGCTGGTATGCGGTGCTTGAGAAAGTGCACCCCGACTATGCCGCCGGTGTGCGTGCCGCTTGCGAGAAAGACGAAGTCGCGATCTCGGTCACAGATGAGACACCGGTAAAGGTCGCAGACTAAACAACCGGGGCGGCAGGATTATCATCCTACCGCCCCTTCTTTACCCGACCCGCATTTACCCGATCATCGGGCCGCCCGGCCCCACGGTTTCATCGTAATGCCGTTTCAGCCGCATGAGTGCGATCCGAAGCACGATCTTGCCCGAACGCGCGGACCAACCGAGCCGCTTCTCGGTGGTCTCCAACCCCTCCAGATAGCAGCAACAGCGCAGCACCACGTCCGACAGGCCGGGGCCGAGGTCGGCCATGGCATAGGCCACCCTCTTGCGCGCCTCCGCCGCGGCCATGGCGCCTGCCCCATCTCGCCCGCCGCTAGGCTTTGCGCCGGGGGTCAGGAAATGGTCCCAATTCTGCGTAACCTCACCGCCCATCTGCGCCAGTTCGAAATCTTCGCGCAGCCTTTCGCCCGCATGGACCAGCCCCTCGTTCAAGAAGGGCGCGCCGGATTTGTCGCGCCGCCTTGCGAGGGTCGAAAGCGGGCTTTCTGACAAGCAATAGCGGCCACGGCGCGGGGCCGTATCTTCATCTGCGCTCAGGTCTGCGGCGGGCGCATCGGACCCGCCCAAAAAGGCGGCCTGATCTTCGGCAAAGCCGTCTACGGCCGCGCCCTGCTCTTCGAGCATCCGCCGCAGCGCCGCGCGCCCCGCGCTGGTGATATGATAGCGTGTCACCCGGCCTGTGCTGCCCGGCGCGATCCAATCTTTCAATGCCATCGCCTGCGCCACGGCGCTGTCCACCACGGCAGTGCGCGCGCCGGGGCCGGTGTCCGTCTCGCGCAGGACGACGGCCTTTTCCATCCCTTCGGCCACGGCAAGGATCGCGCCTGCCTCATGCAGGCGCCGCAGGACGCGCAGCGCCTCGGCGGCGAAAGTGTCTTCGTCAAGAAGGGGGGCGGCGGGTTTGGTCATTGTCGCTGTCTTTCCTGCTGGGGGGCCAGCAGTACAATCCAAGGCACGCCGCACCGCCCCGAGCCTGCGCAGGGCGGCATCCACCAGCGGATCGTCGCGCCGTGTCTCGATACGGCGGATTTGGCGCATGATGGTCGAGGCATGACAGCCTGCTTGGCGTGCCAAGGCCCGGATCGGGGCGCCGGTCTCCGTATGTGCGAGGTAATGCAGGGCTCCGTGCGGCACCCATCCCGGCAGGACGGACTGTTGAATTTGGTGATGCGCCTTCAATTGACTGCCACTTCCATTTTGGCGGGTCCCCAAGCTGGGTGAGTTATCCCCAGAGTTATTCACAACCTATGGATGTTTTGGTTACCCGTTCGTTAAAATCGTCGCATTTGGCAATGATTGTTTCCAAAAGGTAAACGCCATCGAAAGGCGCCGTGCGCCGGGAACCCGCAACACGCAACACCCGGAAAGGTTGTGCAACACTTCGCCGATCCGGGGTGATTCACCCCCTGAAATTGGAGAGTGTGATGCAAGATCTACTGACCATGTTGCAAAAACTTCACCGCCCGCGCCTGCTGATGCGGGCCGCCCGCATCGGGGCCGAAGACTACCGCCGCGGCACCCATCTGCCACGGATACTGGGCTTTGGCATATTGCCACGCCACGGCACCGCGCTGATCAAACTGATCGAGATCGAGGCCGCGTTGGACACCCAGCGCAAGACGGCGGATGCAAGCTATAGCCTGATCCGCCATGTAGATGTTCTTATTGCCATGGTTGGCGAGGCACGGTTCCTGAAGGCCGCTATGATGCCCAGCGCCTGATCTCCGATGCGGGGGATCGCCCCCGCCGCAAAGCTTTAGCTAAAGCTATCGGGTTCCGCCGCCTTACGGGTCGCGACAAAGCCATCGAGCGCTTCGCGAATGGCTGGATCCAGCGCAGGCTGCTGATAGTCGGCCAGCATCTTTTCGACCCGCGCGGTGGCAAGGCTCTGCGTGTCGCGGGCGCCCTCGTCCGACCAAGTCTCGAAGGGTTTGTAGTCCAACAGATCCGACTTCCAAAAGGCATCGCGGAAATTGCTCTGCGTATGGGCGCAGCCAAGGTAATGCCCCCCCGGCCCCACTTCGCGGATCGCGTCCATGGCCTGCGCGTTCACGTCGATCTCCACCCCACGGGCAAGGTGATGCAACGTGCCCAGTTGATCCGCATCCATGACGAACTTCTCGAAAGAGGAAACAAGGCCCCCTTCCAACCAGCCACAGGCGTGCAGCATGAAGTTCACCCCCGAAAGCAGCCCAATGTTCAGGCTGTTCGAGGTCTCATAAGCCGCCTGCGCATCAGGCAGTTTCGAGCCGGTGAAAGACCCAGCGCTGCGGTACGGAAGGTTGAGCCGGCGGGCCAGTTGCCCAGCGCCATAGGTGATATGCGCAGCCTCGGGTGTGCCGAATGTGGGCGCGCCCGAGTTCATGTCGATGGAGGTGACGAAAGCCCCCATGATCACCGGCGTCCCGGGGCGGACCAGTTGGCTATAGGCGATGCCCGCCAGCGTCTCAGCCAAGACCTGTGTCAGCGTGCCCGCCACGCTCACCGGGGCCATGGCACCGCCTACGATGAAGGGCGAGATGATGCAGGCCTGATTGTTCTCGGCATAGACCTTGAGCGCGCCCATCATCACATCGTCAAACGTCATCGGCGAGTTGATATTGATGAGCGAGGTCATCACCGTGTTTTCCTGCACGAAGTCCTTACCGAACAGAATACCGCACATATCGACGGAATCCTGCGCCCGGCTGGGTTCGGTCACCGATCCCATGAAGGGTTTGTCGCTCAGCGTCATATGGGCATGCAGCATATCGAGGTGGCGTTTGTTCACCGGGATGTCCGTCGGCTCGCATACCGTCCCCCCCGAGTGATGCAGCCACTTGGACATATAGCCCAGCTTCACGAACTTCTCGAAATCAGCCATCGTGGCATAGCGCCGCCCCCCTGCGGCATCGCGCACGAAGGGCGGGCCATAGACGGGGGCGAGCACAAGGTTCCTCCCCCCGATTACCACATCCCGATCTCGGTTGCGTGCCACTTGGGTAATCGTCGAAGGCGCGGTGGAACAAAGCTTGCGTGCCAGCCCCCGTGGGATACGCACCCGCTCTCCCTGAACATCGGCCCCGGCCTCACGCCAAAGCGCCAATGCCTCGGGGTTGTCGGGGAAGTTCACGCCGATCTCTTCCAGCACCGCATCGGCGTTCTGTTCGATGATCTCCAGCGCCTCTTCGGTCAGCACTTCGAAGTTCGGGATATTCCGTTCGATATAGCGCGCTGTCTCGAAAGAGACGGCTGTGCGTGCCGCGCGTCTTGCCGCACCACCACCGCCGCGTGCCCGTCGTGCTGATTCCGCCATTGCTCTATCCTTCCCGCAAGTCTTGGCCCGTCACTACCCCATTCCCGGCAGGGGCTTCGCGCGGATAACGCCCCCTAGCGGCAAAAAGCGACATCGCGTGCCGCCGTCGCGCCACTTGCGCGAATTAAACGCGGGCGGCACCAGTCTTCGGCCTGCTAGAGACTTGCCAGAGCGTGCGCACGGGCCTAATCACAGCCCCATGACAGATATCACCCATGACCGCCTTCTCATCATCGACTTCGGCAGCCAGGTCACGCAGCTTATCGCGCGTCGCCTGCGGGAGCTGAATGTCTTTTGCGAAATCCACCCGTTCAACACGGTGGACGAAGCCTTCCTCAAGGAATTCGCGCCTAAGGCGGTGATCCTGTCGGGTGGCCCGTCCTCGGTGTTTGCCGAAGGCGCGCCGCGTCCGCCGCAGGCTGTTTTTGAACTGGGCGTGCCGATCCTTGGCATCTGCTATGGCCAGCAGGTGATGATGCACTGCCTTGGCGGCCATGTGGAGCGCGGCCATGGCACCGCTGAGTTCGGGCGGGCCTTTGTCACCCCCACGGGCCAACAGCTTGATCTGCTCGAAGGCTGGTTCGCCACCGACCGCGAACAGGTCTGGATGAGCCATGGTGACCACGTCAGCAAAATCGCCCCGGGGTTCGAGGTCTATGGCACCTCCCCCAACGCGCCTTTCGCCATCACCGCGGATGTGGAGCGACACTTCTACGCGGTGCAGTTCCACCCCGAGGTGCATCACACCCCCAACGGCCCGCGTCTTTACGAGAACTTCGTGCGTCTGGCGGGCTTCAAGGGCGACTGGACCATGAGCGCCTATCGTGAAGAAGCCATTGCCGCGATCCGCGAGCAGGTCGGCGACCAAAAGGTGATCTGCGGCCTTTCAGGTGGCGTCGACAGTTCCGTGGCCGCCGTGCTGATCCATGAGGCCATCGGCGACCAGCTAACTTGCGTCTTCGTTGACCACGGTCTGCTGCGCAAGGGTGAGGCCGAAGAGGTCGTCACCATGTTCCGCGACCACTACAACATGCCGCTGATCCACGCCGACGAGCAGGAGCTGTTCTTGGGCGAGCTGGACGGCGTCTCGGACCCCGAGACCAAGCGCAAGATCATCGGCAAGCTCTTCATCGACGTGTTCCAGAAACACGCCAAGGAAGTGGGCGATGCCACCTTCCTCGCCCAGGGCACGCTCTACCCGGACGTGATCGAGAGCGTTAGCTTCTCCGGTGGCCCCTCGGTCACCATCAAGAGCCACCACAACGTTGGCGGGCTCCCCGAGAAGATGGGCCTCAAACTGGTCGAGCCGCTGCGGGAGCTTTTCAAAGACGAGGTGCGCGAGTTGGGCCGTGAGCTGGGCCTGCCGCCCTCCTTCATCGGTCGCCACCCCTTCCCCGGGCCGGGTCTTGCGATCCGCTGTCCTGGTGAGATCACCCGCGAGAAGCTCGACATCCTGCGCGAAGCCGATGCGGTCTATATCGACCAAATCCGCCGTCACGGCCTCTATGACGATATCTGGCAAGCCTTCGTGGCGATCCTGCCGGTGCGTACCGTGGGCGTGATGGGCGATGGCCGCACCTATGACTTCGCCTGCGCCTTGCGCGCGGTGACCTCGGTCGACGGGATGACAGCGGACTACTACCCGTTCACCCATGACTTCCTTGGTGAAACCGCCACGCGGATCATCAACGAGGTGCCGGGCATCAACCGCGTGACCTATGACATCACCTCGAAACCTCCGGGCACCATCGAGTGGGAATAAAAATGCGGGTGGCCCTGACCGGCCACCTTCGCTGCGCCACCCGGGCCGAGGCGGACCGGGTGCGCGCAGGGCTTGACGCGCATCTGCGTCTCACCCGGGCCGAGCCGGGCTGCCTTGGCTTCGACGTGACCCCGACCGACGATCCCCTTGTCTGGCAGGTATCGGAGCTCTTTACCGACCGGGCGGCCTTTGAGGCGCATCAGGCCCGTGCCGTAGCATCGGACTGGGCGCGGCTCACCGCCGGGATCGCCCGCGACTATCAGATCACAGAAACCACATGAGCCCCACCTTTCGCGCCGCACTCTGGATGATCGGCTCCATCGGGTCATTCTCCACCATGGCCGTGGCGGGGCGCGAACTCTCGGCGCGGTTCGACACTTTCGAGGTGATGCTTTACCGCAGCGTGATTGGCGTGATCATCGTCCTGTCGCTCGCCGGGGCCACGGGCGCGTGGCGGCAGATCAACACCCGCAACTTCGGCCTTCAACTGCTGCGCAACCTTGCGCATTTCACCGGGCAGAACCTGTGGTTCCTCGCCGTGTCGCTGATCCCGCTGGCGCAGGTCTTCGCGTTGGAGTTCACATCGCCCCTATGGGTCATCGCCCTGTCGGTTTTCCTGCTTGGCGAACGGCTGACCGCGACACGGGCGCTGGCCGCCGTCCTGGGGTTCATCGGCATCCTGATCGTGGCGCGCCCCGATATCGGCAACCTCAACACCGGCATTCTGGCGGCGGCGGGCTGTGCCCTCTTCTTTGCCCTGACCAATGTGCTGACCAAACGGCTGACGCGGACACAAGGGATTACCACGATCCTGTTCTACCTCACCACGCTGCAATTGATCTTTGGCCTGATCTCGGCGGGATACGACGGCGACATCGCCGGACCCACGGTTGAGACGATGCCCTTTCTGCTACTGGTCGGCGCCTGCGGGCTGCTTGCGCATTACTGCCTGACCAACGCGCTGAGCCTCGCCCCCGCGACGGTGGTGGTGCCGATCGATTTTGTCCGCCTTCCGGCCATCGCCGTGGTCGGGATGCTGCTCTATGCCGAAGCATTGGATGTCTGGGTCTTCGTCGGGGCCGCGATCATCTTTGCTGGCAACTACCTCAACATCTGGTTTGAGACCCGCAAAGCACACCCAAGGTAATGTTTGCGCAGATTTTAACCTGACCCAAGGTCAGTGATTGACGCAAACGGCAGCAATCCGCTTAGATCGTTTCTAACCTGTGCCGGGGAGGAACCGCACAGAAGTCTTGGGAGGAAAGCAAATGAAAACCTATTTCTTGGCAATTCCGGCACTGTTGGCATCTACGGCAATCGTTCAAGCTGGCGGCATCGATCGGTCGGGCCAATCCATCAATGCCCTGTTTGAAAGCGGCCGCTATGCGGAGTTCAGCTTTGGGCATATCTCGCCCGATACCTCGGGCACATCGGTCACGCTTCTTGGTAGCCAGGATTCTGGCAATGCCACCGACAGCTACATGCAGTTTGGCGCCGCATATAAAGCCGACATCAACGACAAACTGTCCTATGCGATCATCTATGATCAGCCGTTTGGAGCAGATGTCGACTATCCCACTTCCACGGGTTATTTTGCAAGAGGTTCGCAAGCCGACTTAGATAGCCACGCCTTGACCGGCCTGCTGCGCTACCGCATGAATGACAACTTCAGCGTCCACGGCGGTGTCCGCGTGCAGAGCATTGAAGCCAGCGCTGCAATACCGTTCATTCCCGGAGGTGGTTATACTATTGATAGTGACCGCGACGTAGGCGTAGGTTATTCGGCCGGTGTCGCCTACGAAAGACCTGATATCGCTCTTCGCGTCGCACTGACCTATAATTCCAAAATTGACCACGATATTACCGCCGTGGAAAGTTACCCCTCCCGTACATCCGCCACCGG
This sequence comes from Sulfitobacter sp. M85, assembly GCF_029285915.1. Classification (NCBI taxonomy): domain Bacteria; kingdom Pseudomonadati; phylum Pseudomonadota; class Alphaproteobacteria; order Rhodobacterales; family Roseobacteraceae; genus Sulfitobacter; species Sulfitobacter sp. M85. The sequence goes on from NZ_JABECQ010000005.1 coordinate 74,761, forward strand.
TCGAGCCACGACTACGGAAGAATTCGACGTAGAAACGCCGCAATCGATCAATCTTGATTTCCAGACAGGCATTGCTGCTGACACACTTCTGTTCGGCGGTGTGCGTTGGGTAGATTGGTCATCCTTCGATATCACTCCTAATCAATACCCCCCAGGTGCCCTCGTCAGCTACGATGACGACGTTTTCACCTACTCGCTCGGCGTCGGCCGCCGCCTGAACGACAACTGGTCAGTCTCGGCCTCCGTCGGCTATGAGAAGTCCAACGGCGGGTTCGCCTCCAACCTCGGGCCGACCGATGGCAACAAGAGCCTTGCACTGGCTGCCGTCTATACCCGCGACAACATGAAGATCACTACCGGCGTGCGCTACGTCAACATCGGCGACGCGCAGACCGCGATCCCGGGCTTCGCCCCGGCGGCGGACTTCGAAGACAACGATGCTCTGGCCTTTGGCGTGAAAGTAGGCTTCACGTTCTGATCCACACCAGACCCGTCGAGATTACGCCGCCCGAGGTCCTCGGGCGGCGTTTTTTATGCATGCGCATCTTTCGGGTCGTGCCGATCAACGGAACAGCCTAAACCCAAGCCATGATCACACAGAAAACCATCCCCCCGCGCGCTTGGATCGAAATGGGCTTTCTCGCCCTGCTCTGGGGCGCGTCCTTTGTCGCCGTGCGGGTGGCCTTGGATGAGATCGGACCGCTGACCTCGGTCGCGCATCGGGTGTTCTGGGCGATGCTGGTGCTTTGGGCCGCCGTCGCCACCATGCGCCTGCCACTGCCGCGCGACCCGCGCATCTGGGCGGCCTTCCTGCTGATGGGGCTTTTGAACAATGTGATCCCCTTTTCGCTGATGGCATGGGGGCAGCTGCACATCCCCTCGGGGCTGACCTCGATCCTCAATGCCGCCACCGCGATCTTTGGCGTGCTGGCCGCGGCGACCTTTCTGGGGGATGAGCGGATCACCCCGCGCAAGGCGATTGGCGTCTGCCTTGGCTTCGCGGGTGTCAGTACCGCCATCGGTCTGGAAAATCTCACGAATTTCGACCTCGGCAGCCTTGCACAACTGGCCGTGCTGGGCGGGGCGATGTCCTATGCGATGGCCGGGGTCTGCGCGCGCAAACTGCTGCCGGGCCAGCCGCCGCAATTGGCCGCCGCCGGGATGCTGACAGGGGCCACGCTGATCATGCTGCCGTTGGCATGGGTGGTCGAAGGGCCGCTGACGCTCGACCTCGCCCCCGCCACCCTCGTCGCCATCGCCTATTACGCGCTTGCCGCGACGGCACTGGCTTATCTGCTCTATTACCGCGTGCTCGGCATGGCGGGCAGCAGCAACCTGATGTTGGTGACACTGCTGGTCGCCCCCGTGGCGATCCTGCTGGGCGCTTGGCTGCGTGATGAGACCCTGCGCCCCGCTGCCTATGGCGGTTTCGCCCTTCTCGCACTTGGGCTTCTGGTGCTCGATGGCCGCATCTGGCGTCTGGTGAAACACTGGGGTAGTCAGGGGAAACGAAGCACTTAACCTTGGTGATACATGCTCTACCCCACGGCTGACGATTGGCGCGCGGCGCCGCGGCGCAAAGTTCTGATCTTCGGCATGTCGGGCTTGGGCAAGACCCATCTCTCCAGCCTGCTGCGCGCCAGCGGGGATTGGTTTCACTACTCCATCGACTACCGCATCGGCACCCGCTACTTGGGCGAACTCATCGCCGACAACGCCAAGGCCGAGGCGATGAAAGTGCCCTTCCTGCGCGACCTGCTGCTGAGCGATAGCATCTACATCGGATCGAACATCACCTTCGACAATCTTTCGCCCGTGGCGACATGGCTGGGCAAACCGGGCGACCCGGAGCGCGGCGGGCTGCCGATGGCCGAATACGCCAAACGTCAAGAGGCTTTCCGCCGGGCCGAGATCAACGCGCTGGAGGATACCAGCTATTTCGCCACCCGCGCCGAGGCGCTCTATGGCTATCCGCATTTCATCTGCGACACCGGTGGCTCGATCTGCGAATGGCTCGACCCCGAAGACCCGAACGACCCGTTGTTGCAGCAATTGGCCGAGGAATGTCTGCTGGTCTGGATCAAGGGTGACGAGGCCCATACCGAGGAACTCATCCGCCGCTTTGACAAAGCGCCCAAACCGATGGCCTATCAGCCAGAATTCCTCGCCCGGGCATGGGCCGATTATCTGGCGGAAAAGAACATTACAGAGGACGCGGTGAACCCCGACGACTTCATCCGCTGGACCTATGCCGCTGCCCTGTCGCACCGCCAACCCCGCTATGCGGCGATGTCGAAATGGGGTGTCACCATCACCCCCGCCGACATCGACGCACTGAACGCTCCCGAAGACTTTACCGATCTGATCGCCCGCCACCTGCCCGCGGGCGGTTGAACCCGCCCCGCCCAAGATTATCTGACTGCACTGGCCACCCCTGAAAGACCTGTCTCATGCCCATCAAGATCCCCTCCCGCCTGCCTGCCTTCGACGTTCTGCGCAACGAAGGGGTCATGGTGCTGGACGAGGAACTGGCCTCGCGGCAAGACATCCGCCCGCTGCGCATCGCCCTGCTGAACCTGATGCCCAAGAAAATTCAGACGGAAAACCAATTTGCCCGGCTGATCGGCGCGACACCCCTGCAGATCGAGCTTAGCCTCATCCGCATGTCCGATCACCAGGCCCGCAACACCGCCGCCGAGCATATGGAAAGCTTCTACCGCCCCTTCGAGGAAATGAAGGCCGAGAAGTTCGACGGGCTGATCATCACCGGCGCGCCGATTGAGCATCTTGAGTTTAACGAGGTGACCTATTGGGACGAGTTGGGCGAGGTGATGGAATGGACCCAGACCAACATCCACTCCACCTTTGGCGTCTGCTGGGGCGGCATGGCGATGATCAACCACTTCCACGGCGTCAAGAAACACATGCTGAGCGCAAAGGCTTTCGGCTGTTTCCGGCACCGCAATCTCGCGCCCGCCTCGCCCTATCTGCGCGGCTTTTCGGATGATTGCACCGTGCCCGTCTCGCGCTGGACCGAGATGCGCCAAGACGAGGTTGACGCCCACCCCGGCCTGACCACGCTTTTGGGCAGTGATGAGGTTGGCCCCTGTCTGATCGAAGACCCCGCGCACCGCGCGCTCTATGTCTTTAACCATTTTGAATACGACCGCGACACGCTCAAGCAAGAGTATGATCGCGATGTCGAGAATGGCGTGCCGATCAACGTGCCCTGCAACTACTACCCCGAGGATGACCCCGCGCGCACGCCGGTGAACCGCTGGCGCAGCCACGCGCATCTGCTTTATGGCAATTGGATCAACGAGATATACCAAACCACCCCCTTTGATATGAATGAGATCGGCCATTAAACTGCTGCTTGCCCTCCTCCTCGGGCTGGCGCTGCTCACCGCGCTCGTCCAATGGCGCGCCGCGCGGCATGAGGCGCGGGCCGAGGCAAGCCATCCGCCTGAGGGTGAGATCATCACGGTGGACGGCCTGCCAGTCCATGCCAAGATCATCGGCAGCGGGCCGGATCTGGTGTTGATCCACGGGGCCAACGGCAACCTGCGCGATTTCACTTTGGGCTTCGCTGAGCGGTTGAGCGACCGCTACCGCGTCATCATGTTCGACCGTCCCGGCATGGGCTATACCGCCCGCCTGCCCGGCGCGCGCGGGCCTTGGAACCCGCGCGGCGAGTCACCGCAGGAACAGGCCGCGCTTTTGCAGAAAGCGGCGGATCAACTGGGCGTCGAAAACCCCATCGTGCTGGGCCATTCCTTTGGCGGGGCCGTGGCGCTGGCTTGGGGGCTGCAACGCCCCGATGAGACCGCAGCGCTGGTGCTGGTCTCTGCCGTGTCGGAGCCATGGCCCGGCGGTCTGGGCTGGCTCTATAACGTCAGCGCCTCACGGCTTGGCGGTGCGCTCTTTATCCCCGCCGTCACCGCCTTTGTGCCAGACAGCGTGGTGCAAAGCAGCATAGCGGCGATCTTTGCGCCACAGCAAGCGCCCGAAGGCTATGCCGATCACATCGGCACGGGCCTCACCCTGCGCCGCAGCGCCAGCCGCGCCAATGCGCAACAGGTCCACCAGCTTCGCCCCCATGTGGTTGAAATGGCAGCGCAATATGACCGCCTGACCATGCCGGTCGAGATCATTCACGGCGATGCCGATACCATTGTCCCCATGCATATCCACGCCGAGGAACTGATCAAAGACATCCCCAACGGCGCCCTGACCCGCCTGCCCGGCATGGGCCATATGCCCCATCACGCCGACCCGCAGGCGGTGGTCGACGCCATCGACCGCGCCGCCGCCCGTGCCGGTTTGCGTTAACCGCCTTAACATCCCATATTGAAACAAGAACAACCCGCGAGGAGCGCCCATGGACCTGCCCTTTGACGGCGCAATCAGCGCCTTTTACGAGAACGACGCCCCCGAGGACATCCGCCAAGCGATCCAGCGGGCCGACAAGGACGATATCCTTTCGCCCAGCTATCCGCATGACGAACGTCTGTCGCGCAAGACCTATGAGCGCGACTATGACCGTTTGCAGATCGAAATGGTCAAACTGCAATCCTGGGTGCGCGAAACCGGGCAGCGCGTCGTCATGGTCTTCGAGGGCCGCGACGCCGCTGGCAAAGGCGGCACGATCCGCCGTATGCGCGAAAACCTCAGCCCGCGGTCTGCGCGGGTGGTGGCCCTGTCGAAACCCACCGAAACCGAGCAGGGCGAGTGGTATTTTCAACGCTATATCAAACACTTGCCCACAGCGGGCGAGATGGTTTTTTATGACCGCTCTTGGTACAATCGCGGGGTGGTGGAAAAGGTCTTTGACTTCTGCACGCCCGAACAGCGCGCCCATTTCTTTGAACAGGTCACCCCGTTTGAGCAGATGCTCGTCGAAGACGGCATTCACCTGATCAAGTTCTGGCTCAACGTGGGCCGCGCCGAGCAGTTGCGCCGCATGTTATCGCGCGAATCCGATCCGTTGAAACAGTGGAAACTCAGCCCCATCGACGTCAAAGGTCTCGCGAAATGGGAGGAGTATTCCGCCGCCATCGCCGAGACACTGCTGCGCAGCCATACGGATGAAACCCCGTGGACGGTGATCCGCTCTGACGACAAACGCCGCGCTCGTCTCGCGGCCATGCGCCACCTGCTGCACCGTTTCGACTATCCTCAGAAAGACACCAAGGCGATTGGCAAGATCGACGATGAAATCTGCGGCGGGCCGGACATCTGGGATGCCTAAGCGCGGCTACCATCACGGCAACCTGCGCCAAGCGCTGATCGACGCGGCGCTTGAGTTGATCGAGCAGCGCGGCCCCACGGGTTTCACCCTTTCCGAGGCTGCCAAACGCGCGGGCGTCACCCCGGCGGCGGTCTATCGCCATTTTGAGGGCCGCGAAGACCTCATTGCCGAGGCCGCGCATCAAGGCTATGATATTTTTGCCGATTTGATGGAATTCGCCTATCAATCCGGCCAACCCTCGGCGCTCAAAGCCTTTGAGGCCACGGGCCGCGCCTATCTCGCCTTCGCCCGCAAACATCCCGGCCATTACATCGCGATGTTCGAATCCGGTATCTCGGTCAACCGCACGCCGGAGTTGGCCCATGCCGCCAACCGCGCCAATGCGGTGCTGGAACGCGCGGCGACCGACCTCAGCCAACATATCCCGGCGGACAAACGCCCACCAGCTTCGATGTTCTCGGCTCATATCTGGGCGATGAGCCACGGCGTGGTCGAGCTTTTCGCCCGTAACTCCCCCGGTCGCGCTTCGCCCTTCCCGCCCGATGACCTGCTGGAAACCGGGATCGGGATTTATCTGCGCGGCTTGGGGCTGGTCAGCCCTGACGAGTGAGGGCGGCGGCCCTTAGGCCGCCACTTTCATCTCCTGCAAGACATCCGCCGCAATCTCGAACGAGCGCAGGCGCGCTTTATGGTCGTGAATCTGCCCGGTCAAGATCAACTCATCGGGTCGGTGCTGCGCGATCAGCGTTTCCAACTGGCGTTTCACCGTCTCAGGGCTGCCCACGGCAGAGATGCGCAGCGCGTGGTCGACCCCTTGGCGCAGGCCCGCGCCGATCTCGGCATCGATGTCGCGCACCGGGGCCGGAAGCTTGCCGGGGCGGCCTGTGCGCAGGCGGGCGAAAGCCTGCTGCATGGTGGTCCGCAGATAGGTGCCTTCCTCATCCGTGTCGGCGGCAAAGACGTTCACCGCCAGCATGAAACGCGGTTCAGGGCAGGCTTCGGACGGTTTGAAATCCCGGCGATAGATCGCCGTGGCCTCTTCCAAGGCGTCCGGCGCGAAATGTGAGGCAAAGGCATAGGGCAGCCCGAAATGCGCCGCCAGTTGCGCGCCGTATAGCGAGGAGCCGAGGATCCAGATCGGCACATGCGTCCCCTCACCCGGATGGGCGCGGACCGGCGCGCGGGGATCGGGCGCGCCCAGATAGGCCATCAACTCGGCCACGTCATCGGGGAATTGATCGCCCGCGCTCATGCCGCGACGCATGGCGCGCACCACCGCCTGATCCCCGCCCGGCGCGCGGCCTAGCCCCAGATCGATCCGGTCGCCATGAATCGCCGCCAGCGTGCCGAACTGTTCGGCAATGGCCAAGGGCGCATGGTTGGGCAACATCACTCCGCCTGCGCCGACGCGAATCTTTTTCGTGTGATCCGCCACATGCCCGAGCAGAACCGAGGTCGCCGCCGAGGCGATGCCGGGCATGTTGTGATGCTCCGCCATCCAAAACCGGTGATAGCCCTTGGCCTCGGCCAGTTGCGCCAGAGCGACGGAATTGGCGATGGCGGTGGTGGTGTCCGACCCTTCGGGCACGGGCGCAAGATCAAGAACTGAATACTGCATGACTGTCTCCTGTGTTGGGGCTGATATAGGCAGGCACAGCCCCGCCCGGAACCACGTCGCCCCAGAAAAACCAACGACTTGGGCGAAATTTCCGTCGATCACAATGTTATGTTCTAACGCATGTCAGATATGCGCAATCGGGCCTTGCCGCCCCCCGGTGAGCGCCCTATCCGAGGGGCCTTCACAACCTGACCTCGCCAGTCGCAGACAAGCTATGGTCCAAAACTAGGCAAATGCCATGAATATCAAACATCTTATCGGGTTCGGCCTCACCGCCGGGCTGCTCTCCTCTGCTGCCTATGCGCAGGAAAACGTCACCACCGGTTTCGACCCGGTCATCGAAGACCGCACCATGACTTCCATGGTTGGCTGGACCGCCGGCGTCTCTGCCGCGACGCGGTTCAACACGTCGGATGATTTCGATCACCTCGAAAACGAAGTCGAAGGTTTTGTTGAGCTGACCTACGGCGGCTTCCACACCGGGCTGAGCGCGACATCGCTTTACCAAGACCCCACCGATGACGTCGAATTCGAAGCAAACCTCGGCTACGGCGCGGACTTCGGTCAGGGCCTGAGCTGGGACCTGACCTATGGCTACATCTGGCTGAACGATTCCAAAGACCACAGCGAAGAGATCACCGCGACGCTGGGCTTCCCCATCGGGCGCGACGCTTCGGGCGCATTCGCCGTGATCATCGACCCCGACAATGGCGAAAGCGATCAGGAAGTGGCGTTCGAAGCGCCCCTGTCCGAGCGTTGGACCGCCGTTGGCCTCATCGGCAACAGCGACCGTGACGACAACATCTATGCCGAAGCCGGTGCCGTTTATGACTTCGGTGACGGCGTCACCTTCGAAGCGCTTTACGAAGACACCAACGATGGCGACGGCGTGCTGGGCTTCACCGTGAGCTACGAAATCGGCGGCTAAGCCGTCTCGGGATCAGAAGCGATCCGACCCTAAGGCCGCTGCGGGAGACCGCGGCGGCCTTTTTCATGTGCCGCGGCCAACCCTGCCCACCGCAACGAAAAAGGGCCACCCCGGAGGGCAGCCCTTTCGCAAAAAATGACCGGTAAGCTTAACGCTTGGAGAACTGGAAGCTCCGGCGCGCTTTGGCCTTACCGTATTTCTTCCGCTCGACAACGCGGCTGTCGCGGGTCAGGAAGCCTGCCGCTTTCAGCGCACCGCGCAGGGAGGGATCGTAGAGTTGCAGGGCTTTGGAGATGCCGTGCTTGACCGCGCCCGCTTGACCGGACAGACCGCCGCCTTTGACAGTCGCGATCACGTCGAACTGGCCTTCGGTGTTGGTGATGCCGAACGGCTGCGCGAGGATCAGCTGCTGCACGGGGCGCGCGAAGTATTCGTTCTGCGGCTTGCCGTTCACGATGACCTTGCCGGAACCGGGCTTGATCCAAACGCGGGCGACCGCGTCTTTACGCTTGCCGGTGGCATAGGCGCGGCCCAGTTCGTCACGAACCGGCTCACGGGGGGTCACTTCGGTCTCGGTGCCCTGCACGCCGCCGATGTTGTCGGTCACGGCTGCTTCCAGACCGTCGAGGGATTTGATTTCGTCAGCCATGCTCATGCACTCCGCGTGTTTTTCTTGTTCAGGGATTTGACATCCAGAACTTCGGGGCTCTGCGCCTCATGGGGGTGTTCGCTACCTGCATAGACGCGCAGGTTGGTCATGATCTGGCGGCTCAGGCGGTTGCCGGGCAGCATGCGCTTGACCGCTTGGGTCACAACACGCTCAGGATGCGCGCCTTCGAGGATCTGTGCCTTGGTGCGCGATTTGATGCCACCGGGGTGGCCGGTGTGCCAGTAGAAGTGCTCTTCGCGCTTCTTGCCGGTCATCTGCACCTTGTCGGCGTTGATGACGATCACGTTGTCGCCGCAATCCATATGCGGCGTGAAGGACGGCTTGTGCTTGCCGCGCAGGCGCATGGCAACGATCGAGGCGAGACGGCCCAGCACGACGCCTTCGGCGTCGATGATGATCCATTTCTTGTCGATATCTGCCGGTGTCGCAGAAAAGGTTTTCATGGATGAATTCCCGTTTGAGGTTGGTCGGAACGAGGAATCCCCGCCCGGTGTCTGATGGAGGCGTTATAAACACATGCATCGCCGGGTCAAGCGCAGCAATGCCTGATTTTACAAGCCAAAACAAGGTGTTGTGATTTAGGTAAAATAATACCCCATATTTCTACACGCTGATCTGCTCGGGTGGATTGTCCAGAAGGCAGCGCAGCCGCTGCATCGCCGCCTCGAAGGACCGCAGAGAGACATGGGCGTTCACCGCGATGCGTACCGCATGGGGTGCGCGGCCATCGCGCAGGGCGAATTCATCGGCCGAGCGGATCTGCACGCCCTGTGCCTCTGCCGCGCGGCAGAACCCGGCGGCCCGCCACCCCGGCGGCAGTTGCAGCCAGAGGAAGGGCACATCGCGCGACCATTCCAAGGCGTGGCCGCCCAGATGGTTCACCGCCACTTCGACATATTCCGCCAGTCTTTCGCGAATATCGGCGCAGATCTCCTTGAGCCGCGGGTCGGTCAGGAGGATCCGCGTCGCCTCGGCCAAGGGCCGGGCAAGGCCGAAATACCCGTATTCCGCCACCCGCCGCAGATCCGCCGAGCGCCCCGCCGGGGCCAGTGCAAAGCCGACGCGCAGGGCGGGCGTCAATTCCTTTGAGATCGAAGAGACATGCCAGACATGCTCGGGCCAAAGCGAGCGGTAGCTCGGCGCGCGGGCGTGGCCCATGCGGTAGCAGTCATCCTCCAAAATCTCCAACCCATGCCGTTTGGCGACTTCCAACAGCGCACGCCGCCGTTCAAGGCTGGTGTGGCTGCCCGTGGGGTTATGCACCTCCGGCGTCGTGCAAAAGACCTGCGCCCCGCTGTCGCGCGCGGCCTTGTCCAGCGCCTCGGGCAGGACGCCCTCTGCATCCATCGCCACCCCGACCACCTCGGCGCGCAGCACTTCCGCCGCGCGGCGAAACCCGGCGTAGGAGAGGTCTTCGACCAGCATCACCGGCTTCGGCCCCGACAGGATCGCCTGAAGTACCAATACAATTCCACTCTGCCCACCGTGCGACAACACCACGTCACGCTCGCTCAGCGGCCCGAGCGCGAGATGCGACAGCCAGTCGACCACCGCTTGCCGCACCGGGGCATAGGCGTCGCGGGTGGGATAGTTCATCAGGTCTTCGCCCGGCACATCCGCCACCCGCCGCAGGGCGCTGCGGATCAGCGCCACCTGCCCCATGTCCGGCAGTCGTGGGCTGAAGAGGCTGACCGCATCCGTATCGGCAACCTCCAACTCCTTGATCCAACTATCTTGTTCGCGATTCCAGACATCTTCGCGGATGGCCGCCTGCGGCGGGGCGACAAAGGTGCCACGGCCCACCTCGGCCTCCAACAGACCTTCATCGGTGAGGATGGTATAGGCCCGCGCCACGGTGCCGGGGGTAATCCCCAATTGCCACGCCAGTTCCCGCACCGGCGGCAGCTTATCCCCCACCGCCAAAGCGCCGGAGTTGATCCCCTGCCGAATGGTCAGCGCGACGAGCTTGTACTTCGGCCCCTGCCCCTCGGCCAGTGTCGGCTGCCAAATTGTACCCATTACAATATTCCTGTGGTCAAATTGTACCGCGCTTTGTACCGTTGTATCTGTAGGTATTCTACACTTTGTGTCAATACAATTTCGCCAATACAATTTCAAGGAGTTCCCCCATGACACAGGCACGCCCCCTTACCGCTGATGCAATGACATTGATGACATACCGCGCCCTGCCGGTCCCTGCGGTGATTGCGCTGCGCTTTGCGGCGGTCGTGACCACATGGGCGGCCCGCCGACGCACCCGGATCGCGCTTGCCGCGCTTGAACCGTGGGAGCTTGAAGATGCGGGACTGACACCGGAACAAGCCTCGGCCGAGGCTTCCCGCGTGTTCTGGCAGGCGTAGCTTCCCTGTGGCGCTTGCCAGACCTCTTCCTCGGGCCGGGTTTTCCCGGCCCTTTTTTGTGGCCTCTGAGAATTCCTCGGCCCGGAATCAAGCCGCAGGCGGAATCGCATAAGTCAGCCCGGCCCGCGCCACCGGCTTGTCCGACCCCTCGGAATAGATCAACACATCCGTCACCGACAGCTGCCGCCCCAGCTTCAGCAGCTTGGCATGGGCCACCAGCGGCACATCCGCCAGCGGTTTGCGCATAAAATCAATCGAGCAATTCGTCGTTACCGCCAGCGCCTTGGGCCCGATCATCGCCAGCGTCACCAGATAGGCCGAGACATCCGCCAGCGCGAACATCGACGGGCCTGAAACAGTCCCTCCGGGGCGCAGATGGCGACGGCTGGTCAACAGGCGCATGGTGATCTCGTTCTCGGCCACATGATCCACGGCGAAATCATCCGCCACCTGATCGAACACCTCCCGCATGAAGGCTTCCAACGCCTCCGCATCCATCACAACGGCCATACTTGTCCTCCCTGCTGTCCTCGGCGTAACGTTGGCGTGATCAACCGGGGAGGGCAAGGTGGCAATTCTTGACGTTACGGCACGCGGGCCGGTGACCCACCTGCGCATGAACGCCCCCGAACGGCTGAACGCCCTGTCGGACGAAATGCTGGCCGCCCTGCACGCGCGCTTCGACCAATTGGCCCAAGACCGCGCCACGCGGGTCGTCGTCCTGTCCGGCACTGGCAAAGCCTTCTGCGCGGGCCACGACCTGCGCCAAATGACCGCCATGCGCCAAGCCGAAGACGGGGGCGCGGCGGGCTTCAAAGACCTCTTTGACCGCTGCGCCGCCCTGATGGCCCGCATTCAAAGCCTGCCGCAGCCCGTCATCGCCCAAGTGCATGGCATCGCCACCGCCGCGGGCTGTCAGCTTGTCGCCACCTGCGATCTGGCCATCGCCGCGGATGACTGCCGCTTTGGCGTCAACGGCGTGAACATCGGCCTCTTCTGCTCGACCCCAATGGTCGCCCTGACCCGCAACATCCCGCGCAAACAGGCGTTCGAGATGCTCACCACCGGAGAGTTCATCTCCACCCCCCGCGCTGCTGAACTGGGCCTGATCAACCGCGCCGTGCCGGGGGACCAACTGACCCAAGAAACCGAGGCACTGGCCGAGAAGATCGCCGCCAAACTCGGCACCGCCGTCGCCCATGGCAAAGGCGCTTTCTACCAACAAATGCAGATGCCCACCGAACAGGCCTACGCCTTCACCGGCGAGGTCATGGTCCGCAACATGCTCGAGACGGAAACACGCGAGGGCATCGACGCCTTCTTGGAAAAACGCCGCCCCGATTGGCCCCAATGATTGTTTCCAAAACCGCCAGCCTTTGTTGCCACGCGGGGGCTGGCAAATCTGGCGAAATCACGGCATAGTTATGTTAGGGTATAGTAACCCTGATGATTTTGGGTCGCCGCAGGCGGAAGGTCCCTCCGGGTCAGCCTCTCACTGACCGACCATTCCCGCCGCGGCGACCCCAAAACCATTCCTCTCCCGCAGCCTCGTCGCGCCTTCTTGCCTGTTGCGTGCGGCGCTGCCCTGCCCTACATCGCCCCCATGACAGATACATTGCACATCATCGGCGGCGGCATGGCCGGATCAGAGGCGGCTTGGCAAGCGGCGAACGCGGGCGTGAAAGTCGTGATCCACGAAATGCGCCCCAAAGTCGAAACCTTCGCCCACCAAACCGGACTTCTGGGCGAGATGGTCTGCTCCAACTCCTTCCGCTCGGATGATGACGAACAGAACGCCGTCGGCCTGCTGCATTGGGAAATGCGTGCCGCCAACGGGCTGATCATGGCCTGCGCTGACAAGAACCGCCTGCCCGCAGGCGGCGCATTGGCGGTGGACCGCGACCCCTTCGCGCAGAGCGTCACCGACACGCTGCTCGCACACCCCAACATCACCGTCGAATATGGCGAGATCACCGAACTGCCGCGCGATGGCAAATGGATCATCGCCACCGGTCCGCTGACCTCGGGCAAGCTGGCCGAAGCCATCGCGGCTGAAACCGGCGCCGAGGCGCTGGCCTTTTTCGACGCCATCGCGCCCATCGTCTATTTCGACAGCATCGACATGTCCAAAGCCTGGATGCAGTCGCGCTATGACAAGGGCGAGACCGAGGAAGAGCGCACCGCCTACCTCAACTGCCCGATGGACAAGGAGCAATACGAGGATTTCATCGACGCGCTTTTGGCCGCCGAAAAGACCGAGTTCCGAGAGGGCGAAACCGCAGGCTATTTTGACGGCTGCCTGCCCATCGAAGTGATGGCCGAACGGGGCCGCGAAACCCTGCGCCACGGCCCGATGAAACCCGTGGGGCTGACCAATCCGCACCAGCCCGAGGTCAAGGCCCATGCCGTGGTGCAATTGCGCCGCGACAACAAACTGGGCACGCTTTACAATATCGTCGGCTTCCAGACCAAGATGAAGTACGGCGCGCAAACAGATGTTTTCAAACGCATTCCGGGACTGGAGAACGCGCGCTTCGCCCGTTTGGGCGGCATTCACCGGAACTCCTTCATCAACTCGCCGACACTGCTTGACGACCAGATGCGCCTGCGCAGCCGCGACAATATCCGCTTTGCGGGTCAGATCACCGGTGTCGAAGGCTATGTCGAAAGCGCCGCCATGGGCCTGCTGGCGGGCCGTATGGCCGCCGCCGAAATCAAGGGCGGCAGCCTGCCCACCCCGCCCGACAGCACCGCCATGGGCGCGCTGATCACCCATATCACCGGCGGGGCCGAGGCAAAGACCTTCCAACCGATGAACGTGAACTTCGGCCTTTTCCCCCCGGTCGAAGGGCTGAAATCGGGCCGCCGTGGCCGCAAGGACCGCTACAAAGCCTATACCGACCGCGCCAAGGCCGATTGGCAGACGTGGCTTAATCAAGGTTAACGCGGCGGGGGTTAACACTGGATCCTCCTGCTCATCCCCCATATCCTAAGGGCATGACACAGCATTTTTTTGACAAGGCCTATGCGGCGCGGGACACGAATGTGATCCGCAGCCTCTATGACGAATGGGCAAGCAGCTATGACGAGGACATCAAGGCGCAGGGCTATGCCACGCCCGATCGCGCCGCTGCCACGCTCGCAGAATTCCTCGGCGACAAAGAGCAGCCGATCTTCGACATCGGCTGCGGCACCGGGCTGTCCGGCGCGGCGCTAAAACAGGCGGGTTTCACCACCATCGACGGCGGCGACGTTTCCGCCGCCATGCTGGAGCAAGCGCGCAAAAAAGACATATACCGCAACCTATTAGAACTCGAAGTTGACGCGCCACTTCCCTTTGCGCCCGGGGCTTATGCAGCGATCAGTGCCATCGGCGTGATCGGCCCCGGTGCGGCCCCCATCAGCCTCTTCGATACGCTGATGCATGGGTTAGAAAAGGGCGGTAAGCTCCTATTTTCACTTAATGAAAAGGCGCTGGAAGATCGCGGTGCTTTAGGCATGATCCACGAATGGACCGATTGCGGCGCGGCGATCCTTCTCTTTGCCGAGGAAGGGCCGCACCTGCCCGGGATCGACATGAAGTCTACCGTCTATCTGATTGAAAAGAATTGACTCTTACCATCAGATTCGCACCATCTCCGACCGGACCACTGCACCTTGGCCACGCCTATTCCGCACTCTTGGCCTATGATCTGGCAAAGGCCGCAGGCGGCGATTTTCTGCTGCGGATCGAAGACATAGACCAATCCCGCGCGCGTGCGCATTGGGAGGCGCAGATCTACGAAGACCTCACGTGGCTGGGCATCGACTGGCCGCAACCCGTCATGCGGCAATCGGATCGAATGGCGGCCTATGAAGCCGCCATAGATGTCCTCTGGTCGCGCGGTCTGCTCTATGCCTGCACCTGCAACCGCCGCGACATTGCCGCTGCCACCAGCGCGCCGCAAGAGGGGGCAGAACCCGTCTACGGCCCCGATGGCCTCATCTACCCCGGCACCTGCCGCACGGCAGGCCACTCCAAAGGCTCCGGCGCGCTGCGCCTCGATATGCGTAAGGCACTGGAAACCCTTGGCAATACCAAGCTAAGCTTCACCGAAAACGGCCAGGGGCCGAATGCCGAAACTGGGAAGATCACCCTCTCCCCTGATGAGTTGATCGGCACGGTCGGGGATGTGGTCTTGGCCCGCCGCGACATGGGCACGTCCTATCACCTTTCGGTCGTGCTCGACGACGCCGCGCAGGGGGTGACGCTGGTCCCGCGCGGGGCCGATCTGTTCGAGGCGACCTATATTCATGTGGTGACACAGGCATTGCTGGACCTGCCGACGCCGCTCTATCATCATCACCGGCTGATCCGCGATGACAGCGGCAAGAGACTGGCCAAACGTGATGACGCCCGCGCCATCGCGCTCTATCGCGAAAACGGCGCCACCCCCGGCGAAATTCGTGAAATCGTCGGGCTTTAGCGCACGCTCTTAATCCATCGGCTTCATCAGTTCGACCTCTTCACCGTCCTGAATGCCGGTGTAAAAGCAGCTCCGCCGCCCGGTATGACAGGCCGGCCCGGTCTGATCCACCATCACCAACAGGCAATCCCGGTCACAATCGACGCGCATCTCGACCAGCTTTTGCGCATTGCCGCTGGTTTCGCCCTTCACCCAGAACGCCTGCCGCGAACGGCTCCAATAGGTGACCTTGCCGGTCTCGAGGCTGCGCGCGATGCTCTGCGCATTCATCCACGCCAGCATGAGCACCTCATGGGTCTCGGCGTCCTGCGCGATGGCCGGGATCAGACCCGCTTCGTTAAACTGAAGGCTTGCAGGATCAAATGTCATCGGGCACCTCGTGGAAATATTTGCATCTGTCTCTGCGGCGCTTATGTAGGGTTTCAGCACGAAAAGGAACAGCCCATGTCGGATGAGACGGACCTCATCAAGCTCTACTCCGCGCGCATTCTCGCGCTCGCGGCCGAGATCCCCCACTTGGGCCGCATGGAGGCCCCGCAGGCCAGTGTGAAACGCCGCTCACCGCTCTGCGGCTCCACCGTGACGGTCGATGTGCGGGTTGAGGATGGGCATCTGGCCGAGATGAAGCAGGACGTGAAAGCCTGCGCCTTGGGGCAAGCCGCCGCCGCCGTGGTGGGCGATGCCGCCCCCGGCAGGTCGCTTGCGCAGATCACAACCGCACGCGATCAACTGCGCGCCATGCTCAAGGGCGAAGGCCCGGTGCCGGATGCCCCTTTCGACGGTTTCGAAGTGCTGACCCCCGCCACGGCCTATAAAAACCGCCATGCCTCCATCATGCTCAGCATCGAAGCATTGACGGAAGCGATGCAAGAGGCCGAAGCACCTGCCGAAGCGGGCGAACGCTGATCGCGGCCAACCTCAGCCTGCCTCCCCCCCCCTGAAAAGCTAAAAAAACGCCGCACATCCTGCGAAGGATGGCGGCGTCAGTCGGCGTGCCTCATGTGGGACCCACTTTGCCGAAACCCGACGCGGACAGGCAAGTCGGAGCATCAAATTGGGACGGATGCAGCGGCAAAGCGGCATGAGAGCCTTGGCAGAACTCAGATAAAGGCGGGCAGATGCAGACCCACCACCAGCATCACGATCAAAGCGGCGGCCCCTGCTGCATCTTGCAGCAATGTGGCCTGTGATCTGACGGCGATAGATTTCAGGGCAGTGTAAGTAATCATCAATACCTCCTTATCTGTGTTGCTTCTTTGTTCTCATTTCCTCACCCACAAGTAAAGAACTTTTTGAGAACATCCGCGAACATAATGAGGTTTCGATCGCTAACCCACTGTTATCAAACGGATCGCCTCATCCTGCCGCATGAGCCACAAAAGCAGTCTCACGGCCTTGCCGCGCGGCCCTTCGAGGCTGGGGTCATCGACCAAAAGCTTGCGAGCGTCTGATTGCGCCACCGCCATCAGCCCCGCCTGACGCTCCAAATCCGCCACGCGGAAACGCGGCACGCCGGACTGCGCCGTGCCAATCAGATCCCCCGTGCCGCGCATCTTCAGGTCGGTTTCGGCGATGACAAACCCGTCCTCTGATTCGCGCAGCACCTCAAGCCGCTGGCGGCCCGTCTCACTCAGCGGCGCTTGATACATCAAAAGGCAGGTCGAGGCGCCTAAGCCCCGCCCGACGCGACCCCGCAACTGGTGCAGCTGCGCGAGGCCGAAAATTTCGGCACGTTCGACCACCATGATTGTTGCATTGGGCACGTCGACACCCACTTCGATCACTGTCGTGGCCACCAGCACCTTGGTCTCCCCCGCTTGGAAGGCGCGCATTGCCGCGTCCTTCTCGGCAGGTGGCATCTGGCCGTGGACCAACCCGACGATCCCTTCGCCCAAGGCCGCACGCAGCCGCTTAAACCGGTCCTCCGCCGCGGTGAGATCGCTGACTTCGCTTTCCTCAACCAGCGGACATACCCAGTAGCACTGCCGCCCCTCGCTGATCGCATGGCGCATCCGGTCGATGACCTCATCCATCCGTGAGGTCGAGACGAGCGCTGTGCGAATGGGCTGCCGCCCGGGGGGCTTTTCATCCAAAATCGAGACATCCATATCGCCGTATTGCGCCAGCGCCAGACTGCGCGGGATCGGCGTGGCGGTCATCACGAGCACATCAGGGAGCTTCCCCTTACGGCCCAGTTCCAACCGCTGCCGCACGCCGAAACGGTGCTGTTCGTCAACCACGGCGAGGCGCAGATCGGCAAAGCTGACATCGGCCTGAAAAACCGCATGAGTGCCGACGAGGATTTGGATATCACCGCGCTCCAGCGCCGCGAGCTTGGCCCGTCGCTCGCCCCCCTTGTCGCGCCCGGTGAGCAGTTCCAGCACAACGCCCGCCTGTTCCGCCAGCGGTTGCAGCCCCATAAGGTGCTGACGGGCAAGGATTTCCGTCGGCGCCATCAGCACCGCTTGTCCCCCCGCCTCAACCGCGCGCAAGAGCGCCATAAAAGCCACCAGCGTCTTGCCCGCCCCCACATCGCCCTGCAACAGCCGGTTCATCCGCGTCTCGCGGCCCATGTCGGCGGTGATCTCTTCGATCGCGCGCTGTTGCGCACCGGTGGGGCGATAGGGCAAGGAGGACAGCACCCTTTGTTGCAGACGCCCGTCGCCCCGGTTCGCCCGCCCGATCTTGCGCCGCTCATTCTGTCGCGCCAGCGCCAAGGTCACCTGATGGGCGAAAAGCTCATCATAGGCCAGCCGCTCGCGCGCGGGCGCGGTGGCGGTCAGGTCTTCGGCCTTCTGCGGATCATGCGCGGCCTCTGCGGCGGCGGCAAAATCGGGCCAGCCGGCCTGCGCCACCTGCCCCGGATCAGCCCATTCGGCGACCACGGGCAGCCGTTTCAACGCGCCGCGGGTGGCCTTGTACATCAGCTTTTGTGTCAGTCCGGAGGTCAGCGGATAAACCGGCTCAAAATCGGGAATGCTGCTGGCCTGATCCTCCGGCACCGCGAAATCAGGGTGGACCATCTGCGCCATCCCATCGAAAAACTCCACCCGGCCCGAGACGATGCGGCGGCTGCCTTCGGGCAATTGCCGCTGCCAGTAATCGCCCCGCGCGTGGAAATAGACCAGTTGAAAACTGGTCTGCGCGTCCTCGACCATGATGCGATAGGCGCCGCCCTTGTTGCGGGCCGGGCGATGCGCGCCGATGGTGACCGCGACGGTCAATGTCGCGGGCAGATGCGCGTCCTTCACGCTGTCGCGCAGACGCCGGTCGATGCCGGAATGCGGCAGGGTAAAGATCAGATCGCGCGGCGCTTGGATGCCCAATTGCCCCAGCACCTGCGCGGTCTTAGGCCCCACCCCTTCGAGCGTTTCCAGCCCGGCGAAAAGCGGGAAAAGCTGTTCCGGTCTGCCGCTCATTGGCCGTCGATCAGGGCCAGCCAGCCGTCTTCATCCAAGGTCTCGATCCCCAGTTCGGCGGCCTTTTTGGCCTTGGACCCCGCCCCCGGCCCCGCGACCAGAATGTCGGTCTTGCCGCTGACCGAGCCCGAAACCTTGGCCCCCAAACGCTCCGCCCGGGCCTTGGCCTCGGCACGGCTCATCTTCTCCAACGTGCCGGTGAAGACGACCGTTTTGCCCGCCACGGGGCTGCCTTCGGTGTCGGGCCGCTCGGCAGGGACTACGGTCAGATGCGCCACCAACCGGTCGATGGAGGCGCGCTCCGCCTCTTGCGCGAAGGCCGAGACGAGCGAGCCCGCCATAACGCTGCCCACCCCATCGACGCCGATCAGATCGTCCCACGCCGGGCCGTCCAGCCCGCGGGCCTCGGCCATGGCGGCCTCGAAACTCTGCCAATCGCCGTAGTGGAGCGCGATCAGGTTCGACGCCGCCTCGCCCACATGGCGAATGCCGAGGGCAAAGATCAGCCGCGCCATGGGAATTTCACGCCGATCTTCAATGGCTTGGAACAGATTTTCGGCCGATTTCGGCCCCCAGCCTTCGCGGTTCTTCAACTGCTGCACGCCGCTGCCGTAACGCTCTTTCAGGGTGAAGATATCCGCAGGCTCTGCGATCCAGCCGTCGTGGTAGAACTGTTCGACCTGTTTTGCCCCTAGACCGTCGATGTCAAAGGCTTTGCGGCTGACGAAATGGATCAGCTTTTCAACGGCTTGGGCCGGACAGATCAGCCCGCCCGTGCAGCGCCGCACCGCATCGCCCGGCTCGCGGATCGCATCCGACCCGCATTCCGGGCAGGTGGTCGGAAAGACGAAAGGCGCCGCATCCTCGGGGCGTTTCGACAGGTCAACATCTGCCACTTTCGGGATCACATCGCCCGCGCGGTAAATCTGCACCCAGTCACCGACGCGCACATCCTTGCCACCGCGGATTTCGGCACCCTTGCTGTCGAGCCCTTTGATGTAGTCCTCATTGTGCAGCGTCGCGTTGGAGACGACGACACCGCCCACCGTTACCGGCTGCAACCGCGCCACGGGGGACAATGCGCCGGTGCGGCCGACCTGAATGTCGATGCTCTCAAGCCGGGTCCATGCCAGTTCGGCAGCAAATTTATGGGCCACGGCCCAACGCGGGGTGGTCGAGCGAAAGCCGAGCCGGTCCTGCAGAGCAAGGTCATCGACCTTGTAGACCACGCCGTCGATGTCATAGCCAAGGGTGGCGCGCTGCGCCTCGATCGTCTCATAATGGGCGACCATATCGCCCGGCCCCTTGCAAAGCGCGGTCAAAGGGTTGGTCGAGAACCCCAGTTCCGCCAAACGGTCGATGGCGCCTTTTTGGGTGTTGGCCAAAGCGGCCGAAAGCGCGCCCCAAGCATAGGCGAAGAACCGCAGGGGCCGCGTGCGGGTGATTTCAGGGTCCAATTGGCGCAGCGATCCGGCGGCGGCATTGCGCGGGTTGGCGAAAGTCTTGCCGCCCCTTTCCGCCTGCCGCGCGTTCAGGGCCGCGAAATCGGCGTGGCTCATATAGACCTCGCCGCGCACCTCCAGCAGATCGGGCGCGTTCTTGAGCTTTTGCGGGATATCTTGGATCGTGCGGGCGTTCGCGGTGACATTCTCACCCACAGCACCATCGCCGCGGGTGGCGGCCTGGACCAACACGCCGTTTTCGTAGCGCAGAGAAAGCGACAGCCCGTCGATCTTGGGCTCTGCCGTATAGGCCAGCGGCGCATCGGCGCCGAGGCCGAGGTATTTGCGGATCCGCGCGTCGAATTCGGTGACTTCCTCGGCGTCGAAAGCATTGGCGAGCGAGAGCATCGGCACCGCATGGCGTATCTTCCCAAAACCTTCGGCGACCGGTGCGCCGACCTGTTCTGAGGGACTATCGGCGCGCTTGAGGTTCGGCAAACGCGCTTCGATCTCGGCATTGCGGCGTTTGAGCGCGTCATATTCCGCATCGGAGATTTCCGGTGCATCCTCCGTATGATAGGCGGTGTTCGCCGCGCTTAGCACCTCGGCCAGCCGGGCCAATTCCGTCTCTGCCTGCGCTTTGGTCAGCGCTTCAACCTCGATCTGGGATGTCACGATCTGCCCCCGATATTGTCATCTGTCGCTTAGATAGGTGGCGATCAGGGGCAGGTCTAGCGATTTCAGGGCGAATGATTTTTGGCCCGGACCGAGGGGGATCAGGCGCTGGCGGCCAAATCCATCTCGACCGGGTCAGGATCGCGCAGCACATAGCCGCGGCCCCAGACCGTCTCGATATAGCTCTCCCCGCCGGTGGCTTGGCTCAGCTTCTTGCGAAGTTTGCAGATGAAGACATCGATGATCTTCAACTCAGGCTCATCCATGCCGCCATAGAGGTGGTTGAGAAACATTTCCTTGGTCAGGGTCGTGCCCTTCCGCAGACTCAGGAGTTCGAGCATCTGATATTCCTTGCCGGTCAGATGCACGGGGGAATCATTCACGCTGACGGTCTTGGCATCAAGGTTCACCGCCACTTGGCCCGTCTTGATGATCGATTGCGAATGCCCCTTGGACCGCCGAATGATGGCATGAATCCGGGCGACCAATTCCTCCCGATGAAAGGGTTTGGTCAAATAATCGTCGGCGCCGAAGCCGAAGCCCCTCAGCTTATTTTCCGTATCGTCGGAGCCTGAGAGGATCAGGATCGGCGTCTCAATCCGGGCGAGCCGCAACTGGCGCAGCACGTCATGGCCGTTCATATCCGGCAGATCGAGGTCGAGCAGGATCAAATCATAATCGTAAAGCTTGGCCAGATCGATTCCCTCTTCGCCCAGGTCGGTGGCGTAGACGTTGAGATTCGCATGGGTCAGCATCAGTTCGATACTGCGAGAGGTCGTTGGGTCGTCTTCAACTAACAATACACGCATTTCGGTTACTCCGGCTCATCTTGGACGATGGGCTCACCCTGAGCAAAAAAGGTTAACTACCCGTTACCGATACTCGATAGGATAGATCAACAACTTAAAGTTGTCTATATTTTTTCAAGGCCGTGGCTTTCAGCGCCGCCTCCCCATGTTCGGTAACCGCATGTAACCACTCCATAAATTCTTCGTCACTGATGCCGTAACGCTCCAGCGCTTCGGATTGGGTGATCAGCCCATAGACCACCCCCCGCACTACCGCCGCCTTGCGCGAGGCCACCCACCTGCGGGTATCGGCGCTTGGCAAATCAGCGCGTGACATCACGCTCCCGTCAGCGAGGGTAACAGACCGTGGCCCATCGACTTTTTTCAGGTACATCGCATCATCCGCCATTGTTTTGGCGTCCAATAACCCCCACCTGCCTTAACGCGGCGTGAAGCCCGCCCTTGTGACTAGGTAGGATTTTCCTATATTCGCGCACAAACTCCGGAGAGACCCATGGCCCTTGATCAGACCCCGCCGCTCAATTCGCTTGGCTTTGCCAAAGCGCCTGCCGATACGCGCGTCGTCGTGGCGATGTCGGGCGGCGTGGACAGTTCCGTCGTCGCGGCCATGCTCAAGGACGAGGGCTATGACGTCGTAGGCGTGACCCTGCAGCTCTACGATCACGGTGCGGCGCTGGCCAAGAAAGGCGCCTGCTGCGCGGGCGTCGACATTCAGGATGCCCGCCGCGTGGCCGAGGAGATGGGCTTCCCGCATTACGTGCTGGACTATGAGAATGTCTTCAAGGACGCCGTGATTGACGAGTTTGCCGACAGCTACCTCGGCGGTGCCACGCCGGTGCCCTGCATCCGCTGCAACGAGCGGGTGAAATTCAAGGACCTATTGGAGACGGCCAAGGATCTGGAGGCCGACTGCATGGCCACCGGGCACTATATCCAGCGCAAGATGGGTGAGAACGGGCCAGAGCTGCATGCCGCCGCCGATGGCAACCGCGACCAGAGCTATTTCCTCTTCTCCACCACCGAAGAGCAGCTGTCCTACCTGCGCTTCCCGCTGGGCCATCTGCCGAGCAAGGACGACACCCGCAAGCTCGCCGCGAAATACGGGTTGGAGGTCGCCGATAAGCCTGACAGCCAAGACATCTGCTTTGTCCCGAACGGCGACTACGCCGCGGTGATCCGCAAGCTGCGCCCCGAGGCCGCTGATCCGGGCAATATCGTCGACACCGAGGGCAATGTGCTGGGCAGCCACGAGGGCGTGATCCATTACACCATCGGCCAGCGCCGCGGCCTCGGCATCGGCGGTCTTGCCGATCCGCTTTATGTCGTGAAGCTCGACCCCGAGCGGAAAGAAGTTGTCGTCGGTCCGAAATCCATGCTCGCCACTCGCAAGATCCCGGTGCGCGAGATCAACTGGCTGGGCGATGCGCCCCTGGCCTCACAGGCGGAATGGAACATCGCCGTTCGCGTGCGCTCCACCCGTCCGCCACGCGATGCGATCCTGCGCCCGATCAGTGAGACGGAGGCCGAGGTCGAGCTACTCACCGCCGAGGAAGGCGTCTCTCCCGGGCAGGCCTGTGTTTTCTATGATCCTGAAAGCACGCGCATTTTTGGAGGCGGCTGGATTCACCGCGGCTGACAGCCCTTAAAGCCGCGCCAGCACCGCCCGCGCGGCCCGCAAGCCGGGTGCCTCACCCCCCTGCCCCAAACGCGCCATCGTCAGCGCCATGGCGTCCTTCTGGGCGCCGGGCGCGCGCAGCACTTGCAAGACACCTTCGGCGATCGGACCGGGACGGCAGTTCGCGCCGATGAATTCCGGCACCACGCGGGTTTCCGAGACGAGGTTGACCAGCGTCACCGTATCCACCCGCAGCATCCGACCGATGATCTGGCGGCTGATCCAATTCATGTCATAAGCGATGACCATCGGCGTGTTCACCGCGGCAAGCTCCAGCGATACGGTGCCCGAGGCCGCAAGCGCCACATCCGCCGCGCGGAAGGCGGCGCGCTTGCTGGCGTTGAAAGCCTCGACGCTTTGGTCGCGCGGATCCAGCACCAGCGGGTTGCCCGCCCAGTTGCGCGTGACCTGTTTGACCAAGGCGGCCACAGGGGCCGCCGCAGGGACGACGACACGCAAGGACGGCTCGGCCTCGACCAATCGCGCAACGACCTGCTGGAACACCGGCGCCAGCCGCGAGACCTCCCCCCGACGCGAACCGGGCAAGGCAAGCAACAAGGGCGCATCGGCGAGGCGGTGTTCGGCACGGAACGACGCCGCGGCGGCGTCATCGGCTACAGGCTCGGCCACCACCGGGTGGCCGACGAAATCACAGGCCATGCCCGCCGCTTCCATATAGGGCGGCTCGAAGGGGAACAGGGCGAGGACATGATCGACGGAACGGGCCATCTTCTCGGCCCTGCCGGGGCGCCATGCCCAGACGGTTGGGGCCACGTAATGCACTGTTCTGATGTCGGATTTCTCTTTCACCTTGCGCGCCACGCGCAGCGAGAAATCGGGGCTGTCGATGGTGATGAGCACATCTGGCTTGGTTTCAATCACCGCCTGTGCCGTCTCATTGATCCGGGCCATCAGCGCGCGGTATTTGGGCAGGATCTCCGCCAGCCCCATGACGCTAAGCTCATCCATGTTAAAGCGGCTTTCCAGCCCCTCAGCCGTCATCTGCGGCCCGCCGATGCCGTCGAATGTCACCTCGGGGCTGAGTTCTTTCAACCCGGCCATGAGCGCGCCGCCCAACCGGTCGCCCGAAGGCTCACCTGCCAGAATGAACACCTTCATCCCGCGTCCCCCTCTCGGACCCAAAGTACCAATCCCAATTCATCGGCCAGCGCCACGCAAGCGTCCCGCTCCAGCAGCATCACCCCGCCCGCCTTGACCACCACGCCCGCCAGCCCCGCCGCATGGGCGGCGCGCAGCGTATCGGGGCCGATGGTGGGCAGGTCGATCTCACGGATCTGGCCAGTTTTCGGGCCTTTGCAGAGCACTGCGCGCGCGCCCTGCACCGCTTCTGGCAGGGTCGCAAGCAGGTGATCCGTGCCCCCAATGGTCTCGACCCCATAGACCTGTTCGCGCCCGATCACGCAGGCCTGCCCGATGTCCAAGCTTGCCAACCCGTCCAGCACCGCCGTGCCGCGCGCCGCATCCCGGCGTATCTGATCGTCGGGCAGCTCGCGGGACAGCACACCGCTGTCGGCCAGCAGGTCCGGGACCAGTTCGTCAGCGCCAACCACCCGCAGGCCATGATCTTCGAAAATCGTCTTGATCACCTCAAGCGCGCCATTGTCGCCCGCCCCAAGGGCGGCTTTGAACTGCGGCACCAAGGGCGCCGTGCGCATGTCGAGCTTGGCAGGATCGAGCGTAGGCCGGTCAATCGCACCGCAGAGGCAAACCTCGCGGATGCCAAGGCCCAGAAGATGCGCAAGCAGGCTACCCAAAGTCTCCAACCGGAAGGTCAGATCGGCCTTCAGCCCATCGGGCGCGCAGCCCTCATAGGCGCAGACCAAAGGCGGCACGTCCTGCGCCGCCGCCACCCGCGCGGGCAGGCCGCCGCGCCCGGCGATCAGCGCAAGGCTCATTTCGGCGTCAGGAAATGGCGGCCCGTGTCGGCCATAACGAAATCGACGATCTGGCGGACGTAATCGCTTTGGGTCTCGTCCCCCAAACGCCGCGCCCGGTCCGAGAATGTCCCCTCGCCCTGCGCCAGCATCTGGAAGGCGGCCCTGAGCGCCGTGATGTCGCTGCGCGCCACGCCCGCGCGTTTCAGGCCAACGAGGTTCAGCCCGTCGAGATCACCGCGCGGCGCTTGCACAAGGCCGTAGGGGATCACGTCATTCGTCACCATGGTCACCGCGCCGATGATCGCGCCTTGCCCGACGCGAACGAATTGATGAATGCCAGACAGCCCGCCGATAATCACGTCATCTTCAAGCACGCAATGCCCGGCGACGGCCGCGTTGTTCACCACGATCACGCGATTGCCAACAACAGCGTCATGGGCGATGTGGCAGCCGGCCATGAAGAGCCCGTCATCGCCCACGCGGGTCACCCCGCCGCCCCCTTCGGTGCCGCAGTTCATGGTGACATGTTCGCGGATGCGGTTCCGCTCCCCGATGACCAGTCGGCTGGCTTCGCCCTTGAACTTCAGATCCTGCGGGATCTCACCGATGACCGCGAAAGAGAAGATCACCGTGCCTGCGCCGACCTCGGTCCGGCCGGTGACGACGACATGGGATTTCAACTCCACATCTGCCTTCAGCACGACCTCGGGCCCGACCACGCAGAAGGGGCCGACGCGCGCCGAAGGGTCGATCTGCGCGCCCTCTTCGATCACGGCACTGGGGTGGATATTGCTCATGCCGCGTCCTGCGGGAGATCCAACATCGCCATGAACTCGGCCTCGGCGGCCATTTCACCCTCAACAGTGGCCACGCCGCCGAACTTCCAAATCTTCGCACCCGGCTTGCCGCGCAGGGTCTTGAGGTCCATCCGCAGCACATCGCCGGGGCCAACCTTGCGGCGGAACTTACATTTGTCGATGGACATGAAATAGATCAGCATGTCGCGGTCCTGCATGCCAAGGGCCGTGCCCACCATCACACCCGCAGTCTGGGCCATCGCCTCCACAATCGTCACGCCCGGCATGATCGGCGTGCCGGGGAAATGGCCCTGAAAATGCGGCTCGTTCATGGTGACGTTCTTATAGCCGACAGCACTCTCGGTGCCCGCGATCTCTTCGACCTTGTCGACCAGCAAAAAGGGATAGCGGTGCGGCAGGATGCGCTGGATCATTTGGATATCGGCGCGCAGCAGCTCTTCGGTCATGGACTGTCCTTTGTCTCAGAAGGTTGCTGAAGGGCTACCAATTCGGGCGGCTGGGGGCAAGCATCCCGGCAGCGCAGAGCGCCTACTCGGCGTCCGTCAGCCCGCTGCCGATCGTCTCGTTGAGAAGCGCGATCGCCTCATCCGTGACCTCGATCGCGGAGGAAGAGACGAAGACACGCCGCCGTTCCAGAATGACCGCTGCATCGGAATTGCGCATCAACTGCTCAAGCACCGGAGCCGCAGCGGCCAGAAACCGCTCGCGCTCAAGGTCCAGCGCCTCGCTCAGCGCCCGGTTCTTTGCCGCCTGCTCTGCCCTTGTGCGCTGCACCTTCTCGTCAAAGGCATCGGCCAAAAGCCGGAACTGCGCCGGTTTCAGCTGAGAGCGTTTTTCGGTGAGTTCGCGTTCTTCCGCCTCAAGCGCCGCTTCGATCTCGCGGTTCTCAGCGGCAAGCTCCTCGCTCTGGGCTTCGATTTCGCGGCTGACGCGCTGGCCAAAGGCACTGTCGCGGAACAGGCGTTCGGAATCGATAGTCAGCACTGGGCTGATCACACCGCCCCCCGTGGGGGCGGCTGTATTTGTCTGAGGTTTCGCCGCAGGCGCCTGCTGCGCAAGGCCGGGGGTGACCCCGGCCAGCATCATCACCAAGGGGATGAAGGCGCGGCGCATGGGTTTAGAACGTGGTCCGCAGGGTGACCTCAAAGCTTTGCTCTTTGTCAAAGCTCTCTTTCTTCAGCGCGTCGGAGACGTTGAACTGAAGCGGGCCAAGCGGCGTGTCCCAGAAGACCGAGACGCCGATCACATGACGGAACGAACCGCTCTCGCCGACGATGGTGCCGCCAGAGGTGTCGACATCGCTCAGGTCCCACAGGTTGCCCACGTCGTAGAAGACGCCGCCGGTGATGCCATATTCCTCAGGCAGGCCCAGCGGGAACTCCGCCTCGAAACGGGCCACGGCAAAAAGGTTACCGCCAAGTGCGTCGTCCACCCCGTTGCTCTGGTCGCGCGGCCCGATGCCGCCCGGCTCAAAGCCGCGCATGATCGACGGGCCGAGGATAAAACGGTCAACCGCACGGTTGGTACCGCTGTTCCACGTCAGCGCCCCGCCTTCGAGCGTGGCACGCAGGGTGACTTCCTCGTTAAAGATACGCTTCTCGCCCGCGACTTTGGCCGTGGTCTTGATATATTCGTTGTCCCCGCCAAGCCCGGCAAAGTCCTGTCCGAACTCGAACAGAACGCCCTGTGTCGGGTCCAGCCCGCTACGGCGGGTGTCGTAGGTATAGGTATAGCCAACGGAGGAGGAGAAGAGCGCGCCCTCGGCGATTTCATTCGCGATGGTGGCGCTGTTGTCCTCGTCGTCCCGCTCCAGCATCTCGATCCCTTCGAGGGTATAGCGCGTCGACAGACGGCCATTCTCGCTGACCGGGAAGGTCAGGCTGGGCTGGAAGACCAGACGTTCGGTGTCATAGCTAGTGTAGGAGGAATTGGTTTCCGCGTAATCCAGCTTGAGGCCAAGCGCCACGTCGCGGCCAAGGAAGCGCGGCTCGACAAAGGTCACGCCATAGCGGGTGGCATCCTCGGCGGTGGAGATCGACAGGTTCAGCCGCTGACCGCGCCCGAGGAAGTTTTCCTCTTGGAAGCTGACCGCCACACCGAAACCGTCGTTGTTCGAGAAGGAGCCGCCGAAGTTCAGCGAGCCTGTGGGCTGTTCTTCCACATCCACGTCGATCACGACCTGTTCGGGGCTGGAGCCTTGGCGGGCGTTAACCTCTGCCGTCTCGAAATACTGCAACGCGCGGATGCGTTCCGCTGCTTGGCGGATTTCGCGCGGGTTGAAGGGGTCACCCTCCACGCTGTCGAACTCACGCCGGATCACACGGTCAAGCGTGGTGGTGTTGCCTTCGATGTCGATGCGCTCAACAAAGATACGCTCCCCACGGGACAGCTTGTAGGTCACGTTGAGCGACAGATCGCGGTCATTGCGGTCGATCACCGGCTCGACGCGCAGGAAATCGACACCATCACGGATCGCTTGGCGCTCGATCCGGGCGATGTCATTCTCGATCAGGGTCGGGGAATAGATCACGCCAGGGCGGATCTTGAGCAGGTCGCGATAGGCCGCCGCATTCAGGCCGGGCACTTCGGTTTCCAGCGTCACCTCGCCGAAACGGAACTGCTGCCCTTCGGTGATGTTATAGGCCACGAAGACGCCATCACGCTCTTCGGTCAACTCGGCATTCACCGCCTCGGTGCGCATGTCGACATAGCCGCGCGACAGGTAGAAATCCCGCAGCAACTGTTTGTCGGCCTCGACGCGGCCCTCGACATAGGTGTCACGCTTGACCAAACGGCGGAAGAGACCCGCCTGTTTGGTGCCCAGCACGCGGCGCAGGCGACGGTCGGAATAGACGCGGTTGCCGACAAAGCTCAGACGCTCGATCTCAACATTGTCGCCTTCGAAAATCTCGAACACCAGATCGACGCGGTTCTGACCGCGGCGGATGATGCGCGGCTGCACGCGGGCCGACAGGCGCCCCTCGTTGCTATAAGCCTCCGCGATGGCGGCGGCGTCTTGCTCGGCTTGGCTGGGGTTGAACACCCGCCGCTCGGTCGAGCCGATGAGTTCGGCCAGCATTTCATCCTTGATGCGGCGGTTGCCTTCAAAGCTGACGCGGTTCAGCGTCGGCAGTTCGACCACCGTGATCACCAGCGTGCCGCCCTGCGGCTCAAGCGAGATGGATTGGAACAGGCCCGAATTTTGCAGGTTCTGATAGGCGTCGTTCAACTGACCGCCCGTCACCGCCTGCCCGCGCCCGATGCCCGCGCGGCGCAGGATAGCGCTGTCGCCAATCCGCTCATTGCCGTCAATGACGACTGTGTTGAACTGATATTGCTGCGCCTGCGCTTGGCTGCCGGGCACGAGCCACGCGACGGACAACATGACACAAAGCGATGCCCCCCGAAGGGTCTTGCCGACATTGCTGCGCTGCGCCCATTCGACGGGCATTCTGCCCTCGTTCCTCAGTCCCATTACACCGACCCGTTTTTTACGACATTGTTGTCAACCTGACTACGCAGGTTAACGGGGTTTGTCAAAAGCAACGGCGGGAAAAATAGTCCATATCATGCGGCAAGTTGGGCCGGAATGACATGATGGGACAAGATCGTGTGAAACTGCCCGATCCGGCAGCTCGCAGCGGTCAGAGAGAGGCGACAAAGGCCCCGGCAGAAAGCGCCGCGGCAATGGCCGCACCAAAGAACGCACGGTCCCAGTTCAGGTCCAAAAGCAGGCTCAGGCCGCGGTATGTTCCTTGCAAGACGTGCATTTTCGGTTCCTTCTCAATGAAGGGGAACCATAGCCAAAGATTGCGGCACGATTTTGTTCAATTGTGGCCATTTGAAGGCATTGCGCCCTGCCCCGAAGGGCAAGGCAGGACTGTCTTTCGCTATCGTTGCGCCGCTTAGGGGCAGAACAGATCGTTGCCGAGCGCAAAGAGCATCAGGGTCAGCACCAAGGCGATGCCAATGCTCATCAAAAAGCGCAGCGCGCCGTCGCTGGGCGGTTTGCCGGTCACCGCCTCATAGGCGTAGAACACCAGATGTCCGCCGTCCAAGGCCGGGATCGGGAAGAGGTTCAGCAGACCGACCGCCGTGCTCAGCACCGCGATGAAATAGATGAAGGACTGCGCCCCTTGGCTCGCCATCGCGCCCGAGGTCTGGGCGATGCCCACCGGGCCGCTGAGGTTGCAGGTGCTGATATTGCCCACGATCATCTCACGCAGGCCCGAGATCGAGCCGGTAATGATGCGCCAAGTGTTGTCCAAACCGGTGCCGAGCGCCTCACCCACACCGGGGGTGTCGGTGGCGGGCACGAAGGCCATGCCGCCCACGATGCCGATGCGCAGGTTCTGTTTAAAACTGCCATCGGGCTGCGGCTCATCCGTGGCTTTGGGGACAAGAGTGAAAGGCAGGGTCTCGCCATCGCGCCAGACGGCCAATTCCTGGGGGGCCCCTTTGGAGGCTTCGACCACCTCTTTCAATTCCCAAAAGGCCACGATCTCTTGCCCATTTACCGCGGTGATCACATCGCCACTGCGCAGACCGGCTTCTTGCGCCGCCGATTGCGGGGCGACGTTGCTGACCAGCGGCGGCATCAGATAGGGGCCGGGCACGGTCAGCTCTTCGCCATCGCGGGTGATGTCATAGCTCAGCACCGCTTCCTGCGGCAGGTTGGTTAGGAAATCGCCATAGCCTTCCCCGGCAGAGAGCGAGGGCACCGGGGTGCCTTCGACCGCGCGCAAAATATCGCCCGGAGCCAGTTCATAGGCGTCACTCGGCAGCGCGCGCAGCTCGCCCACGGTCAGCGGATCACGGGCGGTGCCCGCCGTCATCGCCACGGCAAAGAAGATGATGATCGACAGGGCAAAGTTGAACACCGGCCCCGCCGCCACGGTCAGCGCGCGGGCATAGAGCGGCGCGCCGTGCATCGTGTAGCGCAGCGCCTCGGGGTCGTCGGCCAGCGCTTCCATCGCGGTCTCATCCTTGCCGGAGGCCGCGTTGGAGTCGCCTGCGAATTTCACATAGCCGCCAAAGGGCAGCAGCGCGAACTGCCAGCGCGTGCCGCGCCTGTCGACGCGGGAAAAGAGCACGGGGCCGAAGCCGAGACTGAAGACATCCGCCTTGATCCCGGTCCAACGGCCAACGATGTAATGCCCGTATTCGTGGATCGCCACGATCACCGACAGCGCCACGACAAAGGCCAGTATCGTCCAGATCAGCCCGCCGAACTCCGGCAAAAATCCCATGATGTCCAACGTGCTACCCTGCCCTTTTCTGAATTGCGGCCTCTGCCGCCTTGCGTGCGAGATGGTCCGCCTGCGCCACCAGTTCAAGTGTCATGTCGTCGCGGCCCTGCGCGGCCTCTTCGGCGCGGCGCTCCAACACCTCTTCGACGATCTCGGCCATCTGCGTAAAGCGCAGCCGTCCGTCGATGAAACCGTCAAGCGCCACTTCCTTGGCCGCGTTAAAGACCGCGCCCATCAGACCGCCCACTGCCATGACGTCCCGCGCCAGCCGCAGCGCGGGCCAGCGGGCGTCATCGGGGGCGGTGAAATCGAAACGCCCGATCTTGGTCAGGTCCAGCCGCTCGACCGGAACATGCCCGCGCGCGGGATGGTTCAGCGCATAGCCGATGGCATGGCGCATATCCGCCGGGCCGACATGGGCCATCAGCCCCCCGTCGCAAAAGCCCACCAGCGCATGGATCATTGACTGCGGATGCACCAGCACCTCAATCGCCTCGGGGGAGACGCCGAAAAACTCACGCGTCTCAATGACTTCCATCGCCTTGTTAAACATCGACGCCGAGTCGATGGTGATGCGCTGCCCCATGTCCCAATTGGGATGGCTTGAGGCTTGGTCGAGCGTCGCATGGGACAGGTCTTCGAGCGGCCAATCGCGAAACGCGCCGCCGCTGGCGGTGATGATAACACGCTCAACCGCGGTCATGTCTTCGCCGACCAGCGCCTGAAATACGGCGGAATGTTCGCTGTCGACGGGCAGGATCGTGGCACCGTGGCGCGCGGCCTCGCCCATGATCAACGCCCCGGCGCAGACCAGCGATTCCTTGTTGGCCAGTGCCAGCGTGCCACCTTGGCGCAGCGCCGCCAGCCCCGGTGCGAGCCCCGCCGCGCCGATGATCGCCGACATGGTCCAATCCGCCGGGCGCGATGCGGCCTCGGTGATGGCCTCGGCCCCCGCTGCGGCTTCGACACCGCTGCCGCTGAGCGCGTCGCGCAGATCATCCAGCAGGTCTTCGCGGGCGGTGACGGCCACATCGGCCTTGAGCGCAACGGCGTCCTTAGCCAATTGCGCGATATTGCCCGCGCCGGTCAGGGCCACGACCTCATAGGCGTCGGGCGCGCGGCGGATCAGGTCAATCGTGTTCTGACCGATGGACCCGGTCGCCCCCAGTATCGAAATCTTACGCGGCATAGCGGGTCAGTTCACGCCCGGCGGGAAACCGATCAGCGGCCCGACGATCAGCAAAAAGACGGCAGCGCCCAGCATCCCGTCAAAACGGTCCAACAGACCGCCATGGCCGGGGATCAGGGCCGAGCTGTCTTTGACGCCCATCTTCCGCTTCATGCCCGACTCCGCCATATCGCCCATCTGAGAGGCCATCGACAGCGCCACCGAAATGCCGACAAGTTGCAGGCCAAAGCCGGTATTGAACGAGAAAATCAGCCCGACAACGGCCGCCCCAACCCAGCCCGAAGCAGTGCCGGACCATGTTTTCTTGGGGCTGACCTTGGGCCAGAATTTGGGCCCGCCGATGGCGCGGCCTGCGAAATAGCCCACCACATCGGTCACCACGACCACCAGCACCAGCCACATCAACCAGCCAAAGCCCATGTCATCGCGCAGCTGGATCAGGCCAAAGCCCGCCAGCAGGATCAGCGCGGTAAAACTCATGTAAAGCGTGCGGTTGGCGCTCAATAGTGCAAAGCCCGCCAGCGCCGGAGCCAGCAAAAGCGGCAGACCAAAGCCCACCGGCAGATAAACCGAGGCCAGCACCGCCGCCGCGGTCACCAGCCCCAATTGCCAAGCCGCCGCCTGCCCCTGCCCGCGCAGCATGCCGACCAATTCCCAGACCATCATGCCGCAGATCAGCGCCACCAGCAGATGAAAGACGGTGCCGCCCAACCAGATGCCCAACAGACCGATCAGGATCATCGCACTGGCCGATAGCATACGGGCGCGTAGGTCGGACCATTGTTCAGGTGATTTCATCGCAGCTCTCCTCAGGTCTTGACCGCACCGTACCGCCTGTCACGCCCGCCATAGGCGGCGCAGAGCCGGGCGAATTCCTCGCGGGTGAAATCCGGCCACAGCGTGTCGATGAACTCATATTCCGCATAGGCCGATTGCCACAGCAGAAAGTTCGAAATCCGCGCCTCGCCGCTGGTGCGGATCACCAGATCGGGGTCGGGCAGCACATGGGTATCGAGGTAGCGCGGCAGGGTCTCTTCGTCCACCGAGTCAGGGTCGAGCTTGCCGCTGGCGACATCTTGGGCCAAGCGATGCGTGGCGCGGGCCACCTCATCGCGGCCGCCATAATTGAGCGCGATGGTCAGATTGATGCGGGTGTTATGGGCGGTATGGGCCTCAAGCTCTCCCATGAGCTTGATCAGCTTGTCATCCAGCCGGTCGCGACCCCCAATGAACCGCACCCGCGCGCCATAGTCGCTGAGGCTGCGCATTTCTTTAGAAATATAGCGCCGAAACAGGGACATAAGCCCCGCCACTTCGACCTGCGTACGCTTCCAATTCTCGGTCGAGAAAGCAAAGATCGTCAGATACTCGACCCCCACATCGGGGCAGCATTCGACGATCTCGCGCACGCGTTTGGCCCCGGCATGATGCCCAAAAAGCCGGGGCCGCCCGCGTTGGGTGGCCCAACGGCCATTGCCGTCCATGATGATCGCCACATGGCGTGGCCCGCCGGGTATCGTTTGGGGCTGAATTTCGGCGGTGCTCATGTCTCGACCTTTTTCTTTCAAGTTCTGTCTCCCTGCGTCTTGGCGGGGTCAGACTTGCATGATTTCGGCCTGTTTCGTCTCAAGCTGTTCATCGATGAGCGTGATGAAACGGTTGGTCAGATCCTGCACTTCGCCTTCCCAGATTTTCTGGTCGTCCTCTGACATCGCGCCGTCGTTCTTGGCTTTCTTGATCTGGTCCATCCCGTCGCGGCGGATGTTGCGGATCGAGACGCGCGCGTGTTCGGCGTATTGGCCCGCGACCTTGGTCAACTGGGTGCGGCGCTCTTCGTTAAG
Organism: Sulfitobacter sp. M85; assembly: GCF_029285915.1. Classification (NCBI taxonomy): domain Bacteria; kingdom Pseudomonadati; phylum Pseudomonadota; class Alphaproteobacteria; order Rhodobacterales; family Roseobacteraceae; genus Sulfitobacter; species Sulfitobacter sp. M85. The sequence continues at coordinate 109,069 of NZ_JABECQ010000005.1, forward strand.
CTCTGGGATCGGCAGCATGATGATGGTGCCATTGAGTTGCGGGTTGATGCCCAGACCGCTTTCGCGGATGGCCTTCTCAACCTTGCCGACGAGACCCTTGTCCCAGACGTTGATCGTGACCATGCGCGGCTCCGGCACGTTGACGGTGCCGACTTGGTTCACCGGGGTCATCTGGCCGTAAGCCTCGACCATCACCGGCTCCAGCATGGAGGCCGAGCCACGCCCCGTGCGTAGCGATGCGAACTCGGTCCGAAGCGACGCAATCGCGCCGTTCATCCGCCGTTCAAGATCATCGGTATCGAGCATAAATTCGTCTGACATGGCGAGCCTGCTTGTTGTTTCCTTGCGTTACGGCTTTCTAACGGTGGCGCGGCGCTTTCACAACTGCCCATTGTTGCGCCACCATACGCGCCCCGCGCCCCTGTTGTGAGAGACGCGGGCGGCATCAGGTCAATCGCCCCGCCGTGGGGCGATGCCTTGGAATGCGGGCGGAGTTACCCGACGCGGGTATAGGTGCCCTGCCCCGCCAAGATGCCTTGGAAGCCGCCCGGCTCATCCAGCGAGAAGACGATGATCGGCAGGTTGTTGTCCCGCGCCAGCGCGATGGCAGAGGCGTCCATCACGCCGAGCCGCTTTTGCAGCACGTCGTCATAGCTCACCAGATCATAGCGTTTCGCATCGTCGAACTTGGCCGGGTCCTTGTCATAGACACCATCGACCTTGGTGCCCTTGAAGATCGCCTCGCAGGACATCTCATTGGCGCGCAGGGTCGCGGCGGTGTCGGTGGTGAAATAGGGGTTGCCGGTGCCCGCGGCAAAGATGCAGACCCGCTTCTTCTCAAGGTGGCGCACGGCGCGGCGGCGGATATAGGGCTCGGCCACCTCGTTCATGGTGATGGCGCTGATCACGCGGGTGTGGATGCCCAAGCCTTCGAGCGCCGATTGCATCGCCAGCGCGTTCATCACGGTGGCGAGCATCCCCATGTAATCCGCCGTGGTCCGCTCCATCCCCTGCGCCGAGCCTTGCAGCCCGCGAAAAATGTTGCCGCCGCCGATCACCATGCAAATCTCGACGCCCAGACTGTGCACCGATTGCACCTCACGGGCGATGCGTTCGACGGTTGGCGGATGCAGACCATAGCCGAGGTCACCCATCAGCGCCTCCCCGGAAATCTTTAGCATCACGCGGTTAAAGGAGACTTGGGGGGTGTCTTGGGACATCGGGCACACCTTACTATTTCACCAACCGGGGGAGATTTAAGCCTTGCGGCGGTGAAGGGTTTTCATTTCGCGCCAAAATGTCGCAAATACGCCCAAGGTTCAATGCGGGACGTAAGGAAGACGCAAAGAAATGCCGGATATTTCCAAGGCCCAGATGGACGCCCTGTTGCAAGGCTTGCCGCCCGAACGGCCGGTGTTGATCGCCGGGCCGACCGCCAGTGGCAAATCCGCCCTTGCCCTCGCCATTGCCGAGGCGCAGGGCGGCGTGATCGTCAATGCCGATGCCAGTCAGGTCTACGCCCCCTTGCGCATCATCAGCGCCCGCCCCTCGCCCGAGGAAGAGGCCCGCGCGCCGCATCTGCTCTATGGCCATCTGGCCGAAGATGCGCCCTATTCCACCGGCCATTGGCTGCGCGAGGTGGCCCCGCTGCTGGGCGGCGACCAGAGGGTGATCATCACCGGGGGCACCGGGCTTTACTTCTCTGCCCTGACGCAGGGGCTGGCCGAGATTCCGGCCACCCCGGTAGAGGTACGCGCCCAAGGCGATGAGATGGCGCTCGAAGACCTGTTGGCGGGGCTGGATGCCGAGACCGCCGCAAGCCTCGACCAACGCAACCGCGCGCGGGTGCAGCGCGCTTGGGAAGTGTGGCAGGCCACCGGGCGCGGCCTGTCGGACTGGCAGCGCGACACCGGAGCGCCGCTTTTGCCGCTGGCGGATTGTCTGCCGATCGTCTTCGATGTCGAGCGGGATTGGCTGAACGCCCGCATCGCGCAGCGCTTTGACCTGATGCTCGAGCAAGGCGCCTTGGAAGAAGTCGCCGCCCTCCGTCCGCGCTATGATCCGTCGCTGCCCGCCCATCGCGCCATCGGCGTGCCGGAACTGATCCGCCACCTCGACGGCGACTGGCCGCTGCACCGCGCCCGCGAGGCCGCCGTCGTCGCTACCCGTCGCTTTGCCAAGCGGCAGCGCACTTGGATGCGCAGTAAGATGGCAGATTGGCAGCGGGTGACGCCGGAATAGCCGCCGAGCGGGCGGAATTTCTTGCGTTATCCCAACCCTCCGCTAGCCTGACGTTGAAAATTGCCCTCGTAAGGTTTTCATTTCTCAACGAAAGCGCCGCGTGCCCGAGACAGAGATTCAGACCCAGTCCCTAGCCCAGCTTTCAGCGGGGCAAGACTGGCGGCTGACCCTCGCGCACGACCGCGACCACCATCTTTTGATCTGGATCACCCGGGGCCAAGGGCGGCTGCTGCTCGATGGCCAACGCCGCGGCATCAGCCCGCATAATGCGCTTTGGATACCGGCGCGGTCGCTCTTCGCGCTGGAGCTGGGCTATCAATGTCTGGGCCATGCGGTGCTGATCCCCGAAGACAGTGACGAAAGCCTGCCCGAGACCCCGCGCCAATTGCGCATCCGCGATGGGGCCGCACAATCGGAGATCGCAACCCTCATCGAACAGACCCAACGGGAGGTCCAACAGGCCCGCCCCCTGCACCAAGATGCGCTCAAAGCGCAGGTGGCGCTGATGTCGGTCTGGCTGCGCCGCCAGATCATGGCAGAGGCGCATACCGCCCCCCGGCCCAAGGCAGGCGACAGGCTGAGCGCGCGGTTCTGCGCCTTGGTCACTCAAGGCGCCCCAAAGGGCACCAGCATGGCCGAACACGCCGCAGCTCTCGGCGTGACCCCAACCCATCTGACCCGCGCCGTGAAGGCGGCCACCGGCAAATCCGCTGCTGACCTTCTGACCGAACGCAGTTGCCATGCCGCCCGTCGCCTGCTGGCCGAGACCGATCACACCGCTGCCGAGATCGCCGCCACCTTGGGCTTCGGCTCTGCCGCCTATTTCACCCGTTTCATGCAACAGCACAGCGGCCTGCCCCCCAGCAAACTGCGCTGAGAGCCGGGCCGAAATGTCGCTTTCAGACCCTCAGCATGTCGCAAAAACTCCTCCAAACTCCTCAGCCGAATGTTGACGCGCGGGTGATTTCCGTGCCTCATGGCTGAACCGCTCCGCACAGGGGCGGGGCAATGAACAAGCGCAGGCTGCCAGAAAGACCGCCAAAAGGTCTTCGGCACCCCAGCGCCACAAGGCAGAGAAAACCTGCCACGACAGAACCGGCGCCCCCAAGGCGCCGCACGAATTAAAAAGGCCAAAAAGGCCGCATCGTCGGGCCAAGTCACCGCCCGACCCTGCTACAGGGGACCACATGGGACTATTCATTTTGCGCCGGCTGGGTGTGATGTTGCTGACGGCGCTCTGCCTGACGTTCATCGTATTCTGGCTGACCAATCTCTATCCGAACCTCGAAAAGCTGGCCAAGACCCAAGGCAACTTCCGCATGTCGGACGAGGCCGTGGCCAGCTACCTCGAAGACCGCGGCTACCTGCAGCCCACGGTCGACAAGTTCGGCGAATGGCTGGGCGTGCTACCCGGCTGGGTCACCGAAGGCGAGACGCCCGAGGAAACCTTTGGCCGCTGTTTCGCCCCCGGCACTCCGGTGGAGGACCGCCCCACCCGCTGCGGCATCCTGCAGGGCGATTGGGGTTTCTCGACCGTCTTCAAAGAACCCGTGGGCGAGACGGTGCTCACCCGTCTGGCACTTACCGGCAAGCTGATGTTCTGGGTGCTGGTGCTGATGGTCCCCTCGGCCCTGATCGTGGGCGTGCTGGCGGGGATGCGCGAAGGCTCCAAGCTTGACCGCTCGCTCTCGACCTTCTCCATCGCCACCACGGCGACGCCAGAATATGTCTCTGGCGTGATCTTCATTGCGGTGCTCGCCTCCTCGCGCTTTGGCCTCTCCCCGCTTTTGGCTGAATGGGGCTGGATCGACAGCAAGACACTATTCCTCGGCTCCGCCACCTCGGCCATGAAAGATGCGACCTTCTGGAACTTCTTCCTGCCGGTGCTAACCATCTCGCTCTACGGCATGGGCTATATCGCGCGGATGACGCGGGCCTCGATGACCGAGGTGATGACCGCGCAATATATCCGCACCGCAAGGCTTAAGGGCGTGAAGTTCTCAGAGATCGTGCTGAAACACGCGCTGCGCAACGCACTCATTGCGCCCTTCACCGTCATCATGCTGCAAATCCCGTGGCTCTTGAACGGCGTGGTGATCGTCGAGACCCTGTTTAACTACAAGGGCTTTGGCTGGCTTCTGGTGCAGGCCGCGGCCAATAACGACATCGAACTGCTGTTGGCGGTGTCGGTCGTGTCGGTGATCGTCGTCCTCGTCACTCAGCTGATCTCGGACATCGGCTATGTTTTCCTCAACCCGCGCATTCGCATTTATTAACGGAGCTTGGACATGGAACCTTTGACATGGACCGGGTCGCTCGCGGGGCTCAACATCATCTTCCTCGGTCTCGCGGTGCTTCTGGCCTTGGCCGTAGCGGTGCAGATCGTCGTTTCCTTCTTTCCCGTCAGTGAGGCACGCCAGATCAACCCGGACGGCACCGTCGCCCGACAAGGCGGGCTGGCGGGCGGGGTGAACCGGGCGGTGATCCTGCTCTTTGCGCTGCTGATCCTCGTGCTGCTGATCTATATCATCGCAGGCGCCTTCATGGGGCCGCAAGCGGGCATCATCGGCGGCATGTCGCAGCAGATGCTGCCCGTGTGGATCGCGCTGATCCTGACCTTTGCGCTCTCCCTCCACTTCAAGCGACGGCTCGGCCTTTACGGCAAGCTGTTTGACAGCACCGTCGGCATGATCGGTTTCGCTATCGTAATGTTCTGGGTCTACACCGGCATCTTCGGCGGGCTGTTCGATCTGTTGGTGACGCATGACAGCCTCAGCCAGACCTCGGGGATGAAGAACAAACTGCCCGGCACGCCCCTGCGCAGCCCGGATGAAGGCGAATACCCTTGGTTCCTTCTGGGCGGTGACAACCTTGCCCGCGATGTCTTCTCGCGGCTGATCAAAGGGTCTTGGGTCGTGGTGCAGATCGCGCCGATGGCGACGCTTTTTGCCTTTATGGTGGGGATCACGCTGGGCCTGCCTGCGGGATACTATGGCGGGCGGTTGGATACTGTGCTGAGCTTTCTGGCAAACCTGATCCTCGCCTTCCCGGTGATCCTGCTCTTCTACCTGCTGGTCACGCCCGAGATCGTGCTGACCGGGATCCCGAACTATATGGCGGTCTTCCTGTTCATCTTCCCGCTGATCTTCCTCGCCGTGCTGCTGAACGCGCGCTATTACACGCAACCTTCGTTCCGCACGCCGCTCCTGATTGTGGTGCTGGGGGTGGTCGGCTGGCTCTACCTGTCGCTGGTCTCCACCGACGGGGCGATCGTGGCGACGGACAGCTACCGTATCCCCGGCCTTCCCGGCATGATCGACCTCTTCGACATCGACCCCGGCGTGCTGGTGGTCTTTGTCTCAGTGGTCTTCGTGAACTCGCCCACGGTGTTCCGCATCGTGCGCGGCTTGGCCCTCGACATCAAAACCCGCGACTACGTCGCCGCCGCACAGACCCGCGGCGAAGGCCCGTGGTATATCATGCTATGGGAAATCCTGCCCAATGCACGCGGCCCGCTGATCGTCGATTTCTGCCTGCGCATCGGCTATACCACGATCCTTCTGGGCACGCTGGGCTTCTTCGGCCTCGGGCTGGAGAGCGAGAGCCCCGATTGGGGCAGCACGATCAACGCGGGCCGCCGCTTGCTGTCGCTCTACCCGCATGCCGCCATCGCGCCTGCGCTGGCGCTGCTGAGCCTCGTGCTGGGTCTGAACCTCTTGGCCGATGGCCTGCGCGAAGAATCTCTGCGCGACTAAGAAACATCCTCCGGGGGGCCAGCCCTCCCGGCCCCTTTTGATCCCCCGACTGGGAGAGCCAAATGCCAAAGACTGATCACGACGGTCCCATTCTTGAGATCAACAACCTGTCGATCTCCTTTTTCACCCGTTTGCGAGAGATTCCCGCCGTGATGGATTTCTCCGTGAACGTCCAACCCGGAGAGGCCGTGGGGCTGGTGGGCGAAAGCGGCTGCGGCAAATCCACCGTGGCGCTGGGCGTGATGCAGGATCTGGGTCGCAATGGCCGGATCGTCGGCGGCTCCATCAAGTTCAAAGGACGCGACCTGAGCGAGATGAGCCCCGAAGAGCTGCGCGACATTCGCGGCAGCGAAATCGCGATGATCTATCAAGAGCCAATGGCCAGCCTGAACCCCGCTATGCGGATCGGCAAGCAGTTGATGGAAGTGCCGATGATCCACGCCGGCATGACCGAGAAGGAAGCCTATGCACGCGCCTTGCAAGTGGTAACGGACGTGAAACTCCCCGACCCCGAGCGCATCCTGAAGGCCTATCCGCACCAGCTTTCGGGCGGCCAACAGCAGCGTATCGTCATCGCCATGGCGCTGATGTCCGAACCCTCGCTCTTGATCCTCGACGAGCCGACCACCGCGCTCGACGTGACCGTCGAGGCCGCGGTGGTGGAACTGGTGAAGGATTTGGGCAAGAAATACGGCACTTCGATGCTCTTCATCTCGCACAACCTTGGGCTGGTGCTGGAGACCTGCGACCGGATCTGCGTGATGTACTCCGGCGAGGCGGTCGAGAAAGGCTCGATCGAGGATGTCTTTGACGAGATGCAGCATCCCTATACGCAGGCGCTGTTCCGCTCGATCCCGCTTCCGGGGGCCGACAAGAACGCGCGGCCCCTGAAGGCCATCCCGGGCAATTTCCCCCTGCCCCACGAACGCCCGCCGGGCTGCAACTTCGGCCCGCGCTGCGACTATTTCGTCCCCGGCCGCTGCGACGCAGCGCCGATCCCGATGGAGAGCGTGCCCGGCAACGACCGGCATGAGACCCGTTGCATTCGGTTTCAAGAGATCGACTGGCAAACGGCCTTGGAACTGGCCGAGGTCAAGGAAAAGGGCGATGTCGGTGAGGTCGTCCTCAAGATGGACAAGCTCAAGAAATACTATCAGGTCGCCGCCAATGCCATGTTCGGCGGCGGCAATACCAAAGTGGTCAAAGCCAATGAATCCTTGAGTTTCGAGGCCCATGAGAGCGAAACGCTCGCCATTGTCGGTGAGTCGGGCTGCGGTAAATCGACATTCGCCAAGGTGCTCATGGGGCTGGAAACAGCGACCGAGGGGCATATCTACCTCGACGGGCAAGACATCGGCGGCGTGCCGATTGATGACCGCACGACCAAGAACGTGGCCGATGTGCAGATGGTGTTTCAAAACCCCTTCGACACGCTCAACCCCTCGATGACCGTGGGGCGGCAGATCATCCGCGCGCTCGAAATCTTCCGCATCGGCAAGAACGAGAAAGAGCGCCGCCAGCGCATGCTCGAACTGCTCGATCTGGTCAAACTGCCCCGTGAATTCGCAGGCCGGATGCCGCGCCAACTGTCGGGCGGGCAAAAGCAGCGCGTCGGCATCGCCCGCGCCTTTGCCGGGGATGCGCGGATCGTGGTGGCGGATGAGCCGGTCTCGGCCCTCGACGTGAGCGTCCAGGCCGCCGTCACCGACCTGCTGATGGAAATCCAACGCGAGCAGAAGACGACGCTTTTGTTCATCTCCCACGACCTTTCGATCGTGCGCTATCTCTCGGACCGGGTGATGGTGATGTATCTGGGCCATGTGGTTGAACTGGGCGACACCGATCAGGTCTTCTCCCCGCCCTATCATCCCTATACCGAAGCCCTGCTGAGCGCGGTGCCGATTGCCGATACCAAAGTGAAAAAGAAACACATTGTCCTCGAAGGCGATGTGCCCTCGGCGATGAACCCGCCCCCGGGTTGCCCCTTCCAAACGCGCTGCCGGTGGAAATCTCAGGTGCCGGGTGATCTGTGTGAACGCGAGGTGCCGCCGATGGTGACCATGGCCGATGGGCACCAGATCAAATGCCACCTCTCTGCCCAGCAGTTCGCCGAGATGGAGCCGGTGATCGAGACAGGCACGGCGGCGGAATGAAAAAAGGCGCGGTTCCGAAGAACCACGCCTCATGCCTCAGGCTATTTAGGGGGGAACGGCCTGAGGTTATGGCGATCCGGCCAGCATGTCCAAATCAGACCCGGATTTAGGGATCAACAGGCGAACCGGCAGTGTTCACATTGGCCAGACCTTCGGCCACGACATCCGCGAAGGTAGAGACGAGCGCTACATAGAACTCAGTCTCGGACGGCTGCACGTTGACATAGCCTTCGGGCGCGATCTCATCGCCGCTGTAGGCAGAGATCATCACCGGGAAGCTCAGGCCCGCGTTGTCACCAGTGGGGCTTGTGATATCAACAACGCCTTCCAACTCGTTGAATTCCTTGCTGTCGGGCAGCATGGTCGCGCCGTTCAAAGAGATTTTGCGGATGTCGATCTTGATCTGCGGATCGGACCCATCGCTGCTCATCGGCACGCGCTCTGCCACTTCGGCGCGCAGGTCTTCTTCCAGATCAGGATAGAAATCCATGGCATTGCTGTCAGCCGCGGCGGCGACAGAGGATTCGACGTCGATTTTCGAGACCATGATCTTGTCATCGGCGAAAGCAGAGCCGCTCAGCGCGATAACGCTTACACCAGCGGCAAGGGCGATGTTTTTCATATTCGTCAGCATGTCGTTCTCCTTTGATCTTTCCTCTCTGCGGCGAGAATGCCCCGCTGCAAAGTTTCTGATCAGAGAACACCACGATTGCCCCGGCGGTTCCCAAGAGGGCCGATGCCAGAGGGGCTTACGGGGGTGCAAATAGGCGGACAAACGCCCAAGCGCAGCGCTTACCCCATAAATATCAATGACTTAACTGCCCGTGATCACTTTAACGTAATTGCGGGTTTCCTTGTAGGGCGGGATGCCCCCGTATTTCTTCACCGCCCCCGGCCCCGCGTTATAGGCGGCCAGCGCCAGTTCCCAACTGCCGAAAGCGCGGTACTGCATCTTGAGGTAACGCGCCCCGCCTTCGAGGTTTTGCACCGGATCGGCGGGATCGACACGCAGCGCCCGCGCGGTCTGCGGCATCAACTGCGCCAGCCCCATCGCCCCCTTGTGCGACAGCGCCTTGGGGTTCCACCCGCTTTCCTGCTGCACCAACCGCAAAAACAGATCGACCGGGATGCCATGGCGCGTGGCCGCGGCGCGGGCATGCGTTAGAAAGGCCCCTTTGTAAGACCCGTTGTATTTCGGCACGTCCCATTTCGTCGGGGTGACGACCTTGGGCGGTTGCAGCCGCACGGAGGCGGAATATTGTTTGGATGCCCGATTATCGAGGATGCTTTTCTGCGAGGCAAAGAGCCCCGCGCGGTTCTTGCTGGCGAACATATCGGCAGCCGCTGGTGCCGCCCCCATCGCGATGATCCCGGCTGCCGTCAAACTCACCGCAGCCAGACCGGCCAAAAGTCCCGTCTTTCGCATATCTGCCCCCTGCCGTTGCATTGCGCGCAGTATACTTAATTGCGCCCCTTCTACCAGCCCCCGAAATCCCGGCCATTTCGCGGGCCGTGGCGATGGGCTGCGGGATGGAAAGCCGGTGTCATCCGGCGAACAAGCACGATATAAACAGCCGAATTGGGCGCGCTCGGATTCGCGCCCGACGCAATGACACAGCAATGACAAACGAGGGGGCAAGATGGCCGGCTCAGTGAACAAAGTGATCCTTATCGGCAACCTCGGGCGCGACCCCGAGGTGCGGTCGTTCCAGAACGGCGGCAAAGTGTGCAACCTGCGCATCGCCACCTCGGAGACATGGAAAGACCGCAACACCGGTGAGCGCCGCGAGAAGACCGAATGGCATTCGGTGGCGATCTTTCAAGAAGGGCTCGTCCGCGTGGCCGAGCAATACCTCAAGAAGGGCTCCAAAGTGTATATCGAGGGCCAGTTGCAAACCCGCAAATGGCAGGACCAATCGGGCGCAGACCGCTATAGCACCGAAGTCGTGCTGCAAGGCTTTGGCGGTACGCTGACCATGCTCGACGGTCCCGGCGGCGGCTCCGGCGGCGGTGGTGGCGGCGGCTACGGTGGTGGCGGCGGTGGCGGCTACGGCGGTGGCGGCAACGACTACGGCGGCGGCTATGACAGCGGCCCGTCCTCTTCGGGCGGCGGTGGCGGCGGCGGCAGCCGTGATCTGGACGACGAGATCCCGTTCTAAACCCTATGCGACTTGGGGCGGGGCGCTGTTGCGCCCTGCCCAACCTTTGCGAACGCGGCTATGAGAAACCTTTAACCGCGCCGCAGTAGACCTTTCCCCATCGCGATACCCGCCGGGCAATCATCCGTTCGGCAACAGGATCAGAGGCGCTCCACGCGGGCGCCATGTCAAGACGTCAAGACATGCAGGGTGACGCCTGTCTCAAACGTCCGATTTGGCGGCGCCGCCCTTTTTATAAGTCTACACAATAGCTTAGAGAATTAAGTTAAACCGCCGGGCCCCACCCGCCGCGGGTCACTGCCTTGCGCTCAATGCATCCCCCAACAGCGCCAGCACCTGCTCGTTCTCCGCCTCGGCCCCCGCAAAGGCCTGCCCGATGCCGCGAGCCAGAACAAAGCGCAAACGGCCATCAACCACCTTTTTATCCTGCCCCATCAGCCGCAGCAGTTCCTCGGCTTCGGGCAGATCGCCGGGAATGTCGCGCAGGTCGGTCTTCATGCCCATCTGCACCAAATGGGCGCGCAGACGGCTCGGGTCTTCCTGCGGGCAAAGCCCCAGCCGCGCGGAAAGCTCAAAGGCCAGCGCACAGCCAATCGCCACCCCTTCACCATGCAGCAGCCGGCCGGAATAGCCCGTCGCCGCCTCAAGCGCATGGCCGAATGTATGGCCAAGGTTCAAAAGCGCACGGTCGCCCTGCTCTGTCTCGTCGCGCTCCACAATATCGGCTTTCATCTGAACCGACCGCCGCACCGCTTCGATCCGGGCGGCCATATCGCCCACCGCGAGGGCTGGGCCCTGCGCCTCCAGCCAATCAAAGAACGCCGCGTCGCCGAGCAGCCCGTATTTTACCACTTCGCCGTAACCGGCGAGGAAATCCCGCTTGGGCATGGTGCCCAACACCTCGGTATCCGCCAGCACGAGGCTGGGCTGGTGGAAGGCCCCGATCAGGTTCTTACCTTGGCGCGCGTTGATCCCGGTCTTGCCGCCCACCGAACTGTCGACCTGCGCCAAAAGAGAGGTGGGGATCTGCACGAAACGCACCCCGCGCCGCAGCACGGCGGCAGCAAAGCCCACCAGATCACCGATCACCCCGCCGCCAAAGGCCACGACGATATCGCCGCGCTCCACCTGCTCATCAAGCAGCCAGTCCACGCAGCGTTGAAGATTGACCCAATCCTTGGTCCCCTCGCCGGGGGCGAGTTCCAGTGCAGACATCGCGATGCCCTCGGCCGCCAACCCCTCCCGCAGGGATTGCAGATGCAATGCAGCGACGCGGCTTTCGGTGATGACGGCCACCCGCTTGCGGCGCAGCAGCGGCGCGATCAGCGCGCCGGCATCCCCCAGCAAGCCCGGCCCGATAACCACGTCATACTCCCGCCCCGGCAGGGCGACGGAAACCGTCTCACGCATCCAATCTCTCCAAAACATCGGGCCTTGTCAGCAGCTTGTCGATCACCCGGTTGGCCATGGCGTCAATCGACAGACGCGGATCGCAGCGCACCGAAAGATCCGCCAGCCGGTAAAGCGGCACTCGGTCGCGATAAAGCGCGGCCAGCGTAGCCTTGGGATCAGCCGTGCGCAGCAGCGGACGGCTATCCTTGTAGCGCACCCGGTTCCACAGCAGTTCCAAATCCGCATCCAACCAAAGCGCCACACCGTAAGCCGCGATATTGTCGCGGTTCACCTCGGCCAGAAAGGCGCCGCCGCCGGTCGACAGGATGCAGCGCTCCTCGGCCAAAAGCCGCGCGATCACCTCGGTCTCCCGTTTGCGAAAGAACGGCTCCCCGTCGCGGGTGAAAATCTCAGGCACGCTGAGATTGGCCGCTGCTTCGATCTCCGCATCGCTGTCCAGAAAAGGCGCGCCCAGTTTGGCCGAGACCGCACGCCCTACCGCCGTCTTGCCCGCGCCCATCATGCCAACCAGCGCCACCGTCTTGTTCAGACGGTAGCGGGGCGGCGTTTCTTCGCCATTGGTCATGCTGTGCTTAATTCCGCTCATTTTTCTCTGAATGACGTGATCTTGCCGAAAAGGCCATATATAGTTTGGCAAAATAGCAGAATTCCGGGCAGGCATAAATCATGGGTAAACTTTTCAAGCTTTTGATATTTCTATTGATTGTCGGCTTCATCGGTCTCGTAGGCTATGCCTATGTCGGGCCTTTCTTTGGCGTGGATTTTTCGCCCGAACAGATTGAGACGCGCCAGCCTGTCACGCTGACAGCGGATTGAGCGGCGTGGCCAACGCCCTGTCCAAAGGCAAACGGGCCCTTTGCGCTGCATTGATCTGCTCGGTCAGCGCCACAGCCCTGCTGGCCGAATCCGAAGAAGACCGCAATCTGGGTCGCGAATCGCGTCAGGCGTCTGAACGGCAAGACCAGCCCCCCGCGGCCAATGATCAGCCGCTGTCGGTGATTGACTGGCTGGGCGCGCAATCGCCGCCCGAAAACCGGCCCAAACGCCCGCCCAACCCGGGCCGGGTGCCGGAACCGCCCGTGGCCGACAGCGCCCTGCCGCCGCCCGTGCAGGTCACGCCCTTGGGCGATGGCGCGCCGCGCCGCATCGGGCTGGTGCCCAGCTCTGTCACCGGGCTGCGCGGGGACATCTGGCTGGGCAGCGACACGACCGCCCTGATCGACCGCATCCGCGATTTGCCGGACCTGCATCTGCCCGCCGCCCAGGCGCTGCTCTACACCGTGCTTCTGGCCGAGGCGCAGGCCCCGCAGGGCGAGGCGCGCAACGGCGATCTTTTGGCGCTGGCGCGGGGCGAAAAGCTGATGGAGCTTGGCGCCCTCGACCCGGCGCTGTCACTGATCGAACAGGCCGGGGTGACCACCTCGACCGCGCATTTCGACCTGTGGATGCAGCTTTCCCTGCTCACCGGGACCGAGCATCGCGTCTGCGAGCGGTTGGTGAAATCGCCGCATCTGACCCGGGACTATGGCACCCGGATTTTCTGCAACGCCCGCGCTGGCAATTGGGAGAACGCGGCCCTGACCTTTGGCTCGGCCCAAGCGCTTGGTCTGCTGCCCGAGGCGCAGCTTGAACTCTTTGACCGTTTCCTGAACCCGGATTTCTACGAAGGGGCCGAACCGCTGCGCGTGCCGCGCCAGATGGACCCGATGACCTTCCGCCTGTTTGAAACCATTGGCGAGCCCTTGCCCTCCAACATCCTGCCGCGTGCTTATGCGGTGGCCGATCTGCGCGACATCGCCGGATGGAAGGCCCAGCTTGAGGCCGCCGAGCGGCTGACCCGCGCGGGCGCCCTGCCCGACAACCTGCTGCTGGGGCTTTATACTGATCGTCAGCCCGCCGCCTCTGGCGGGGTCTGGGACCGGGTCGCGGCGCTGCAACGGTTTGAGACGGCCCTGCGCACCGGCAGCGCCGAGGCGGTGGCCAAGACCCTGCCGCCCGCTTGGGAGGCGATGCGCGAAGCCTCTCTCGAAGTGGCCTTTGCCGCGCTCTTTGCCGAACCGCTCTCGACCATTCCGCTGGCGGGCCATGCCGCGCGTCTGGCGCGGGATGTGGCGCTGCTGTCGCCTGAGTATGAGGCCGCCGCGGCGCGGGTGATCGGCAAGTCCCCCGAGGACGAATTGCTGCGCGCCGTGGCCGTGGGCGACGCGCCCAAAGGCCCCGCGCCCGATGCGCCATTGGCCGCCGCGGTGCATGACGCTTTCGCCAATCCCACCCCCCGCGCCGACCTGATGGCGCTGGCACGGGACAAGGAATTGGGCATGGCGATTTTGCGCCTATTGTCGCTCTTGCATGACGGGGCGAGTGGTGACACATCGGCGCTCCGCGACGCCCTAGCCACCCTACGCGCCCTCGGATTGGAAGACACCGCCCGACGTGCCGCCTTGCAGATTGTATTGCTCCAGCAATGATGATGTCCCAGACCCCGACTTTCCATTGGATCTCCAGCTTTCTGGAGGCCGCCGCCGCCGAACAGGGTGCCGCCACCAACACGCAGCTGGCCTATGGCCGCGACCTGAAGGATTTCGATTCCTTTCTGGCGCAGCGCAACCATGACTTCCTGACCGCCAGCCGCGGCGAGGTCGAAGATTACCTTGTCTATTGCGACGCGCAGGGGCTGGCCAAATCCACCCGCGCACGGCGGCTCTCGGCGATCAAACAGCTTTACCGTTTCGCCTTTGAGGAAGGGCTGCGCGAAGACAACCCTGCGGTGCAAATCGCCGGGCCGGGGCAGGACAAACGCTTGCCCAAGATCCTGTCCGAGGAAGAGGTCGACCGGCTGCTCGATGCCGCGCGCAACTCTGGCCGGTCGCTGGCCGATCAGCTGCGCAACACCTGCCTGATGGAGCTGCTCTATGCCACCGGCATGCGGGTCAGTGAATTGGTCAGCCTGCCGGTCAGCGCCGCGCGGGGCGATCCGCGCCTGCTGCTGATCGCAGGCAAAGGGGGCCGCGAGCGGCTGGTGCCCCTGTCAGAACCCGCCCGCGACGCGCTGGCGGCATGGCTGGTGGTGCGCGACAAGGCGGATGAGGCGGCCCAAGCCAAGGGCAAACCGCCCGCGCGGCACCTCTTCCCGTCCCGCGGGGCGACGGGGCATCTGACGCGGCATCGCTTCTATCTGCTGATCAAGGAATTCGCCGTGACCGGCGGCGTGCCGCCCGAAAAAGTCACGCCCCACACACTACGCCATGCCTTTGCCACGCATCTGCTGGCCAACGGCGCGGACCTGCGGGCGATCCAGACCATGCTGGGCCACGCCGACGTCGCCACGACCGAGATCTACACCCATGTGCTGGATGAGCGGCTGTCAGATCTCGTGCTGGAGCGTCACCCCCTCGCCAAGGACGGCACCCGCAATTCCGGCGGCAACACGTCTTCCGAAGGCCAGTAACCGCTTTGTAGCGCGTCTGCATAGGCGCGCGGCAAGCCTGCCTTGGCCATATCGGCCACGGCCCCGGCCACATCGTAACTCAGCCGGTGAAAGCCCACTTCACCCCCGTCGAGCAGCGCCAGCCGCGTCTGCTGGCCGCCGTCATGGGGCGGCATGCCGATCACGCCTGCGTTGATCCAACGCCCGCGCGCTGTCTCGCGGATGAAGGGCAGACCGGAGTGGCCCGCGATGATGTGATCGACGGGGCCTGCGATGTCTTCCAGCGCCTGCCATTCTTCTTCGAACACCGCCGCCGCACTCTCGGACCAGATGAACCGCGCCACATCGCGCACCCCGCCGTGGATCACGCCATAGCGCTGGCCCTGATGGCGGAACACCGCCACATCCGGCAGGCGGCCCATCCAGTCTTTCGCGCCCGCGTCCAACTGCTGTGCCGCATGGGCGTACCAGGCGCCCGAGAGCATGTCGCAACTGCTGCCCGGCGCGAAGCCGCAGCCGCAATCCTCGGCCCCGCTGGCCAGTTGCACTTCGCAATTCCCTGCCACCACGGCACAGCCAAGCGCCCGCATTGTTGCCACACATTCGCGCGGCGCGCCGCAATAGGCAACAATGTCGCCGGTGCAGATCATCTGCCCCCCGTCGATGCCCCGCGCCACGGCGAAAGCCGCCAGCGCCTCGACCGCCTGAAGGTTGGAATAGGGCCCGCCAAAAAGCAGCAACGGCCCGTCCAAAATCCCAAGCTCCGCGCAGTTGATTTTCGCCTGCATCACGCCACCCTGCCCCGTTGCAACCCTTGAATGACGCAGCCCCTGCGCCCATAACATTCGCAACACATAATGGATGGATTTAGACCTCATGGAAACGGGCCCCGCCCTCTTTGACACCGCTTTCTGGATCAGCACCGGAATTATCCTGTTCCTCCTTGTCCTCTCGGGCTTCTTCTCAGGCTCCGAAACCGCCCTGACCGCCGCCTCGCGCGGCAAACTGCGCGCGCAGGCCGACAAGGGCGCAAGCGGCGCGATCCGGGCGCTCAAGATCACCGAGGATAACGAGCGGCTGATCGGCTCGGTCCTTTTGGGCAACAACTTGGTCAACATCCTTGCCGCCTCTATGGCGACTGCGCTCTTCACCCGGCTCTTCGGTGAAAGCGGCGTGGCGCTGGCGACGCTGGTGATGACGCTTCTGGTGCTCGTCTTTGCCGAGGTGCTGCCAAAGACCTATGCCATCACCAATGCCGAAACGGCGGCGGCGCTGGTCTCGCGCCCGATTAGCATCGTGGTGCTTATCTTCTCGCCCGTGGTGACGGCGGTGCGTTATTTCGTGCGCGGCGTGCTGCGGCTTTTCGGCGTGCAAATCGACCCCGACAGCAACATTCTGGCGGTGCGCGAGGAAATCGCCGGAGCGCTGCAATTGGGCCATTCCGAAGGCGTCGTCGAAAAGGAAGACCGCGACCGTATTCTGGGCGCGCTCGACCTGCGCGAACGCGCGGTCGAAGAGGTCATGCTGCACCGCTCGGGGATCGAGATGATCGACGCGGATTCAGACCCGACCGACATCATGGAGAAATGCCTGCAATCGAACCACACCCGCCTGCCGGTCTTTCGCGATGACCCTGAAAACATCATCGGCGTGATCCACGCCAAAGACCTGTTGCGCGCCATGTACAAGCTGATCGGCGGCCCCAACGGCGATGCCGCAGCGCTCAACGGGTTCAACGTGGCCGATGTGGTGATGAAACCCTATTTCGTGCCCGAAACCTCAACCCTGGACGAACAGATGCGCCAGTTCCTGCGCCGTCGCACGCATTTTGCGCTGGTGGTGGACGAGTATGGCTCGCTCCAAGGGCTGATCACGCTCGAAGACATCCTCGAAGAGATTGTGGGCGAGATCACGGATGAGTTTGACCCCGATGCGGATCACCCGCTGAAACAGTCGGACGACGGGCATTTGATGGTCGAAGGCGCGATGACGATCCGCGACCTCAACCGCGCGACCGATTGGTCCCTGCCCGATGATGAGGCCAATACCGTGGCCGGGCTGGTGATCCATGAGGCGCAGATGATCCCCACCGTGGGGCAGGTCTTCTCCTTCCACAACTTCCGCTTTGAGGTGATCGAACGGGACGGCAACCGGATCACCCAGCTCAAGATCCGCCCCCTATGATCCGGCTCAGGCCGGGGTCTCTACCGCTGCCTGCACGTCTTTGCAGGCGGCGGACCAGATGCGCGCCCGGTCGGGGCCGAAAGGCACCTCTTCAAAAGCCCGGCGCAGATGATCTTCTGCCGCGTCACGGGCGGCGGCCGAGAGGCCGGGATCGGGGTGCTGCATCAGCCCTGTCAGCACCTCCTGCAAGACCATCTGCACATCGACGACCGAGGCGCCATCGCGGGCCAGTGCGCCAAACCCGTCTTCGATCAGCGCGTCCGCCGGAATGGGCGGGATATGCAGGTTCGGCAGCGCGACCTTGCCGCCCGGCTTGGCCTCATCTGAATAATAGGACAGCACGCGCCCGATGCGGGTGATCACGTCAATCGCCGTGCCGCCATCGTTGATCCCCGGCGACAGCGCCTTGGAGGCAACCTCGCCCAGCACCCGCAAGCCGAAACGCGGGTCTTGGTCAAAGGTGCGCAGATCGCCCAGTTGCACGGTCTCCAAAACCTTTTGCTCTAGAATGTCCCAATCATGTTCCGCGTCCTGCGGGCCGCCCCGCCGGGTGACCATGACCAGAGGCTCACCGACAAAGACGAAGTCACCAATCCGCCGGGGCATATAGATCGCGACCCCATGGTCGCGCGCCTGCTGGTCCAGCGCCTCGGGGTAGATATGTTGGATATAGCCGCTCTCAGGGGCAAAAATCGGGCGGGCGTCATCGGGCACCGGACCGGTCAGGGGGTGGCCGCCCATGCAGGGCGTCTTTAGACGCTCCTTGAACAATGAAGTGGTCACCGCCTCGATCTGGCGGGTCGTGTCGATCAGGCTGCCAAAGCTTTGCAGATGCAGCACCCAGCGGATCAGGAAGATCACGATGATCGCCAGCACCAGTACCGTGGTCAGGAACAGCACGAAAGAGCGTTCGTCGATATAGATGCCCAACTCGCGCATGATGATCGCCACCAGCGCATAGACATAGGCGCCGATAAAGACCGCCAGCGTGTTCTGCGTGGTGCGGTCCTGAATGATCAGACGATGCGCCCGTGGCGTGAACTGCGATGACGAGGACCGGTAGACCGTGACCATGATGGTGATGGAAAAGATCGTGACCGCCAACATCGCATCCGCGATGATCTGCAACAGGCGATCCGCCGCTTCGCCGGTCAACCTCGTGGCGACTTCCTTGGGCACCAAGGGCTCAAAAAGCTGGGTCAGCCCGAGGGCGACAAAGGCCAGCAACCCCATGAAAACCACCCGCACCCAAAGTTTGCGAGAATATTCGCGGGCTTTGCGAAACAGCGTGTGCGGGATCAGGTCCTTGATATTCATGGGGAAAGGGTAGCACGAAAAAGCGCCCTGCCAACGGCGGTTTAACGGAATCTGCACGCTGGCCCGGCGCGAAACGCCGCCCCACGGCGCGGGGGCAAGAAAGCCCTTATCCTCGCCCCCCGTGCCCGGTAGGTTGGGCGGCATGACGATAGCCCCTTTGCCCGTGATCCTCCTCGCCGCCGGTGCCTCAACTCGGATGCGGGGGCGTGACAAATTGATGGAAGACATCGGCGGTGAGCCCTTGTTGCGCCGTCAGGCGCGGCTGGCGCAGGGCATTGGCCCCGTCACCGTCGCCCTGCCGCCCGCGCCGCACCCGCGTTACACGACGCTTAGCGGGTTGGACATCACGCCGCTGCCCGTTCCCGAGGCCGCAGAGGGCATGGGCGCCAGCCTGCGCCGCGCCTTTGCCGCCCTGCCGTTGGACACGCCCGCCGCCATGGTGCTGCTGGCCGATATGCCCGCGCTTGAGGCCAGCGATCTTGCCCGCCTCGCGGCTGCGGTGGACCTGACGGGCGAGACCCTGATCTGGCGCGCGACCACAGAGGACGGCAAGCCCGGGCACCCCATCGTCTTTGCCGCCGCGCTTTTCGATCAGCTGAAACAGCTGCGCGGCGATGATGGGGGCCGCGCGGTTGTGCGCGCTGCCGCAGACCGGATGCAGCTTGTGCCCCTGCCCGGCCAGCGCGCGCGCCGCGACCTCGACACGCCCGAGGACTGGGCGGCGTGGCGCGCAGAGCAGGAATAGCCCGCGCATGAAAAAACGGGGCGGTCGCCCGCCCCGTTTTCAAACTGTGTCACGCTCGGCTCCTGCCGAATTACTTCACCAGCAGGCTGGCCTCGTGCTTTTTCAGCGAACGACGCGCGGCGGTGTAGCCTTCGATCCCGTCCTTCGTCGCCAGTTCGGGGAACAGTTCAAAAATTTCCTGACGCTGCTCTTCACCGATACCGGCCAGCGACATGTCACCGGGCTGGAAGCTCTCGGTCCATGTCCCGTCGGAGAGGATCACCTCGTGACGGTCGAACATCACATGGATGTAGCTGGTGCCCGACACGTCGACCACGTCGATGCCCTCCATCCCGGTCAGGTGTTTCGCCGCGACGAGCACCTCACGCTCTTCGAAGTAGAGCGCGGTCTTTTCATTGGCGACCAAGACGCGGTGGTTGGGGCTGACCATCATGTCACGCTCGGGCAGGTCGTTGCCAAGCGCGCCTTTGCGGATCAGCACCGGCTTGAGATGAGCGGCCATTTCGAACTCGGCCCCGGTCATCTCACGCGCGCCGACCCAGCGGATCGTCTGGATGCCGTTGTCGCGGGTGATGACCCGGTCACCGACCTGAAGCGCCTCGACCGGCACCTCACCGCGCGGCGTGGCGATCTTGGTCCCCGGTGTGAAACAGGGGATCACATTCTCGATCTCGATGAAGTTCAAACGCCCGGCATCGCTGCCATCTTGGTTGAAGTAGTCAACAAAACCGTCTTCGCGGTCGTCGGAGGTATAGGTGATCTCCAGACGGCCACCCTCGGGGGCGGAGCCGCGCAGGTCAAGTGTGTCGTAATCCACGCCCGCGCTGCCACCGTCGACATCGTCGCCTGCGTTGACGTTGACGAAGCTGTCCTGATCGGCACCGCCGGTCATCACGTCGACCCCTGCGCCACCGTCGAGCAGATCGTCGCCCCGACCGCCTTGCAGTTCGTCGTCGCCGTCGCCGCCCATCAGAGTGTCATTCTCACCGCCACCGTCGAGCAGGTCATCGCCTTCGCCGCCGACCAGCAGGTCGTCGTCCCGGTTGCCGCGCAGGGTGTCGTCGCCGGTGCCGCCGTCAAGCTCGTCATTGCCCTGACCGCCCGACAGGCTGTCATCGCCCTGACCGCCCAGCAGCGTGTCGTCGCCGGTGTTGCCCGAGATGACGTCATCGTCGATCTGGCCGTCGATATAGTCATCGCCCGAGCCGCCGCGCAGCATATCCGCATCGTCGGCGCCATAGATCACGTCATTGCCCGCGCCACCGTCGACCGTGTCCATCCCGTTGTTCGGGTTGCGGTCAGGGGTGAAGGGGTTGGACGCATCCTCTTCGTCGGGGATGTCGAGCACGTCGAGACCCAGATCGGGGTCGTTGCCCGCATAGATCGTATCGTTGCCAGCGCCGCCGAGCAGGCTGTCGTTGCCCTCGCCGCCGACGATCCGGTCGTCGCCGTCACCGCCGTCGACGATATCGTCGTCGATGCCTGCGTTGATCACGTCATCGCCGGTGCCGCCGGTGATGGTGTCGCGGTCGTCGCCTGTGCTGATCGTGTCATTGCCCGCCCCGCCATCGACAGAGTCGCGGTCATTCTCGGGGTCGGCGTCGGGGTCAAAGCCCAGATCGTCGCTGTCGCTTTCCGGGTAGCCCAGATCGGGGGCGAGATCGTCGTTGCCGGTGGTGATCATGTCATCACCCTCACCGCCCTCGACCACGTCGGAGCCTGCGCCCGCCTCGACAATATCATCGCCGTCGCCTGCCAGAATGGTGTCGTCACCGTCGCCAGCGCGAACATAGTCGTCGTCGCCTTCCGCATCGGGCAGGATCGCGTCGTCATTGTCGATCATGTCGCCATCGGGGTCGCCGGTATAGGCGGTGTCGATCAAGTCTGCGCCCGCTGTGCCGTCGACATAGCCGTCACGGGTCGAACCGCCGTCGCCCACCGTCACGGTCACCGAGCCTTCGTCGGTCAGGCCGTCGGGGTCGGACACGGTATAGGTGATCGTCGCATCGCCGGTGAAATCGTCATTGGCGACAAAGGTGATGGTGCCATCGTCGTTGATGGTCACGGTGCCATCATCACTCGACGCATCTGTCACGCTCAGGGTGTCGCCGTCGACATCGGTGTCATTGTCCAGAACCGGGATCACGACCGGATCGGTGCCGGTGGTGTCGGCGGTGTCGTCATTGGCGACAGGCGCGTCGTTCACCGGGTTCACGGTGACATTCACGGTACCGGTGTCGGTGCCGCCATTGCCGTCATCCACGGTATAGGTGATTGTGGTGTCGCCGTTGAAATCCGCGTCCGGCGTGAAGGTCAGCGTGCCATCGTCATTGATGACGACCGGGCCTGCCGGGCAGGTTGCCATGGTGATGGTCAGCGTGTCGCCATCGCTGTCGCTGTCATTGCCCAGCACGTCGACGGTGCCAGAGGTGTCTTCGTCGATCTCAAGCACATCGTCTTCGGCCACGGGCGCGTCATTGCCGCCGCCCTGCGGTTGGCCATCGTCGAAAACCAGATTGTCGATCGCGCCCGAGCCTTCGAAACGCACTTCGAAACGCGACACGCCATCAATGTTGAACTGAACGAAACGCTCACCGCCATCGCCGGTGGGCTGCACATAATGGTTTTGGATCACATCGCCATTGTCATCGTAAAAGATGACACGGGTGCCTTCCCCGCCGGTCTCTTCGATGTCTTTGAAGGTCACGCCCTTCATGCGCACCATGTCATCGAAGTCAAAAAACAGGCTGCCGCCGCCGGCGTTGTCGTCCGGGTCGCTCTGGTCGCCGTCTTCGGAGACGATCAACAGCCCCTCAAGCGTGTCGGAGGCCAGATCGCTGTCGCCGCCCGTGGGGTTGCTGCTGTCAAAGACCATCGCATCGCCGGAGCCGCCGCTGGCCGAAACCGTAACGCCCAGATCCGCATATTCGTCGTCAATGATGGTGCCTGCGCTGAACGCATTGAAATCAAGTGTTCTAATCATTGTGAAATCTCCTGAGCGGTGTTGCACGCGGCGCGCAACGCGGCCGTCTTGGAAGTGGATGCTGTTTCAATTTGAGGAATGGAGCGCCGAACGGCAGAGCGGTCGAACCGGGCATTTCTTGCCCCGCAGAAGGCCAGTGGCAGGGCCTGTCGCTTGTGTATCATCTCGTCTCTCCCTCCGTTCACATGCGCCCCGCTGGCAGAAATCCAGATCGAGCGGCACGCATCCTGCGCAACGAAGGGGAAGAGCCGGAACATGGCCCACAGCCGAGGCGCGGTGCACTTCGGTATGTTGTGCTTACGGTCGCAAACTTGCGGCGTATCCACATTTCCCGCATCCTTGATGCGCTTAATGCGGCCGCCCCCGTGACCTACAGACTTCTATGCCCCCCAGTTGGGCACCTATAGGAATAGCCCTCCTATACGAATGGACAAAGCAAAAAATGTTTGAAAATAGCCGGAACCAAATGAAGTTTTGCCGCAATTCAGGTGGTTTAGCGCGACTTTTGGGCGCAATTGTTTCCGGCGCACTCCGCGTCGGTATCGCGAATCGCCATAGGATTAAGGTGAATTAACGCCTGCGCAGGACGGCTGCGCCGATCCCTCGGTCAAGACTGTTTCGCATTGCGCGACAATGCCGCCGCAAATCAGCCGCATCTACGCCGCCTTGTTTTCGTCATTCTTTTTGATTGCTTGTTCACCGGCTGGAACCAATCGCCCGCAAACCTGCGGAACTGGTGACGAAACCACGGGCGACCCGCCTTATTCCCGCCGAATCGATTCCTCACGGCATTGAGCCCGCGCGGGGGCGAAAGCCGCGCGGGTTACGGGCGAGTCATGGTGAGCGCTCCGCCCCTCACTCCGCGCCGAGATTGACCGCGGAGAAAATGCAATTGCCACCCGCGAAGGCCACCCAAACAACGGCCCCTTTCCGTTCGATCGACCGCGCCAAAATGCGCCAAATCCGACTCTCAAAACGACATTTCAGATGCCACAAACGACACCACGCCGGGCGGGCGGAAACCTCAGCCATAGTGGGCTCTGCGCCTCGCACATGCGGCAGGGTGTCGCACCCCTATTTCACCCTATTGCAAAGACCGCTCGGGTGGACCAAATGCGCGGCATGTTGATGTATGCTGTTCATAAGAGGCGCCCGCGCAAACCGGGCACGCTGCTGAACCGCCGGTAACCCCGGTCGGACAGGCCGATCCGCCTGTTTAGACCATCGGGGTTCCAACTGACTTACCGGATCACACTCGGGATGAGACCGACCCGGCCCGGCCTTCTGGCACTGACCGTCGTCTCTTGCGGATCCTTCCCACTTCGACCTTCTTGATATGGAGCATGCCATGCATTTCCGCCTGCTGAAAAACACCAACCAGATCGCCGGGATGCCCGGAACCGCCTTTAACGGCACTATCGGTCAAGTCGCCAATGCCGAAGGGCTGGCCCTTGTCGCCATGCTGCGCCGTGCGCTGCGCGACACCGCGCGCCGTTGGGAGCGTAACCGCACGCTGTCGACCTTGAACGCGATGGACGACCGTCTGCTTCAGGATATCGGCCTGAACCGCAAGGACATCCCCCAGCACATCCGCGACATGGAAAGTTTTTCCCGCCGCTGAATGCTCTGGCCCGTGCCCCGCGTGAGGGGCCGTGCCGACCCTTAAAAATATGGCGTTCTGCATGGGAACGCCGCATATAGCGGCATCGCGTCAGGCCCGGCGCGGTGCCCGTTCTTGCGTCTTGCGCCCGGCAATCGTGTTGCACAGGGGCGCATGATTTGTTTTCATATCTCCAGCAAACCCGCCCATCGAAAGCTGCCGCGCCTATCGCGCGACCGGCTCCTTCTTGATGGAAAGGGGCAAAGATCAGCGGTGCGCGACTGCGCGACACTGCGGATACAATAGAGGAGATATCACTATGAAACGCTATTTGCTTGGCACGGCTTTTGCCGTTGCAACCCCGATGGCCGCCGCCGCACAGGACTGTGGCGAAGTCTCGATCGCGGAAATGAACTGGGCTTCGGCACAGATCGTCACCGCCGTCACCGAATTCCTGCTGACACAGGGCTATTCCTGCGACGTGACCGTGGTGCCGTCGGACACCACCCCCGCCGTGACATCGCTGTCCGAGAACAACGAGCCGGACATCGTGCCCGAACTGTGGCCGAACTCCGCCGGTGACGCTTACAAAAAGCTGAAAGCGGACGGTAAGATTGTTGAGCTGACTTCCGTGCTCGACCCCGGTGGCGTCGAAGGCTGGTGGATCCCCACCTATCTGGCCGAAGAGCACCCCGAGCTGAAGACCATCGAAGGCATCTTGGAAAACCCCGAACTGGTCGGCGGCATGTTCAACAACTGCCCCGATGGCTGGGGCTGCCGCGTGGTAAGCGACAACCTCGCGCGGGCCTATGACCTCGAAGGCAACGGCATCGAAGTCTTTAACCACGGCTCGGGTGAGACGATGGTGACCTCGATGGCCTCGGCTTATGAGAGCCAAGAGCCTTGGTTCGGCTACTACTGGGCGCCGACCACCCCGCTGGGTAAATACGACATGACCAGCGTCGATCTGGGCGAATATGACGAAACCGCGCATAACGCCAACCAAAACGCCGACACGCCGGACCCCAAGCCTTCGGCCTTCCCGACCGCGCCGGTGCTGACCGTCATGACCAAGGATTTCCACGACGAGAACCCCGAGATCGCGGAGTTCATCGGCAATGTGACCTTCAAGACCGACGAGATGAGCAAGCTGCTGGCATGGCAGGGTGAAAACAACGCCTCCAACGAGGAAGCGGCGGTGTATTTCCTGCAAAACAACAAGGACGTCTGGGCCGAATGGCTGAGCGATGACGCCCGTGGCAACCTGTCCAAGCTGCTTGAGCAGTAAGACAGACTGACCAAAACGACGGGCGGGGAACTCAACCGGGTTTCCCGCCCGTTCGTTTCGATGACCGGCGGCAAGACTTACGTCTTTTCATACCGACTGCGCCTTGGCCCCTTTGGCCCGAAGCGCAGTTCCTTTGTAAGGACATAGGTTTGAATTGCCGCCACTGCATGGGGCAGCCGACGCCGCGCGGCCTGCGCGGCGCCTCGGCCCCCTCCCCGAAAGCAAACGGTCTGATGCAGGCCGGGAAAGCGACAGATGGCAACCTACGACAATCTCTTTGACACGCTCGGCCTGCGGGACTGGTGCGGCGACGATCAAGGCGGCGGGCTAAGCTCCATGGCCGACCTCATGGGCCAAGCGGGCGGTGATACCGACACCACGCTTTGGGACATGCCCTTCCCCTCTCTGGATGCGCTGCACGACAGTTGCGACGCCATCCCACAATCGCGCGACCTGACCCAAGGGCTGGAGCAAGGCTTCCTTGCCATTAAGGACAGTCTCAAAGTTGTTGTCGACCCCCTCACCCAACCGCTGAGCTGGGCGTTGGAGAACGCGCTTTGGCTGATGCAATCGGTGCCGTGGTTCGTGATGATCCCGCTTTTGATGGCAATCACCTATGCCGTGGGCCGTTCGCTGAAGCTGGTGGGTCTCGTGGCGTTGGTCTTTGGTTTCCTCGCCTTCATCGACTTTTACGAACACACCATGCAGACGCTGGCGATCATCTTTGTCTGCGCATTCATCTGCGTACTTCTTGGCGTGCCTATCGGCATCGCCATGTCGCGCAGTGACAGGGTGCAGCGCTCGATGATCCCGGTTTTGGATATGCTGCAAACCCTGCCGCCCTTCGTCTACCTGATCCCGCTGATCTTCCTCTTCTCGGTGACCGAGCCCAAGCTCTACGGCATCGCCATCATCCTCTATGCCATTGTGCCGGTGGTGCGCCTGACTGACCTCGGCATCCGTCTGGTCGACAAGGACGTGATCGAGGCCGCGGATGCCTTTGGCATGACCAACCGCCAAAAGCTCTACAAGGTGCAGATCCCGCTGGCGCTGCCCAACATCATGGCCGGTGTGAACCAAACCATCATGATGAGCCTTGCCATGGTCGTGATCGCCTCGCTGGTGTCCGCCCCCGGCCTTGGCGTGCTAGTGCTGCGCGGCATTCGCAGCCTTGAGTTGGGCGTGGGCCTCCTGTCGGGTCTGGGGATCGTGCTGCTTGCGATCATCCTTGACCGGGTCACCAAAGCCGCGCTTGCGCGGATCAACGCGGCGCAGAAGTGAGGCCAGACATGACAGACGACATCAAGATTTCCGTCCGCAACCTCTACAAGATCTTCGGCGACGATCCCAAAACCGCGCTGGAGAAGGTCCGCGGGGGGATGAGCAAAGCCGACCTTCAGGCCGAGACGGGCCATGTGCTGGGCCTTAATGACATTAACGTGGACATGCCTGCGGGCAAGACGACGGTGATCATGGGGCTCTCGGGCTCGGGCAAATCAACGCTGATCCGACACCTCAACCGGCTGATCGACCCCACGGCGGGCGAGGTCATCGTGAACGGTGAGAACATCCTCGACTATAACGAGCGTCGCCTGCGCCAGTTGCGCAAGCATGACATGTCGATGGTGTTCCAAAAGTTCGCCCTGCTGCCCCACCGCACGGTGCTGGAAAACACCGGACTGAGTTGGGAGATTGAAGGCAAAAGCCGCAGCAAATACGCGGATGAGGCCACCAAATGGCTCAACCGCGTCGGGCTGGAAGGCCAAGGAGAGCAGTATCCCGCGCAGCTTTCGGGCGGGATGCAGCAACGTGTGGGCATTGCCCGGGCGCTGACCTCAAACTCCGACGTGATGCTGATGGATGAGGCGTTTTCCGCGCTTGACCCGTTGATCCGCACCGACATGCAGGACCTGCTAATCGAATTGCAGGAAGAACTGCATAAAACGGTGATCTTCATCACCCACGATCTGGACGAGGCGTTGAAACTGGCGGACCATCTGGTGATCCTCAAAGACGGGTTCATCGTCCAACAGGGCGAGCCGCAGCATATCCTGCTGAACCCCAACGATCCCTATATCGAAGCCTTCGTCAGCGACATCAACCGCGCCCGCGTGCTGCGCGTGCGTTCGGTCATGGAAAAGACCGATGTGCCCCCCACGGATGTGGCCGGTGAGGTTGATTTCGACGACACGCTGGAAAGCATCATTGCCGTTTCCGGCGGGGATACCACCAACAACTACCGCGTCATGCGCGAAGGCAAACAGGTCGGCGTGCTGCATATGCGCGATCTGGTGCGCGCGCTGGTGCCGCGTCACCCCGGCGAGGCGGCGTAATAACCTCGCGGCAACCTGACAGCCGCAAGACAAGATCAAGAAAGGGGCAGCACCCGGCCAAAGCGCCGTTGCTGCCCTTTTTGCAGGCGACCCTTACGTTTCGTCGCGAGAGCCTGCTTAAAAACAGCTACTTACGCGCCATTTCATTCTGCAAAACGGCGCTTTACCGCCGATCAAACTCCCTGCGTCCTATTGACACTCACGCCCACGATTGGCCTATGGGGGGTGAAATAAATACTGGGGTTCAAGATGCCGCAATCTGCTACGGCCAATATTCTGACTGTTCTCGACACCGATTTCAAAGGTATCATCGAGGAGTGGCTGGGAACGCAGGTCAAAGAAGGCGTAAAGCGTTCTGACCTGTTCTCCGATGCGGAGAGCCGTAACCAGAACCGCGAATTGCTCAAAGCCTTCTCCAAAGGTGTGCGCGATGGGGTCACCGGCGAGGATTTCGACTTTGACGATACCCAATGGGACGATCTGCGCGCCGTTCTGACCGATGTCAGCCGCGAGCGGGTCAACCGGGGCGTGACCCCGACCGAGATGGCGACCTTTGTGCTGGCGTTGAAAACGCCGCTGTTCAAACGGCTTGAGACGATGCTGGACAGCGACCACGCGATGCTGATCCGCGACGTGATGCTGGTCACCCGTTTGGTCGATGCCTTTGCCATCTTCACCAACGAAATCTTTATTCTCGAGCGTGAGCAGATCATTGATCGCCAGCGCCAAGAGATGCTGGAACTGTCGACTCCTGTGGTCGAGCTTTGGGACCGCGTTTTGACCCTGCCGCTGATCGGCACGCTGGATTCCGCCCGCGCCCAAGAGGTGATGGAGAACCTGCTTCAGACCATTCTTGAGCGCCAGGCCGAAGTGGTCATCATGGACATCACCGGCGTCGGCACTGTCGATACGCAGGTGGCGCAACACTTGCTGCGCGCCGCCGCCGCCGTGCGTCTGATGGGGGCTGAATGTATCATCAGCGGCATCAGCCCGATGATCGCCCAGACCATGGTGCAGCTTGGCATCGACGTGGGCACTGTCTCGACCCGGTCCAGCATTCGCACCGCCCTGTCGGATGCGCTGATGACCGTCGGCTATGTGATCAAGAAGACCGAGGGTCAATAAGGTGGCCGGTGTCACGTCGATTAATCTGGTCGAACATGCGCTCCTCGTTTCGATACAGGATGACATCACGGACACGGAGATTTTGGAGCTTCAGGATCGGCTGTCGAACAAGATATCCCAGAATCGCATCGATGGGGTGATCCTAGATATCTCGGCGCTTGAGATCGTGGACACTTTCGTTGGGCGGGTGATTGCGCAGTTGGCGGGGATCTCTCGCCTACTGGCGGCGGATACCTATGTGGTTGGCATGCGACCCACGGTGGCGGTCACGCTGGTTGAGCTTGGCATGTACTTGCCAGAAATCCGCACCGCCTTGAGCCTGACCCATGCCCTCACCCAGCTACGTCGCGTTTGATGAAAAGGACCTTGGGGCGCAGGTTCTTCTCTCTCAGTTCAAACTAAAGACCAGCGGCGACGCGGTTACAGTGCGCCAAGCCGTGGCGCGCTACATGAAAGAACATGGCGCCTCGGCGCTGAATATCACACGTTTCGCCACCGCCGTCAGTGAAATCGCGCGCAATGCGATCGTTCATGCTGGCGGCGGCGAATTTTCCATCTATGTCGACCCGAAGGCCAAGCGGTTGAGCGTGGTCTGTTGGGACAAGGGACCGGGGATCGAGGACGTGGCATTGGCCCTAACGGACGGCTATACCTCGGGCGGCGGGCTTGGCCGGGGTTTGGGCGGCGCACAGCGGCTTGCCCAGAAATTTGAAATCCGCACCGCCGTTGGCGGGGGCACCAGCGTGTTGATGAGTGTGAACCTATGATACAGTGGGTCGAAGTTCAGGACCAAAGCGCCATCGCCGTGGTGCGCCGCGCCGCGCGTCGTCTGGCCGCTGAACACGGCTGGCCCAAACACCGGACCGACGAATTGGCCATCGTCGCCACCGAAGCCACCACCAACATCCTGCGCTACGCCGAAAAGGGCCGCGCGCTGATCAATGCCCCGGCCGAGGCCAAGGGCGACAAGATCGTGATGATCTTCACCGACCGCGGCCCCGGCATCAGCGATATGGATCACATGTTTCAGGACGGCATGAGCAGCGGCGGCTCTGCTGGGCTGGGCCTCGGGGCGATCCGCCGCCTGTCGAATGATTTCGACATTTTCAGCGGGCCGGAGGTGGGCACCACCATCGTTTGCAGCTTCGTCCAAAACAGCGCCCCCTGCCCGACCCATGGGGTCGAGGCCGTGGGCCTACGGGTCTGCCATCCGAACGAAGAGGAGTGTGGCGACGATTACCTGCTGCGGCAGACGCCGAAAGCCACCGACATCCTGCTGTGCGACGGGTTGGGCCATGGCCCCGAAGCCGCAGCCGCATCGCTGGAGGTCACCGACGCCGTCAAAGCCACGCGCAGCTTCAACAGCGAGCCGGGCGCGGTGATGTATGAGGTGACCGAGCAGTTGATCGGCAAGCGCGGCGCGGTGGCGGCCCTTGTACATATCGCGCAGCCGCAGATGGTCCTGCGCTATGCTGCCTTGGGCAATATCGCCACGCTGCGGGTCCGCGACGGTGCGGTCAAACGCCTGCCGGTGCGTGACGGGCGGATCGGTGCCCGCGCCACGCGAGGCTATGAAGACACCTTTGACCTTGAACCGGGGGATCTGATGATCCTGCACAGCGACGGGTTGAAAACCCTGCGCGACAGCTATCTCCCCCAGGGTCTATTGTGGAAATCTCCGCTTTTGATCGCTGGCTACCTGCTCGACCGGGCATTTCGCGGGCGTGATGACGCCTCCATCGTGGTCATACGCATTGCACGGGACGCGGACTGATGAAAGCAACGAACCTCACATCGGTGAACCTTGAAAAGGGCGGTGATATCGCAGCCCTGCGCCAGATCGCCCTGACCCTCACCGAAGCCATGCGCTTTACCTCATTCGAGCGGACGCGCACCGTGACCGCCGCCGTGGAACTGGGCCGCAATGCGATAGAGCACGGCCAGAAAGGCCGTGCGCGCTTTTCACTGACGGATATCAACGGCAAGCCCGCCCTTGGCCTAACGGTAATCGATCAAGGCCGCGGGATCGAGGAAGACAAGCTCGACCCCACGCGCGACATCGTGTCGGAGACCGGTCTGGGCCTCGGCCTGCGCGGCGTGCAGCGTATCGCGGCGCGTTTCGATGTGGACACCGGGCAAGAAGGCACGCGGGTTCATGCGGAGTTCCTGCTGCCCGAGCCGCAAAGCGCGGTTGAGCAGATCAAGGCCGATGCCCTCGCGGCGCTGGAAGCCTATAATGCCAAAGACCCGACCGCCGCGCTGACCGAACAGAACCGCGAACTCAGCGAAGGCATCGCCGACCGCGACCTCTTGATGCAGGAGCTTCATCACCGCACGGGCAACAACCTTGCCCTGATCGTGGCGCTGATCCGGATGAGCAAGACCCAAGCCAAAGAGGATGAGACCCGCCAAGTGTTGCGCGAGTTGGAGACCCGGGTGGGTTCGCTCTCCAAGGCGCATGAGCTGATGCAACGCTCAACCGACAGCACCGACCTTGATCTGGAGGATATGCTGGATGAAGTCGCCAAAAACGCCGAACGCGCCTTTACCGGAGATCGTCAGAACATCGGCATCAAGCTGATTTGCCCCAGCCTGAAGATGGACAACAAACTGGCCGTCGACATCGGGCTGATCGTGGGTGAGCTGATCACCAACGCCTATAAACACGCTTTCAAAGGGCGCGACAAAGGGGTGATCACCATCGAAGTCACGCAAGAAGATGACGAAGGGCTCACGCTCAAGGTCTATGACGATGGCGTCGGCCTGCCCGATGACGCCAAACGGCCCGAGCGGTCGGATTCGCTGGGCTGGCGCATGATCCGCACGCTGACCTTCCAACACGAAGCGACGCTGAAGGTCGAAGGCCAAGACGGGCTTTGTGTCGAAATCAGCTTCCCGGCGCAGGGCTGAGCGCCCCCTACCCGCCCGCAGGTTTCAAGCCGCCGCGCCCGTCTTTTTGATCAAAAATCACCTCTGAACTTTTCCGCCCCGTAAAATTGTCCTAGGCATATCGGGAGCCGGCGATTCCCGGACACTTCTAGGCGGCAAGAAAGACGCGCGCCTGGCCAATAACGGAGACAGAGCATGATCGAAAAACGTGATTTCTATATCGACGGCAAATGGGTCGCCCCGCTTGAGGGCAGTGAACATAAGGTCATCAACCCGTCGACCGAAGAACCCTGCACCGTGATCTCGCTCGGCGGGCCGAAGGATGTGGACGCCGCCGTGGCTGCGGCCAAGGCCGCCCTGCCTGCATGGATGGCCACCGCCCCCGAAGAGCGCATCGCGCTGATGGAGAAACTGGCCGAGGTCTATAAATCCCGGACCGAGGATATGGCCCAAGCGATCAGCACCGAGATGGGCGCACCCATCGAGATGGCGCGCAGCTCCCAATGGGGGGCGGGTTACAGCCACCTGAAGAATTTCATCAAAGCGGCGAAAGATTTCAAATTCGTAAAGCCCTTGGGGGATCACGCGCCGAACGACCGGATCATTCACGAGGCGGTTGGCGTCGTGGCGATGATCACGCCATGGAACTGGCCGATGAACCAAGTGATGCTGAAAGTCGGCGCCGCTGTTGCCGCGGGCTGCACCATGGTGCTGAAACCGTCTGAGGAAAGCCCGCTGAGCGCGGTGATCTTTGCCGAGATGATGGATGAAGCAGGCTTCCCCGCCGGTGTCTTCAACCTTGTGAACGGCGACGGCGCGACCGTGGGCACCGCCCTGACCGGCCATGAGGATGTGGATATGGTGAGCTTCACCGGCTCCACCCGCGCCGGCATCGCGATTTCCAAGAACGCGGCGGATACGCTGAAGAAGGTCCATCTGGAGCTTGGCGGCAAGGGCGCGAACCTTGTCTTCGCCGATGCCGATGACAAGGCCGTCAAACGCGGCGTGCTGCATATGATGAACAACACCGGCCAAAGCTGTAACGCCCCCAGCCGGATGATGGTCGAGGCCAGCGTCTATGACCAAGCGGTCGAGACGGCAGCCGAAGTGGCCAATAAGGTCGAAGTCGGCCCCGCCAGCGAAGAGGGCCGCCACATCGGCCCGGTCGTGAACGAGGCGCAATGGGGCAAGATCCAAGACCTGATCCAGAAAGGCATCGACGAAGGCGCGCGTCTGGTGGCCGGTGGCACCGGTCGGCCCGAGCATCTGAACCGGGGTTTCTATGTCAAACCCACCGTTTTCGCCGATGTGACGCCCGATATGACCATCGCCCGCGAAGAGATCTTTGGCCCCGTGCTGTCGATCATGAAGTTTGAGAGCGAGGATCAAGCCGTCGAGATGGCCAATGACACGGTCTATGGCCTGACCAACTATGTTCAATCCAGCGATGGCACCCGCCGCAACCGTCTGGCGACCAAGCTGCGTTCGGGCATGGTTGAGATGAACGGCGAGAGCCGTGGCGCAGGTGCGCCCTTCGGCGGCATGAAACGTTCGGGCAACGGGCGCGAAGGCGGCGTTTGGGGGATCGAGGACTTCTGCGAAATCAAAGCGGTTTCCGGCTGGTCCAACGACTGATCGCTTTTTAGCGCGAGTATGATGCGGCAGGGCCAAGATTGTCCCTGCCGTTTGCATTTGGCGGTCAGATCGCCTTTTGGTTTACCCGTTTGGAAAGCTCCTCGGCGCTTTCCTTACGCTCGCTATAACGGTCGAGCAGATAATCCTTATTGTCGCGGGTCAGCAGGGTGAATTTCACCAACTCCTCCATCACATCGACCACGCGGTCATAGAAGGGCGAGGGTTTCATCCGGTCATCCTCGTCAAACTCCAAGAAAGCTTTGGGGGTCGAGGATTGGTTGGGGATGGTCAGCAGCCGCATCCAGCGGCCCAAAATGCGGAGTTGGTTCACCGCGTTGAAACTTTGCGACCCGCCGCTAACCTGCATCACGGCCAAGGTCTTGCCTTGGGTCGGGCGCACCCCGCCGAGCGACAGGGGGATCCAGTCAATCTGGGTTTTCATGATCCCCGTCATCGCGCCGTGGCGTTCGGGCGAGCACCAGACCATGCCTTCGGACCATGACACCAGATCGCGCAGTTCCTGCACCTTGGGATGCTCGGGCGCGGCATCGTCGGGCAGCGGCAGGCCCGTGGGGTTGAAAGTCCGCGTCTCGGCCCCGAGACGGGTGAGGATGCGGGCGGCGTCTTCGGTCATCAGGCGGCTGAAGGACCGCGGGCGAAGCGAGCCGTAGAGCAGCAGAATGCGCGGGCCGTGGGTGGCGCGCTGAGGCGACAGGAGGCAGCTCTCGTCGATGGAATTGAAGTGGTCTTCTTCGATGTTTGGCGTATCGGTCACGGGAATTTCCTTAGGCGGCAGAGTGTTATCGGGCGAGGTTCATTTGGCGGCGGGGAACCAATGCTGCGTGCGGTTGGCAAAGCCCACGAGGGAGAGCATGACCGGCACTTCGACCAAGACGCCTACAACGGTGGCCAAGGCAGCACCCGACCCCAACCCAAAAAGGCTGATCGCCACGGCGACGGCCAGTTCAAAGAAGTTCGACGTGCCGATCAAGGCGCAGGGGGCGGCCACGTTGAAGGGAATGCCCCACGCCCGCGCAGCACCATAGGCGATGAAGAAGATGCCGTAGGATTGCAGCAACAGCGGCACGGCGATCAGCGCGATGACGAGCGGACGGTCGAGGATCACCTCGCCCTGAAAGCCAAAGAGCAACACGACCGTCAGCAGAAGCCCCATAATGGCAAAGGGCTGCACCCGAGCCTTGAAAGCGTCGACCGCCGCCTCACCGCCCTTAGCTACCAACCGCCCGCGGGTGAGGTAGCCGGCCAGCAGCGGCAGCATGACGTAAAGGCCGACCGAGATCAGCAGCGTGTCCCAAGGCACGGTGATGTCGGTCACGCCCAAGAGGAAAGCCACGATCGGCGCGAAGGCGAAGACCATGATCACATCGTTCACGCTGACCTGCACCAGCGTATAGGTCGCGTCGCCGCGGGTGAGGTTGGACCAGACAAAGACCATGGCGGTACAGGGTGCGGCCCCCAAGAGGATCACCCCCGCCAGATAGGCCTGCGCATCATCGGGTGGGATCAGCCCGGCGAAGACATGGTTAAAGAACAGCACCCCGAGGGCGGCCATGGTGAAGGGTTTGATCAGCCAGTTGACCACCAGCGTCACCACCAGCCCTTTCGGCTTGTCCCCCACCTGCCGCAGTGCGCCGAAATCGACGCCGACCATCATCGGATAGACCATGGCCCAGATCAGCACGGCTACCGGCAGGTTGACCGAGGCGACCTCAAGCGCCGCCAACGCGCCAAAGATGCCGGGAAAGAGATTGCCCAGCAAAAGCCCCGCCCCGATGGCCAGCGCCACCCAGAGCGAGAGCCAGCGTTCAAAAGCACCAAGGCCAGCGGTTACGGGATCGGCGGTATCGGTCATGGCGGTCTTTCGTTTGTATCTATGGGGTTAGCAGCAGGTCAACTCATCCAGCAGCGGTTGGCACAGTTCAGGCTGGCCGCCGCAGCAGTCTTCCAAGAGAAAGCCCAGCAGCGCGCGCAGCCCGTTCATATCGGCGAAATATCGGATGCTGCGCCCTTCGCGCTTGCTGCGGATCAGCCCTGCGCGGGCCAGCACCGAGAGGTTGGCCGACATCGTGTTTTGCCGCACATCAAGCGCGGTGCCGATCTCGCCCGCCGACATGCCTTTACCGCCCGCTTTGATCAGCAGGCGAAAGACATCCAGCCGGGTCGACTGACCCAAGGCGGCGAAGGCTTGGAGGGCGTTTTCATTATCCATATATCGCGAATTATTGATATAATACCGCCCGGTCAACCCCGCCCCGCCAATCTCTGTGCAACGAAGCGCCGCCCTGCGCGTTAATCTCGCGACTCCCGCAGGCTTGGTAAGGAAGAGACAGAATGCTCGATTGGATCGCAGAGAATTCCGGCACGTTACAAGTGGCGGTCAGTCTTTTTACGGCGGTGGTCTGGCTGGCCTATCTGCATATCCTATGGCTCAACTTCCGGCGGCAGCGGCAGCCGGTGATCCTGATCAACCGCTCGATCGCGCGGGATGAGAATGCCCATTGCTTCGTGACGAATATGGGAGCCGAGCCGATTTACCTGCTCGAAGTCATGGCGCGGGTCGTGACGGAGGAGAAAACCTATCACGTCAAGGTCACCGAACGCGAAGAGGTGGCGTTGAACGATGTGGAGAACCCCCTGACCCGCACCAATCAGGGGCCGATCAAAAGCGGTGATTTCATCGACATCGGCAGTTTTCTCGACCTGCTCCGCCGCGCCGAGACGCGGATCGGGACCGAGGGGCTGTTCGACAAAGTCCGGCAGATGGACCTCACCGTTGCTGCAGCGGATGGCCATACCACCAAGCTGATCGCCGCGCGGCATGAGTTCCGGGCGGAATGGAAAGACGGCAAACCCTATTTCGTACCGGAGCGGATTATGGCGCATCAGATCCGCAATATCTTTCAACGCCGCAAGATCACGGCCATGCTGGAAGAGCAGATCGAATAGCGCGGCCTCAGGCTACAACCGCTCCAGACCTTCGGCGATTTCACGGGCAATGGCATGGGCGTCGATCCCCTCCCGCTCGGCCGAGACGCGCAGGCCCAAAAGATCGCTCTGATAGCGCCGGGCCAGCGCCTTTGGATCATGCGCGGCGCCGATTTCCCCGTCTCGCTGCATCTGCGCGAAAAGCGCTGCGAATTGCTCTTCCATCCCCATAAGATGCGCGCTGGCCCGTTTCGCCAACGGGTGGCCATGAGCCTGTAGCTCCAACAAGGTTTTGGAGAGCATGCAGGCTTTGGCCGGAGCTTCCTCGCGGCAGATCGCCAATTCGGGATAGCGTTTCAGCGCCGCCATCGGACCATGTTCCGCGACCAATTCGGCCAAGCGCCCGGCCCCATCCTCGGCATATTTGTCCAAAGCGATTTCAAACAGCGACTCTTTTGACCCGAAGGCCGCGTAGAAACTGCCGGGCTTCATCTTCAGCACCGCTTCGAGGTCTTTCAGCGACGTGCCCGCCCAGCCCTGACGCCAGAACAGATCGCGGGCGCGGTCGATCAACTCGGCTCGGTCGTGGTTCGGTTTGCGGGGCATGTGATCACCATATGTTGAACGATCACTCAAATATATACTTGAGTGATCGTTCAAGAAAGCCTAAATGACGGATATCAACGATTTACAAAGGTAGACATCATGACTTTCCCGTCCCACGACCAAGACACCGCGCCCGAAGCCTCCAAGCCGCTGCTGGAAGAATCGCAAAAGGCCTTTGGCCGCCTGCCGGGTCTGCACAAGGTGCTGGCCGAAAGCCCGCAGGCCTATGAAGGCTATCAGGTGCTGCACAAGCTCTTCACCGAGACCGAGTTCGACGCCGAAGAGCTGACCGTGGTTTGGCAGTCGATCAACGTCGAGAACGAGTGCCACTACTGCGTGCCCGCCCACACCGGCATCGCCAAGATGATGAAGGTCTCGGACGAGATCAGCGACGCGCTGCGCAATGAAACGGCCCTGCCGACGCCCAAACTCGAAGCGCTGCGGACCTTCACCGTGCAGATGGCGCGCAACCGCGGCTTCGTTTCCGACGCGCAGATGCAGGCGTTTTTCGACGCAGGCTATGGCCACCGCGCGGTGCTGGACGTGATCCTCGGCATGGCGCAGAAAACCATCTCCAACTACGTCAACCACGTTGCCGAAACCCCGGTGGATGAGGTTTTCCAGCCGCTGGCATGGAAACGCGGCGACAAGAAGCTCGACGTTTAAATTTAAAGGCGCGCCCATAGAGGCGCGCCTTTTTTTTCGCCTTCGCGCGGACGTAGCGCGCCCATTCTCCCTTCCATGGCCGACAGATATCTGCCCCATCGCCTGATTGGGTGCGGGTGGTCCAAATGTGCTGTCCTTCTTCAAGAGAACCGCCACCATGCCCCTCACTCAGACCCTTCGCACCCTCGTACTGGCAGGGCTTCCCGGTGAAATCGCCTTTGAGCTTTATGCTTGGCTGCTGTCCCCTCTCCTTTTTGGCGTCGCACTCGCCCCGGCGAACCTTGTCGTAGCAATTGCTAAGCTTATCGGGGTTACCCTGCCCTATTGGCTTGGGTTTGTGCTGCATATCGCCATTGGCATCGCAGGCTTTTCAGCCACGGTCTGGCTCGCGCATCGCTTGACGCGGCTGGGGCTAGTGCTGCCAGGGGCGCTGTCGGGTCTTGTGCTTTGGTTTGTCGCACAGGGGCTTCTGGCACCACTGATCGGGCGTAGCTTTATGATGGGATTTGGGGCTTACACGCAGTCATCCTTTGTCGGACATGTCGGGATGGCCATGGTGATCGGCTATGTCATCGCGGCCCTGCAACGCAAACAAACGGCGTAAATCGAGCGCGGCAGGTGAATTGCTCCCTGACGCGCCCGCAGTATGAATCAGGCGGCGCTTTTCCATCGATTAAGCGTTAGTGTGACCAGCGCCTCTTCCAGATTGACCGTCACCTCGCCGTCTTGGATCATCACCTGAAGCTTCATCGCCCGGCTGGCCAGTTCCGCCAGCGCCTTGGTGTCACCCTCGGCCAGGTTCACCACGTCCAGATTGTCAAAACGGGTGGTGCTGTTCTTGACCTTATCCCACCAGACCTCCGCCGTTTTGCCGCCATAGGGATAGACCACCACCTTGGCCGCTTTGTTGCAGGACTGGCGCAGGACCTTCTCACTCGGCAAGCCGAGCGTGATCCAAACGTCCAACTCACCGCTCAGACTCTTCTGCCAGATGTCCGGCTCATCATCCGTAGAGAGGCCCTTGGTCATCTCCAGATGCTCATGGGCGTTAAGGGCAAAGGCCACCAGCCGCACCATCAGGCGCTCATCGGTTTCCGAGGGGTGTTTGGCGATGGTCAGCTTATGGGTCTCATAATAATGACGATCCATGTCCGAGACCGAAAGCTCGACTTTGTAGATGGTGGCATTTTGCGCCATGATATGTCTCGTTTTCCAAGGTAGGCGCTGCCTACGCGCTTGGGCCGACCGGGGAAAGGGAATTATCACTGGGCTCTGCGCGGGTCCGGCGGGTAAAAACCCGCCAATTTTGCGCGAAATTGATGTTATTTGGCCCGGGGCAGCGCCCAAAAGACCACGCGTCTTCGCCAGCATGCCGTTGTGCGGCAGGGGAAGTCACCCTACCCTAGCCCCATGATCGACCGTCGCACGCTTCTCTGGGCCCTCGGCTCTACCGCTTTGACTGCGACAGCGGCATTTTCCCAAGAGGCGGGTGGCATCCTACGCGGGTTCAACCTGATCGAGACGCCGAACGCTCCCTTCGGCAGCCCCGCCGCCGCCCAAAGCATCGCGCGGCTGCGTGACACGGGCGCGACGGCGGCGACGGTGATCCCCTTCCTATGGCAGCCTTCGCCCAGCTCCAGCGCCATCGTCTTGGGGGATGCGCTGCCCCATGACAGGATCGCCGCCGGGATCGCGCAGCTGCACGCCGCGGGGCTCGCCGCCATCGTCAAGCCCCATGTTTGGGTGCCCGAAAGCTGGGCCGGCGCGATAGCCCCCGAGCCGGACAGCGCAGACGCATGGCACGCCGCCTACGCAGAGGTTCTGCGCGCCATCGCCGTCACGGCAGAGCGCAACGGCGCCGACGTGCTCGTTCTCGGCACCGAATTGCGCGGCGTATCGGGGGCGGCGCAATGGGGCGACACCATCGCCGAGATACGCGCGCTTTTCAGCGGAAAGCTCACCTATGTCGCCCACGGCGCCGACGAGGCCGAGAAGATCGCCTTCTGGCCCGAACTGGATGCCGTGGCGGTATCCCTCTACCCCGTTCTAGGCGCCCCGGACGCGCCGACCGATTGGGACCGCGCCATTACCGCAGAATTGGACCGTGTCGCCGCCGTGGCGCGAAAACACGCAAAACCCATCTGGATCGCGGAAATCGGCCTCCGCTCCGCCGAAGGCGCGACCGCGCGCCCATGGGAAAGCGCCGAAGAACGCGCCGCCCCCGCCGATACGGCGCTTCAGGCGGAGGTGCTGGGTCGCTGGCTCCGCGCCCTCAAGGCCCGCGGGATTCAAGACGTCTGGATCTGGCGTTGGTTCACCGACCCCGAAGGCGGCGGCGCAGGGGACACTGATTTTACGGTGCAGAATAAGGTGGCGCAGGAGGTGATCGCAGGGTTTTGGCGCGAAGGATGAACGGGCTTAAGAGGCGCAAAGCACCGGGATCATTCATACGACTATGCGGAAAACCTTTTGGAAAAGGTGGTACCCAAGGCCGGACTCGAACCGGCACGCCTCGCGGCGGGGGATTTTGAATCCCCTGCGTCTACCATTCCGCCACTTGGGCACGTAGGGCGATGTAGCCTGCAAAAGCGGCAGGAGCAAGTGGATTTTCACCCGCGCTGCGCGCCCAGTTGCTTGACCTTGGACGCGCGACATGGTGAGGCATTCAAAACAGCCGGAGCCCCCGATAATGATCCGCCGCCTTTATGACTGGACCCTGGGCCTGGCCCAACACCGCCATGCCCTTTGGGCGCTTGCCGTTGTCGCTTTTGTCGAAAGCTCCTTTTTTCCGATCCCCCCTGACATCCTGATGATCCCGATGATCATCGCGCGGCCAAATCGCGCTTGGCTGATCGCCGGGGTGGCGCTGCTCGCGTCGGTCTTGGGCGGGCTTTTGGGCTATGCCATCGGCGCGCTGGCCTTTGAGAACCTCGGCCAGCCGATCCTTGCAAGTCTGGGCAAGACCGATGCGATGGCGGAATTCTCGACCCGGTTCAATGACATGGGCTTTTGGGCGGTGCTGGTCGCCGGGGTCACCCCCTTCCCTTACAAGGTCATCACCATCATGTCGGGCTGGACGGGTATGCCGCTTGGCACCTTTATCATGACCTCGATTCTCGCCCGCGGGCTGCGGTTCTTTGTCGTCGCGGGGCTGCTGTGGCGCTTTGGCGCACCGATCCGAGACTTCATTGAACGGCGCTTGGGTTTGATGTTCACATTGGCCGTCGCCCTGCTGATCGGCGGCTTCATGGTGGTGAAGGTTCTATGACGGGTAAGACATTGACTTTGCTGGCGATGCTCGGTTCGGCCGCGCTGTTGCTGGGGGCCTTCGGGTTTCAGCATCTGGGCGGCTACGCGCCCTGTCAGATGTGCCTTTGGCAGCGCTGGCCCCATGCGGCGGCGGTGCTGATCGGGGCAATCGTACTGCTTGGCGGGCCGCGCGTGCTGGCTTGGCTCGGCGCCTTGGCGGCGGCGGTGACCGCGTTGATTGGCGTCTTTCATGCCGGTGTGGAATGGGGCTGGTGGCCCGGGCCAAGTTCCTGCACCGGCGGCGGCATGGATCTGGGAAGCCTCGATGGCGGGTCGCTGCTGTCGACCGAAGGCCCCAGCGGCTTGGTGATGTGCGATGAGATCGTCTGGCAGTTTCTGGGCCTGTCGATGGCCGGGTGGAACGCGATTTTCTCTTTCATCTTGGTCGGCCTTTGGGTCGCCGCCGCGCGGAAGACGGCCTGAAAGACGAGAGCCTGACAAACTGGACAGACGACCTTACAGTTTGCCAAAAACACCCCCGAAACGGACAGTTTGACGGCTTGTCGTTCGACAGATGCGCGGATTATCTGAGATCAAACATCTCAGGAGTCCCCCATGTCGAACCAACAGAACTGTATTTTGCTGGGCGTTCCGCTGGACAGCGGCAAGCGCCGTCGCGGCTGCCTGATGGGGCCGGACGCCTACCGCACCGCGGGGCTGGAGCGGGCGCTGCGCGACCTTGGCCATAGCGTGACCGACCGCGGCAACGTGGCCCCTGCCCCCTTCCACGCCAAGGAGCACGACAAACTGCATGCGCTGGAAGAGACCATCGCCTGGACCGAGAGCCTCGCCGCCGCCGCCGATGCGGCGATGGACGACGGGCTGCCGATCTTCATGGGTGGCGACCACGCGCTGGCGCTTGGCACCGTGCTGGGCGCGATGCGCCACGCCGAGAAGGCGGGCCGCCCGCTCTTCGTGCTCTGGCTCGATGCGCATACGGATTTCCACACGCCCCAGACCAGCGACAGCGGCAATCTGCA
This sequence comes from Sulfitobacter sp. M85, assembly GCF_029285915.1. Taxonomy (NCBI): domain Bacteria; kingdom Pseudomonadati; phylum Pseudomonadota; class Alphaproteobacteria; order Rhodobacterales; family Roseobacteraceae; genus Sulfitobacter; species Sulfitobacter sp. M85. The sequence goes on from NZ_JABECQ010000005.1 coordinate 150,823, forward strand.
TGGCACGCCTTTGGGCTATGTCACCGGGCGCGAGGGCTTTGACGGCTTCCCCGTGATCGACAGCCCCCTGCCCCATGACAATATCGCCATGATCGGGCTGCGCTCCGTCGATGCCGCCGAACGTGGCGCCTTGCAGGAAACCACCGTTACTTACGTCGACATGCGCGAGATCGACGAGAGCGGCATTGCCAAGCCGCTGCAACGCTTCCTCGACAAGGTCGCGGCGGCGGGCGGGATGCTGCATGTCTCGCTCGACGTTGATTTCCTCGATCCTTCCGTCGCGCCCGCCGTGGGCACCACCGTGCCGGGCGGCGCCACCGTGCGCGAGGGGCATCTGGTGATGGAGATGCTTTCGGACAGCGGTCTGATGACCTCGCTCGATCTGGTGGAGCTGAACCCCTTCCTCGATGAACGCGGGCGCACCGCGCAGCTGATGGTCGACCTCACCGCCTCGGCCTTTGGCCGCCGCGTCTTTGACCGCCCCACACGCGCATATTGATTGGAGACCCCAAGATGACCAACCTCAAACCCTCCGACAAGGCGCTGGTGCCTTTTGTTTCCGTCGACCAGATGATGAAGCTGATCCACCATGTCGGCGTCGAAGAGATGCTGCGCGGCCTGGCCGACTACATCGAAGCCGATTTCAAACGTTGGGAGCTTTTCGACAAGACACCCCGCGTGGCGAGCCATTCCGAGAAGGGCGTGATCGAATTGATGCCGACCTCGGACGGCGATGTCTACGGTTTCAAATACGTCAACGGCCACCCCGACAATACCAAGACCGGCTTCCAGACCGTGACCGCCTTTGGCCTTTTGGCCAATGTGGCCAACGGCTATCCGGTGCTACTGACCGAGATGACGATCCTCACCGCCCTGCGCACGGCGGCGACTTCGGCGGTGGTGGCGCGGCTGCTGGCGCCCAAGGGCAGCCGGGTCATGGCGATGATCGGCAACGGCGCGCAGTCCGAGTTCCAGAGCCTCGCCATGAAGGCGATCTGCGGCGTGGACGAGGTGCGGCTCTACGACATCGACCGCGCGGCGACCGCGAAATGCGCGCGCAATCTGGCGGGCTCGGGGCTGAAGGTCGTGGAATGCGACAGTGCCGAGGAGGCGATCATGGGCGCGCAGATCATCACGACCTGCACCGCGGACAAGCAATATGCCACGATCCTGACCGACAATATGGTCGGCTCCGGCGTGCATATCAACGCGATCGGCGGCGACTGTCCGGGCAAGACGGAACTCGCGCCCGCCATCCTGCACCGCTCGGACATCTTCGTCGAATTCCCCGAGCAAACACGGATCGAGGGCGAGATTCAGCAGTTGGAACCTGATCACGCGGTCACCGAGATCTGGCAGGTGCTGTCCGGTCAGGCCGAGGGCCGCCGCGATGCGCAACAGATCACCCTGTTCGACTCCGTGGGCTTCGCGATCGAAGATTTCTCGGCCCTGCGCTATGTCCGCGACCAGATTGCTGAGACCGGGCTGTTCCAACCGCTCGACCTGCTGGCCGACCCGGATGATCCGCGCGACCTGTTTGGCATGCTGCAACGCGCGGGTTGAGTGTTTGGGGCCGCCGTTCTTCCGCGGCGGCCTCTACCCTTTCGTCACGTCATGGGCATAGAGCCAATCGAAGGCCCGCAGCATCGCGCCGGGCGCCAGCGTTGAGGCGATGCGCAGCCCGGTATGGGCCGCAAAGCGTATCGGACCTGAGCGCAGGTGATAGCGGGTGGCGTTGCCTTCGGAGGTTTTCACGATGCGCCGCGCCCGGTCGATGCGCGCGGCCTGATAGGCGGTGAGCGCCGCGTCGCGCGGATGGCGGGTCAGGCAATCGGCCAAGACCCATGCATCCTCCAACGCCATATTGGCGCCCTGCGCCAGAAAGGGCAGTGTCGGATGGGCCGCGTCGCCCAAAAGCGCGACGCCCTCTGCCTGCCAATTGGCGGCAACGGGGTGATGGTGCAGCCCCCAGAGGGTGACCTCCTCTACCGCCTCCAACATCTGCGCGGCCTCACCGCCGAAACCGGCAAAGGCGCGGCGCAGGTTGGCAGGATCGTCGCTGTGGTGCCAGCCTTCGGCGGCCCAATCGTCACGCTCTTCCACGGCGACGAGGTTGACCATGCGCCCCTCGCGCAGCGGATAGCTGACCAGATGTTTCCCCGGCCCCATGGTGACCCGCGCCTCGGGCGGATGATTGACCACGTTGGGAATAAGCGCCCGCCACGCGACCTGCCCCGAGAAACGGGCCTGATCCGCCCCGTTCAACTGCACCCGCCCGACCGAGTGGATGCCATCGGCGGCCACCACCAGTTCCGCCCGCCGCCGCCCGCCGCGGGCCATCTGCACCTGTGGCAGCGCGCCGGGATGGATGGAGGCGACCTGCGCATCGGTCTCAAAGCTGACGTTGGCGCGCTGCGCGGCCTCGCGCAGCAGATCGACCAAATCGGCACGGTGGAGGAAATAATAACGCTGATCCTCCGGCAGGCGGGTCAGGTCCAGCCGGGCCACTTGGCCGCCTTTGGCATAATCGCAAAGCCGTACCGCCTGCCCGCGCACCGCACCGCGCGCCGCCAACCCGCGCTCAAGCCCCAGCCCGCGCAGCACGGCAAGGCCATTGGGGCTGATCTGCAACCCGGCACCGATCTCGGAAAAGCGCGCGGCCTGTTCGAGCAGGGTCACGGCCACGCCACGCCGCGCCAGCGCTGTGGCCAGCGCCAGCCCGCCGATCCCGCCGCCCACGACAATCGCATTGGAAGGTTTCATTCGCGCCCCAACCACAAACGCCGAAGCATTTGCCCCGGCGTGTGGTGTTTCAGGTAATGTCAGTCGTCGCGGTGGACTTTCTCGCGCCGCTCGTGACGCTCTTGCGCCTCAAGGGTCATAGTGGCGATGGGCCGCGCGTCCAGCCGTTTGAGCGAGATCGGATCGCCGGTGACCATGCAGTAACCGAACTCTCCCTCGTCGATCCGCCGCAGCGCCGCGTCGATTTTGCCGACCAGTTTACGCGCCCGATCCCGGGTGCGCAGTTCCAAGGCGCGGTCGGTCTCTTCCGAGGCGCGGTCGGTCACATCCGGGATGTTCCGGGTGCCGTCTTGCAGTGTTTCGATGGTGTCGCGGCTGCCTGCCAAAAGTTCCGCTTTCCAGTTGATCAGCTTGCGCCGAAAGTACTCAAGCTGACGGTCATTCATGAATGGCTCGTCCTCGGCCGGACGATAGTCGTCCGGCAGGAAGATTTCCTGCTTCATTTGTTTTTCCCCGGCGTTTTTCAACTCAGACATTAAAAAGGCCTGTCTCCCGACATCGTCCCCTGCCGCAGCGTCTATCTGAGCGGGTAACAATTGTCACTACACAATCCCTTTGATTTTTGGTTAAAGGCCAAGGATCAAGCGCCCGTCACACGAGGTTGAAAACAAGATGAAATTCCAAGGCACCAAAGACTACGTCGCCACCGAGGACCTGAAAATTGCCGTAAATGCGGCGGTGACGCTGGAGCGGCCATTGCTGGTGAAGGGCGAGCCCGGCACCGGCAAGACCGAGTTGGCGCGGCAGGTCAGCGACGCTTTGGGCCTGCGGATGATCGAATGGAACATCAAATCGACCACCCGCGCACAGCAGGGCCTGTACGAGTATGACGCCGTGAACCGTCTGCGCGACAGCCAGTTGGGCGACGAGCGCGTGCATGACGTGAAGAACTACATCCGCAAGGGCAAGCTTTGGCAGGCCTTCGAGGCGGACGAGAAGGTCGTGCTCTTGATCGACGAGATCGACAAGGCCGATATCGAGTTTCCCAACGACCTGTTGCAGGAACTCGATAAGATGGAATTCTTCGTCTATGAGACGGGCGAGACGATCCGCGCGCGTCAGCGCCCCATCGTCATCATCACCTCGAACAACGAAAAGGAACTGCCCGACGCCTTCCTGCGCCGCTGTTTCTTCCACTACATCCAATTCCCCGACATGGAGACGCTGAAACAGATCGTCGAAGTGCACCATCCGGGCATCAAGCAACAGCTTCTGACCACCGCGCTGACGCAGTTCTACGAGATCCGCGAACAGCAGGGGCTGAAAAAGAAACCCTCGACCTCCGAAGTGCTGGACTGGCTGAAGCTTTTGCTGGCCGAGGATATGGACGCCGAAGATCTTGCCAAGGACGGCCCCAACGCCCTGCCCAAGCTGCACGGCGCGCTGCTGAAGAACGAACAAGACGTGCATCTGTTCGAGCGGCTGGCCTTCATGGCGCGTCGCCAGCGGTAGGGCGGCAACACAAATGCGACTTTACGTCAAAAGCGGGTATTTTCCTCGCTTTTGATTTTTCGCCTGCCTAGGCTGAGGTCAATCACGGGCGCAAAGACCCGGGTTCAAACGACCGATGGGGCAGGCAGATGCAAGGACAATCAACAACCGCGCCACGCGCATATTGGGATAGACCAGCCCACGCAGGGAAGCAGAGAGGCCCCCGCGCATGAGGCCCCGGCGCATGAGGCGCAGCGTGAAGGCGCGGCTGATCCTGCCGCTGATGCTGCTGCTGAACGCCTGCGTGCCCGCCTCGCATTCCGAGGTGGCAACCCGTGCGGTCATCGCCGACAGCACCCTGCCCCCGATGAAGCAGTTCACCCAAGCCCGCCCCGCTCAGCCGCATGTGTCGAATGCCGCGCTGGCGGAGGATTTCCTCGACCTGTCCTTCCGGATGGAAAGTGGCCGCGCCCTGCCCGTTCTGACCCGTTTCGAGGGGCCGATCACCCTGCGCGTTCTGGGCCAACCGCCTGCCACACTGGGGCCGGACCTTGCGCGTCTGCTGGCCCGTCTGCGCCGCGAGGCCGGGATCGAACTGCGTGAGGTCACGGGCGGAGAGGCCAGCATCACCATTCAAGCGGTGCAGCGCGCCCAAATCCGGCGGCTCTTGCCGCAGGCGGCCTGTTTCGTGGTGCCAAACGTCAGCACGCTTGAGGAATACCGCCGCGCACGCCGCTCGCCCGCCACCGATTGGACCCGCCTGACCGAGCGGCGCAAGCTAGCGATCTTCCTGCCCAATGATGTGAGCCCGCAAGAAAGCCGCGACTGCCTGCATGAGGAACTGGCCCAAGCGCTTGGGCCCCTGAACGACCTCTACCGCCTGCCGGATTCGGTCTTTAACGACGACAATGTGCATACGGTGCTGACCGGTTTCGACATGCTGGTACTGCGCATCTATTATGACCCCGCGCTGCGCTCGGGCATGAGCCGCGAAGAGGTCGCCGCCCGTCTGCCGGGCATTCTGGCGCGGGTGAACCCCGCAGGCGGCACCGTCGCCCCCCGCCCCGCCCGCGCCACGCCGCAGGTCTGGAGCCGTGCGATCCAGACCGCGCTTGGCCGCGACGTGGGCCGCAACGCCCGGTTGAAGGCCGCCCGTGACGCGCTGCGCATTGCCGAGACGCAGGGCTGGCAGGACAACCGCCACGCCTTTTCGCATTACGCCATGGGCCGCGTCACGCAAATGACCGACCCGGCCGCGGCACAAGCGCATTATCATACCGCTGACGCCCTCTATGCCCGCACCCCCGGCACCACGCTGCACCGCGCCTATGTTGCCACCCAGCGGGCGGGCTATGCGGTGACCATCGGCGACGGCGCGGGCGCGCTGGCCCTGATCGAGCCGCATCTGCCCGTGGCAAAAGCCAGCGAAAACGCCGCCCTTCTGGCCACGCTCATGCTGCTTAGGGCCGAAGCGCTTGAGATCGAAGGCCGCGGCATTGAGGCGCGCCGCGTCAGGCTGGACAGCATCGGCTGGGCGCGATACGGCTTTGGCCCTGACTGGGCCGTGCGGGCCAAGCTGCGCGAGATCGCAAGCCTGAACCCGCGCAATGGATAGGCCCGCGAAACAAACGGGCAATAGGTTATGATAGCACTCGGATTGGCATTGATCGGCGCGATTATCGGCGGGCTGACCGCGCGCAAACGCGGCGGCAACCGCAAGGACATCGCGCAATATGCCGCGGGCTATGGCATGGCCTTTCTCATCGTCGGCATGATCGCCACGGTTCTGCTGGACCGCGCATTGAGCGTCTGATGTTTCTGCCCTTCTTCGATCAGCTGCGCCGCCACAATGTCCCGGTCTCCTTGCGGGAGTTTCTGGCCTTTCTCGAAGGTATGAACGCGGGGCTTGCGACCTATGACGTGGAGGCGTTTTACTATCTCGCCCGCGTGTCGATGGTCAAAGATGAGCGCAACATCGACAAGTTCGACCGCGCCTTCGCCGCCGCCTTCAAAGGGTTGGAGAAGATCAGCCTCGACGATGTGCTCGACGCCGTGGACCTGCCCGAAGACTGGCTGCGCAAGATGGCCGAAAAGCACCTCACGCCCGAGGAAAAGGCCGAGATCGAAGCCATGGGCGGTTTCGACAAGCTGATGGAGACGCTGAAAAAGCGGCTTGAGGAACAGAAAGGCCGGCATCAGGGCGGCTCCAAATGGGTCGGCACGGCGGGCACATCGCCCTTCGGCGCCTATGGCTACAACCCCGAAGGCGTGCGCATTGGCCAAAAGGAAAGCCGCCACCAACGCGCGGTCAAGGTCTGGGACAAGCGCGAGTTTCGCAACCTCGACGACAATGTCGAGATCGGCACACGCAACATCAAACTGGCGCTGAAACGCCTGCGCCGTTGGGCGCGCGATGGCGCGGCGGAAGAGTTTGACCTGAACGGCACGATCCGCGCCACGGCGGAACACGGCTATCTCGACGTCAAGACCCGGCCCGAGCGGCGCAATGCGGTGAAAGTGCTGCTGTTTCTCGACATCGGAGGCTCGATGGACCCGCATGTAAAGGTGGTCGAAGAACTCTTCAGCGCCGCGAAGGGCGAGTTCAAACATCTCGAACATTTCTACTTCCACAACTGCCTCTACGAAGGCGTGTGGCGCGACAACCGCCGCCGCTGGGACGCGCAGATCCCCACCCATGAGGTGCTGCGCAGCTATGGGTCTGACTACAAATGCATTTTCGTGGGCGATGCCTCTATGTCACCCTATGAGATCGCCTATCCGGGCGGCGCGAATGAACATTGGAACGCCGAGGCCGGAGCCACATGGCTGGCGCGTGCGCGCGACCAATGGCCAAACCACCTGTGGATCAACCCCGTCCCCGAACGGCAGTGGGGCTACACCCAATCCATCGCGATGATCCAAGAGATTTTCGGCCCCGAGGCCATGGTGCCCATGACGCTCGAAGGGTTGAGCCGGGGCATCAAGACCATGACGCGCTAACCCCTTCCTTGACAGCCTGCCGCGCCGCGCCACCTCAGGGGACGAAGGCAAGCAATGTGGAAGGAAATAGAATGTCCCCGATCATCAAATCCGGCAGCGCGAAATGGGAAGGCTCGCTTAAAGAGGGCAATGGCCATGTCTCGACCGAAAGCGGCGTGCTGTCCGACCAGCCCTATGGCTTCAACACCCGTTTCGAGGGCAAGCAAGGCACCAACCCCGAAGAGTTGATCGGTGCGGCCCATGCCTCTTGCTTTTCCATGGCCCTGTCGATGATCCTTGGCCAAAGCGACCTGACGCCTGACAGCATCGAGACCAAGGCCGAGGTGCATCTCGAAGAGAAAGACGGCGGCTTTCATGTGCCGAAAGTGCATCTGACGGTCGAGGCCAGCATCCCCGGCGCGTCGCAGGAAGATTTCGATGAGGCGGCCAAAACCGCCAAGGAGAACTGCCCGATCTCCAAACTGCTGACGGCTGAGATCACGATGGACGCGAAACTCGTCTGATCGCCAAGAATACGACCGGGGCGCAGGCCATGGCCGCTTGCCCCCGGTCCCCCCGCTCCCCATATTGGGCGCATGATCCGCGTTATCCCCATCCTCCTCGCCATCCTCTATGCGCTGGCGATGTACCGTTTTTCGGCTTGGCGCACGGCGCGGGAGTTGGATGCGAAATCGACGCCGCTGGTCGATCCGAAGTTGAACGAGATCAGCAACCGCATGGCCCGCGCGCTCGACCTGCCGCGCATCAAGGTGCATCTCTATGAGATCGAACCCGTCAACGGGCTAGCGGCCCCCGATGGGCGGATTTTCATTACCCGCGGCTTCTATAACAAATTCCGCCAAGGTGCTGTAACGGCTGAAGAATTGGCAAGCGTCATCGCCCATGAATTGGGCCATGTCGCGCTTGGCCATTCGCGTCGCCGGATGATTGATTTCTCGGGCCAGAACGCCCTGCGCACTGCCCTTGCGATGGTGCTGGGGCGGCTCATTCCCGGCATCGGCGTCTGGATCGCCAGCGGGCTGACCAGCCTGCTTGCCGCGCGGCTGTCGCGTAACGATGAATATGAGGCCGACGCCTATGCCGCCGCGCTGCTCACCAAAGCCGGGATCGGCATTGGCCCGCAAATCTCCCTGTTTGAAAAGCTCGACGCGCTCAGCCAATCCGGCGGCAACCGTCCGCCTGCGTGGTTGCTGAGCCATCCAAAGACGGAAGAGCGGATCGACAAGCTGCGCCAGATGCAGTTGCGGTGGGACGGCTGATCTAGCCCAAAGCCTTTGCCAGCCGGGGCAGCCGCGCCTTTTTCAACAGCGCGCGCATTTCCCATGGCGCCCCCGAAAGCCGCCGCGCCTCTTGCAGAACGGCTTCGGCCACGGGGGCGACCATCTCCGGCGTCGCCTGCCAGATGCCGTGTAGGTAGCTGTCGGGATCGGCCCGGCTCAGCCCCTCTTCGGCGAGGATTTGGCGCGGGAAGTCCTTGGCGTTCAGCGTCAGGATCATATCGGCGCTGCTGGCCACGGCGACGGCCAACACATGGATGTCATTCTCATCCGGCAGCCAAAGCCGCGCTTGCAGACCGGGGGAAGCCTCGCGTTCGGCCCCGGGCCAGTTGCCGCGCAGCAGCGCGATCTCGGCCCGTGCCTGCGCTTCGCCCTCGGGGCCAAGCTTGACCGCCGCTCGGGCCCATTCCTCTAAGATACGCGCCGACCAAATCGGCTCGAACGCGCCCCCTGCGGCCACGCCGAGCACCATTTCGCGCATCACCGTGGGGTAAAGCACGCAGGTGTCGATCAGCACGCGGGGGCGCGCTTTCATCACAGGCGGAAGAACAGCGATTTGAGGTAGCCGCTTTCCGCAAGCTGGGGCAGTTGCGGGTGGTCCGCCCCGGCGAAACCGGTGTGCAGCAGCATGGCGCGGCGTCCGGCCCGACCGATGCCGCGGACGGAGGCGGTGCGGAATTGGTTCAGATCAGCGGCATGGGAGCAAGAGCAGAGCCCCAGAATGCCATTCTCTGCCACCAGCTGCGCAGAGAGCCGCGCGACGCGTTCATAGGCACGAAGCCCTGCGTCGACCGCTTGGCGCGAGGGGGCAAAGGCGGGCGGGTCGCAGATCACCACGTCGAAAGTCTCGCCCTCGTCCCGCAGGGCGGTGAGCACATCGAAAGCATCGCCTTGGCGGGTGGCGAAACGGTCTTGCATGTTCATCGCGGCGGCCCCGGCCTCGGCCAGTTCCAGCGCGGGGGCGGAACCGTCGACGGCGAACGCAGAGGACGCGCCATTCGCAAGTGCTGCGAGGGAGAAGCCGCCAACGTGGGAGAAGACATCCAACACCCGCGCGCCATTCCGCGCGAGGTTGGCGGCAAAGGCGTGGTTGGGTCGTTGGTCATAGAACAGACCGGTTTTCTGCCCGCCGGTAAGGTCGGCCATATAAGTCGCGCCATTCATCGGCACGGGCAGCGGGCCTTCGGGCGTATCGCCCGCAAGCGTGGCCGAGGCATCGTCGAGCCCTTCAAGCTTGCGGGTCCGGCCAGAGGCGTTTTTCAGCACATTGGTCACACCGGTCACCGATTGCAGCGCGGCGACGAGCGGCTCAAGCAGCGCATCGGCCCAAGCGGCGTTGGGCTGGATCACGCAGGTATCGCCAAAACGGTCGATAATGACACCCGGCAGGCCGTCGGCTTCGGCGTGGATCAGGCGGTAATAGGGCTGATCGTAGAGTTGGCTGCGCAGGGCTAGTGCACGATTGAGGCGGGCCTCGAACCATGCTTGATCAACCTGCACCTCGGCATCTTGGTCGATCATCCGGGCGATGATCTTGGAATTCGGATTGACCGCGACCAGCCCCATGGGCTTGCGCTCGGCATCCTCCAACAGCGCCAGCGTGCCGGGGGCAAGGCCCCGCGTGCGGCGGTCGGTGACCAATTCATTGGCATAGACCCAAGGAAAGCCGTGGCGGATGGCGCGGGCGTTGGCCTTGGGCAATAGGCGCACCACGGGACGTGTGGCAGGCTGCGGGGCGGAGGGGGTTTGGGGCGTTGTCATAGCGCCCCTCGTACTGCGTTCGCGCGGCTGGGGAAAGAGGTTTCGCAAGCCCCGATCGGCGGTCAGTTGCGCGCCCTGCCCCGCCAGCCGCCCCGACGGCGCGGGGTGGTCAGCGTCGTCTGCCCCTCGCGCAGCACTTGGGTCATCGGGTGATCTGCGGCGGCGCGGTGCCGTTCCAGCAATCGGCTGATGGCGGCGGCGCTGTCGTGTCCGTCGGGCAGGCTCAGGGCCCAATCAAGGAAGATGCTGCGGCATTCGGCGGGGCCGATCCCCTCCATCCGGTAGGATTCGCGGATCAGGCCCTTTGGGTCATCGGGATCGCTCATGCTTCCTCCTGCCCCGCCGCTGGCAGCGCTGCGTCGATGATCTCGGCAGCCGTCGCGTAATCCTCCTGCATCTTGCGCTCCAACGCCGAGAGGTCGTCACATTCCAGCACCCGGCAGAGGAAACTCGCCCCCGCCTGCCCCATGGCCCCAGCGTCGATAGGATTGGCCGAGAGCAGCCGCGCGGCGCAGTTCAGGGTCCAAGCGTCGGTATAGGCCGAAGAAAGCGCGACCTCTCCTTCGGCATCGATCACGCCTTCACTTTGCGCAGCTGCAAGCCCCGCGTCGATCTCACGCGCGCCGGTGCCCCCGATGAGCGCGCCGGCTTGTGCGAAGAGTTCGATGTCTTGCAAACGGCCCGCGCCGGTCTTGGCGTCGAGCGGCCCGCTGGGGCTTCGGGCGGCGGCAATGCGGCGGCGCATCTTGGCGACCTCGCTCAGCACCTTGTCGCGCGGGGCGGCACGGCCAAGGATATCTTTGCAGAGCGCTTCGACATCACGGCCCAGATCCTCGGCCCCCGCGATCACCCGCGCGCGGGTGAGGGCCAGATGCTCCCACACCCACGCCTGCTCTTTCTGATAGCTTTCAAAACTGGCGAGACTGGTCGCCACCGGTCCCTGATTTCCCGAAGGGCGCAGGCGCATGTCGATGTCATAAAGCTTGCCTTGGGCCATCGGCGCGGTCATCGCGGTGATCATCGCTTGGGTCAGCCGCGCGTAATAGCTGCGTGTGGCAAGCGGTTTGGGGCCATCGGAACTGTCCACCCCATCGGCATCATAGATCACCAGCATATCAAGGTCAGAGGTCGGCGTGAGCCGCCCGGCCCCGAGCGATCCCATGCCGAGGATCACCGCCCCGCGTCCCGGGGGCGGGCCATGGCGTGTTGCGAATTGATCGACGACCACAGGCCAAAGCGCTTGCAAGACGGCCTGAGCCAGTTCGGCATATTGCCGTCCGGCTGTGGCCGCGTCGATCAACCCGCGTAGCAGATGCACGCCGATCCGAAAATGCCATTCGCGCGCCCAACGGCGGGTGCCATCAAGGCGCAACTCATAATCCGCCTCCGCCGCGAGATGTTCCTGCAACATCTCCGTCAGCTTGGCCTGCCCCGGCCAGTCCGAGAAGAAATCCCCGCCGATCACCGCATCGAAGACGCCGGAGTTGCGCGACAGATGCGTGGCCAGTGCGGGCGAGGTGGCGACGATATCCACCAAGAGATCGCCCAGTTGCGGATTGGCCCGCAAAAGCGAGAAGAGCTGCACCCCGGCAGGCAATCCCGCGAGAAAACCGTCAAAGGCCAAAAGCCCCTCATCCGGCTTGGCCGATTGCGCCAGACGGTCCAGCAGAAGCGGTTTGAGCCGCCCGAAGATATCCGCACCCCGCTCCGAGCGCAGCGCGGGGTAGCTGGGCCAACGGTCCAGCACCGAAGTGTCGAATTGATGCGCAGGGCGCGCGGCTTCCGGCTCTTCCCTCGTGGCGGCGAAAAAGCTTTCGATCAGGTCGTGCACAGCTTGAAGTCGCGCATGAAGATCAGCCTGCAAGTCTTTGACATCCATATCCATCATGGCGGCCAGCCGGTCGAAATCGGCATCATTGCGCGGCAGCGTGTGGGTCTGGGCGTCTTGCACCATCTGCAACCGGTGTTCGACCGTGCGGTGCGCGCGGTAGTGATCGCCAAGCGTCGCGGCCACCTCCTCGGGCACCCAGCCCTTGTCGGCCAGCACGCGCAATCCCGCCAGCGTGCCACGGGGCCGCAGCTCCGCATCGCGGCCCCCGGCGATGAGCTGCCGGGTCTGGGTGAAAAACTCGATCTCGCGGATGCCGCCCCGGCCCAGTTTCATGTCATGGCCCGGCAGGGTGATTGGGCCGCCCAAGCCCTTGTGCTCACGGATCGCCAGCCGCATGTCATGCGCGTCTTGGATCGCGGCGAAATCCAAGTGGCGGCGCCAGACGAAAGGGCGCAGGGATTGCAAAAACGCCTCGCCTGCCGCGATGTCGCCCACTGCGGGGCGGGCCTTGATATAGGCCGCGCGCTCCCATGTGCGGCCAAGGCTTTCGTAGTAGCGCTCCGCCGCCTCCATCGCGATGCAGACGGGGGTGACCGCCGGGTCGGGGCGCAGACGCAGGTCCGTGCGGAAGACATAGCCTTGGGCGGTGTTCTCGCTCAGCGTGGCAGACATGGCGCGCGTGGCTTTGACGAAGACGCTGCGGGCGGCGTGGAAATCATCAGGCGCAAAACGGCTTTCGTCGAAAAGGCAGATGAGGTCGATGTCGGAGGAATAGTTCAGCTCCCCCGCGCCCATCTTGCCCATGGCAAAGACGACCATGCCGGCGCAATCGGAAAAATCGTCCATCGTCATGCCCGGCAGCTTGCCGCGTTTGATCTGTGCCGCGAGCCCCACGCGCAGGGCCGCGCCGCAGGCGGCATCGGCATATTCCGTCAGCGCCCCGGTCACCTCTTCCAGCGACCATGCCCCACCCAGATCGGCCAGCGCGGTCAGCAGCGCCATACGCCGCTTGCCCTGCCGCAGCCCATCGGCAAGCCGGTCGGGGGCCAGTTCCGCCGCTGCCGCGCAATTCTCGGCCAGAGCGGCTTCGGGGTTTGCCACCGCCGCGCTCAGCCAGCCCGCCTCTTTCTCCAGAAGCGCCATCAGATAGGGCGCGGTAGAGGCCGCAGCCGAGATCATTTCGCGCAACTCTGGCGCAAGATCGGGCATTAGCGCCGCCGCATCCTGCGCGCGTTCGCGGTGATAGACACGGGGGGAACGGGTGATCCGGGCGGCGAGAGATGGGTCTGTCATGGGGCCAGCTTTGCGGGCTGATCCAAGCGGCGTCAATGGGGGTTGCGGCAGGGCACTGGCTTGCTACGACTTTGGCGCGCGCCCTGAGGGGGCGCGATGCGAAAAGGGGCAGGAAATGAGCAAGAGTTTGAAACGGGTCCGCGCCACGCTGGAGGCCGCGAGGGTGACGCCGGAAATCCGCGAGACGGCTTTGGCGCGGACGGCGGTGGATGCGGCCACGGCGCTTGATTGCGCGGTTGACCAGATCGCGAAATCAATCGTTCTGCGCGGCGAAGACAGCGGGGCGGCGCTGCTCTTCATCACCGCGGGCGCACAGCAGGTCGATCTGGAGCGTGCCGCGGCATTGGCCGGGGAGCCTTTGGGCAAGGCCGATGCCGCGCTGATCCGGGCGCAGACCGGCTTTGCCATCGGCGGCGTCGCGCCTTTGGGGCATATCACGCCGCCGCGCGCTTGGTTTGACCGCAATCTGCTGCAATTCCCGCTGGTCTGGGCCGCTGCGGGCACGCCCCATCACGTTTTCTGTCTTGAACCCCAGAAGATGGCGCAGCTTTCCGGTGCGCAAGTCGCTGATTTCACTGTCGCTTCCTAAATAATGTAAAAAACATTCACATAGCCCCTTGCGAAACGGGTTCGGCGTTCCGATCTATTCAATGTGAAAGACATTCACATTATCCGAAACGCCCGGGCCGGCGACAGGCCCGTCACGACCGAAAGGCTCAACAATGACGACAGTGACCACCGACCCGACCTATTCCCCCCGCAGCAGCTGGCTGGCCCGGACCGAAGCCTGGATGGACGCGCGTGGCAAAGGCGCATGGATCGCCGCCATGGTGCTCGGCTTCATCTTCTTCTGGCCCCTCGGCCTCGCCCTTCTTGCCTATATGACTTGGAGCAAACGCATGTTCTCTTCGAAATCCTGCAGCCGCAAATCCAGCCGCGCGATGATGTCGCGCAGCACCGGCAACCGCGCCTTCGACGCCTATAAGGCCGACACCCTGCGCCGTTTGGAGGAAGAGCAGGACAACTTCGAAGCCTTCCTTGAGCGTCTGCGCGAAGCCAAGGACAAGGCCGAGTTCGACCAGTTCATGGACGAGCGTGCCAAGCGGGACGAAACGGCTACAAACGCCTGATCGCACCCCGACCCCCGCCTCCCGGCATCCGGCCCGGGGGGCCTTTCGCAGGACAAGACATGACCCAGACCCCAGACCCCGACCTACACCCGCAATTCTATGACGGCATCGCTGGCAAGCGGCTGCTGGCTTGGGTCATCGATGTGACCCTTGTCCTGCTCTTTTGCGTGCTGATCCTGCCCTTCACGGCCTTTACGGGGCTGTTCTTTTTCCCCTTTCTGACGCTGGTGGTGGGCTTTGCCTACCGGGTGGCCACGCTGAGCGGCGGCTCGGCCACATGGGGGATGCGCCTGATGGCGATGGAGCTGCGCGACCACCGCGACCGACCCTTCGATTTCATGACCGCGCTTTTGCATACCATCGGCTATTCGCTGTCGATGACGGTCACGATCATTCAGGTCGTCTCGGCCGTGTTGATCTGCACCACCGCCCGCCGTCAGAGCCTCACGGACATGGCGCTTGGCACCGTGCCGGTGAACCGGCGGCTCAGCCGCTAGGGCATCACGCAAATTTGCCCTTGGCGGCGCGGGGGGTGGTTGATAGCATCCCCCGATAAATGCTGGAAGCCCATGCGACATACACTGCCTTTGACACCGCAATTCTATGTCACAGCGCCGCAACCCTGCCCCTATCTGGAGGGCCGGATGGAGCGCAAGCTGTTCACCGCCCTTCAGGGCGATAATGCCGCACGCCTGAATGACAGCCTGTCGAGCCAAGGCTTCCGCCGCTCGCAAAACGTCCTGTACCGCCCGTCCTGCGCCGATTGCGCCGCTTGTCTTTCCGCGCGGATTGACGTGGCCGCCTTTCGCCCCAGCAAAAGTCAGCGCCGCATCCTGAAGCGCAACGCAGGGCTTGAGCGCCGCGCGACATCGCCTTGGGCCACGGAAGAGCAATATGACCTTTTCCGCAGCTACCTCGACAGTCGCCATGCGGATGGGGGCATGGCGGATATGGATGTGTTCGAATTCGCTGCCATGATTGAGGAAACGCCGATCCGCAGCCGGGTGATCGAGTATACCGACCCCGAGGCCGACAATGCCCTCGTCGGTGTCTGCCTGACCGATGTGCTGAGCGACGGGGTGAGCATGGTCTATTCCTTCTACACCCCCGACCGGCCCCGCAACGGACTGGGCAATTACATTATCCTCGACCATATCGAAATCGCCCGCGCGGCGGGGCTGCCTTATGTCTATCTTGGCTATTGGGTGCCCGGCAGCCAGAAGATGGGATATAAGGCCAAATTCTCAGGGCTTGAGGTCTATATGGGGGGCCAGTGGCAAAAGATGCGTGATCCTGAGGGTTTCGTGCCCGACCGGCATCCGCTCAGCAACGATCCCATCGCCGAACAGGTGGCCAATATCACCCTGCCGGATGTCAGCCCGCGCTGAGGAAGCCTATTGATTTTGGCACTATTACCGGGCGGCCCCTTGGGCTGCCCGTTTTGTTTTGTGTGATACCGCGCCGGAAATGCAGGAAAGTACGCTATGCCGATCAAATCTTTCCGAAAATAACGCATATAAGGCGTGCTGCGAAATAAACCTACAAATAATCCCGCCGGACGCACAAGATTTTCGCCATTTCGCTGTTGACGCCCCTCTTTCCCCCTCCTAATCTCACGCCACGCTTAGAGGACCCTTAAGATGACCGACCTAGTCATTATTGTAAGACACACGCGCATGGGCCGGTAACGGTAGACCATAATCCTTCCCATGCGCCCCCGTCAGACCGGGGGTTTTTTTATGCCAATCGCAATAACCTGCCTTACGGAGCACCCAAGATGAAACGCCAGATGACCGGAGCGAAAATGATCGTCCAAGCCCTGATTGACCAGGGTGTGGACACCGTCTTTGGATATCCCGGTGGCGCGGTGCTACCGATCTATGACGAGGTCTTTCAGCAGAATTCGATCAAACACGTTCTGGTGCGCCATGAGCAAGGGGCGGTGCACGCCGCCGAAGGCTATGCCCGCTCCACCGGGAAGCCGGGTGTTGTGCTGGTCACCTCCGGCCCCGGTGCCACGAATGCGGTCACGGGCCTCACGGATGCGCTGCTCGATTCCATTCCGCTTGTGGTGCTGACCGGTCAGGTGCCTACTTTCATGATCGGCTCGGACGCCTTTCAAGAGGCCGACACCGTGGGCATCACCCGCCCCTGCACCAAGCACAACTGGCTGGTGAAAGAGACCGACACCCTTGGCGCCACTCTGCACGAGGCCTTCCATGTCGCCACACATGGCCGCCCTGGCCCGGTGCTGATCGACATCCCCAAGGACGTGCAATTCGCCACTGGCCACTACGAGTCCCCCAAACCCTCGACCTCGCGCTATCAGCCGCAGGTTAAGGGCGACATGGCCGAGATCACCGAACTGGTCGCGGCTATGGAGACGGCGAAGCGGCCGATCTTCTACACCGGTGGCGGGGTCATCAACTCCGGCCCGGCGGCGAGCCAGTTGCTGCGCGAATTGGTTGATGCCACCGGCTTTCCCATCACCTCGACCCTGATGGGCCTCGGCGCCTACCCGGCGTCGGGTGAGAAATGGCTTGGGATGCTCGGGATGCACGGGCTTTACGAGGCCAATATGGCGATGCATGACTGCGATCTGATGATCAACATCGGCGCGCGGTTCGACGACCGGATCACCGGTGTCATCGACAGTTTCAGCCCGAAATCCACCAAGGCGCATATCGACATCGACCCCTCGTCGATCAACAAGGTGATCCGCATCGACATTCCGATCGTCGGCGATGTGGCCCATGTGCTCGAAGATCTGCTGAAGGTCTGGAAATCGCGCGGCCGCAAAACCAATAGCGAGGCGGTGGCGAAATGGTGGCAACAGATCGAAGAATGGCGCAGCATCGATTGCCTCAAGTTCAACCAATCCGGCAAGGTGATCAAACCTCAGCACGCGCTGGCGCGGCTTGAAGCGCTGACCAAAGATCACGACCGTTATATCACCACCGAAGTGGGCCAACACCAGATGTGGGCCGCGCAATACCTCGGCTTTGAGGAGCCGAACCACTGGATGACCTCGGGCGGCCTTGGCACCATGGGCTACGGTTTCCCCGCCTCCATCGGCGTGCAGATGGCCCACCCCGAGGCACTGGTGATCAATGTGGCGGGTGAAGCTTCGTGGCTGATGAACATGCAGGAAATGGGCACGGCGATGCAATTTGGCCTGCCGGTGAAACAGTTCATCCTCAACAACGAGCGGCTCGGCATGGTGCGCCAGTGGCAGGAACTGCTGCATGGTGAGCGCTATTCGCAAAGCTGGTCCGAAGCCCTGCCCGATTTCGTCAAACTGGCCGAAGCCTTTGGCGCCAAGGGGATCATCTGCTCGGACCCCGATGACCTTGATGATGCGATCATGGAGATGATCAACCACGACGGGCCGGTGATCTTTGACTGTCTGGTCGAGAAGCATGAAAACTGCTTCCCCATGATCCCAAGCGGTAAGGCGCATAACGAAATGCTGTTGCCGGGCGATCATGAGACCCAAGGCGTGATCGACGCAAAAGGCTCGGTGCTGGTGTAACCCGTTTTCTTTAAAAGAAAACGTCCCGGTAATTTTTCAAATTTCCGACGAAGATGAAGAAGGACGAAGACATGGCTGCCCTAAAAATCAAAAAAGGTGCGACCTCGCATTCCGCCTATAACCTACGGCCCAACTTCTCGGATGTGGTTGAAAAACACACGCTGGCCGTGCTGGTCGAGAACGAGCCCGGCGCGCTGGCGCGGGTGATCGGCCTGTTCTCGGGCCGGGGGTATAACATCGACAGTCTGACCGTGGCCGAGGTGGACCACACCGGGCATCTGTCGCGCATCACCATCGTCACCAGCGGCACGCCGCAGGTGATCGAGCAGATCAAGGCGCAGGTCGGTCGCATCGTGCCGGTGCATGAGGTGCATGACCTCACCGTCGAAGGGCCGAGCGTGGAGCGGGAACTGGCGATTTTCAAAGTCGTCGGCAAGGGCGAACATCGGGTCGAAGCGCTGCGGCTGGCGGATATCTTCCGCGCCAATGTGGTCGACAGCACGCTCGAAAGCTTTGTGTTCGAGATCACTGGCGCGCCCGACAAGATCGACGCTTTCGCCGAGTTGATGCGCCCGTTGGGGTTGGCCGATGTCGCCCGCACGGGCGTGGCCGCGCTCGCCCGTGGTGTCTGACAAGCGGGGCGTTTAGGCTTTCAGTTGGGCCGCGCGGAATTGGCGCGGTCCGGGCTTGGCGGTAAAGGGGATGATCTGGGCGCCTCGCTGGCGCTTTCCCTCTGCCTCCGGCTCTGCCGCCACGGGGTTATCTTGCCGCAGCGCCTCGGGCAGATGCGAAGCCGCTTTCTCCTGCACCAGCCGGGGGTTGTCCGCGATACGCAGCTTGCGATGTACTGAGACGTCGAACTGCACCATATCGCCCGTGTCAAACCCCGCCCCCTGCCCGACACGGATCGCCGGCTCTTCGTAATAGGCAAGATCGCCTTGATCTTCGCACCAGAAAACCGCTTTTCCGGCGCTATTATCGCTCCACAGAACTACACCGATCATAGTTAACCCCGCTTTCGATGTTTGTTCTCCATTCTGCGACAATCGAAAGGGGTGCAACATAGATTAAAATGCAACGTCCGCTTGCATTTTGTGTCGGTTCCAGTAGGGTCAGCTACAAATCAGCGTCAGCTTTGACGCGCCTTCGCGTCAGTCTGTTAACCATCTGGCCATAACGGCTTTTATTCTAAGGCCGCGACGCAAATCAGAACGAGGCTGCATGTCCGCTCCCAACCGCTCCCCCTCTGAACTTCGTAGCATGTTCGGCGCCAATCTGCGCCAGTTGGCAGCGGATTACCCCTCGATCTCTGACCTTGCCCGGCAGCTTGGCATCAATCGCACGCAATTCAACCGCTACCTCTCGGGCGAAAGCTTCCCCCGGCCCGATGTACTGGCCCGGATCTGCCGCTTTTTCGAGATCGACGCGCGGGTGCTGCTGGAGCCGGTAACCGAGATTTCCCTGAACCAAGATCCGATCAACAACAGCTTCTTGCGCGACTTTCTGGGCACCGGGGTTCAGAACGTGCCCGAGGCGGATTTCCCAAGCGGTTTTTACCGTTTCGCGCGGCGGTCTTTTCTGGATCAGGACAGATTCGTGACCGGCGTGGTTTTTATCACGCGCCATGGCAGCAGCACCTTCCTGCGCGGCTATGAGAGTGCGCCATCGCTGCGCGCACAAGAGCTGCCGACCAACCCGATGGCGCGGGAATATCGCGGCATCGTCTCACGGCAGGAGAATGGGGTTTCCATCGTCGTTTCGCGGCGTCGCACGCTGACCGGGTCGTTCAACTACCTCAACCGCGTCGCCTCTTTCGAGAATAACTTTTGGGTGGGCTACGTCACCCGCACCGCCCCCGAAAGCGCCGCGGGCACGCGGGTGACCCGGCTGACCTATGAGTATATCGGCAGAGACCCCAAAACCGTTCTGCCCGCCGCGCGGCAGGCGGGGTTCACCGACATCGACGCGCTGATGCCCTACCACCGCCGCCTGCTTCAGCCCGACGCGCCCTTTAACTGAGCCCCGCTAGAGCTGGGGCGGCTGCGCCTGCGGATAGCCCGTCGCCTCATGCCAACCTTGGGCCAATTGGAGAAGACGCGCGTCGCTGCCGCGCCTGCCGATCAGTTGCAGCCCCAAGGGCAGACCGCGCGCATCAAAACCCGCGGGGATGTTGACCACCGGCAGGCCGATCAGGCTGGCCGGGACCACCACCTGCATCCAACGGTGATAGGTGTCCAACGGCTGGCCGTCGATCTCAGTCGGGTGCACCTGTTCGACTGCAAAGGGCCAGACCTGCGCCGAGGGCAGCACCAACACATCGACTTCCTCAAAGAGAGCATCCGCCGCGCGGAACCAATCAGATCGGATGCTACTGGCACGCTGGATGTCAGAGGCCGAGAACCCCTGCCCCCGCGCGACCTCCCATTGCGCGGCCGGTTTCAGCCCCTCGCGCCGAGCGGGGTCATCATAGAGCGCCCCGAGGGAGGCCGCCACGGCAAAGGACCGCAGGGTGATCCAGCTTTCCCACATGGTCTCCGCATCAAAGGGTGCCGCCAAGGGCGTGACCGTATGGCCAAGGTCGGCCAAGCGCTTCAGTGCAGCTTCGCTATGGTCGATGATCCCCGGCGCACAGGGGAAGGCACCGCACCAGTCGCCCAGCCAGCCGATCCGCTGGGGGGTCAGCGCCGCGTCGATCTGCGGTGCTGCATCGGGGGTGGTGCGGGTCAGCGGTTCGCGCGGGTCGTGGCCTGTCATCACGTCCAGCAGGGCGGCAAGGTCGCGCGGGCTGCGCGCCATCGGCCCCAAGGTCGAAAGCTGGTGCAGAAACAGATCGCCGTCATTGCCCGAAGGCACCGTGCCCCAGCTGGGCCGCATGCCGTAAACATTGTTCCACCCCGCCGGATTGCGCAGGGAGCCCATCATGTCGGAGCCATCGGCCACGGCCACCATCCGCGCCGCCAGCGCCGCCGCCGCCCCGCCAGAGGAGCCGCCAGCCGAGCGGCCAAGGTCATAGGGGTTGCAGGTCGCCCCATGCACCGGGTTGAAGGTATGGCTGCCAAGGCCGAATTCCGGGGTGTTGGTCTTGCCGATCACAATGGCCCCGGCGGCACGCAGACGGGCCACCGCCGGGTGATCCCGTTTGGCCGGTGCCGCCCCGAACAGCGGCGAGCCCTGCGAGGTGGGCAGTCCTTCCGCATCCGCCAAATCCTTGATCGCCATGGGAATGCCGTGCAGCCAGCCCTTGCGCGGGCCCGCGTCGGCGGCCTCAGCCTCGGCCAGCAAAGCGTCGCGATCGCGGAGGGAGACGACGGCATTCACCTTGCCGTTCACCGCCTCGATCCGGTCCAAGGTCGCCTGCATCAACTCGACCGCGGAAATCTTTCGCGCGGCCAGCGCCTCGGACAGTTCTGAGGCGTCCCAATTTAGCAATTCCATCATGTCCCCCTATTGGTCACTGTCATTCCAAGAAGGGGACGGCATGGGCTCAGTCGCCCTGCGCCTCGGCCCGGCTTTTGCCCGAGACCGCCAGCGCCAACGTCGCCCCCATCAACCCATCAAGATCGCCGTCGAGCACGCCTTTGGTGTCCGAGGTCTCGTAATTGGTGCGCAGGTCTTTGACCATCTGGTAGGGCTGCAGAACGTAGGAGCGGATCTGGTTGCCCCAGCCCGCGTCACCTGCGTTCTCATGCGCCTCGTTCACCAGTGCCGAGCGCTTGTCCAACTCCATTTGATAGAGCCGCGATTTCAGCGCTTTCATAGCGATGTCGCGGTTCTGGTGCTGAGACTTCTCCGAAGAGGTCACGACGATGCCCGTGGGGTGGTGGGTGATCCGCACCGCCGAGTCGGTGGTGTTTACGTGCTGACCGCCCGCGCCGGAGGACCGGTAGGTATCGATGCGGATATCGGAGGGGTTCACCTCGATCTCGATATTGTCGTCGACCACCGGGTAAACCTTCACGGAGGTGAAGGAGGTGTGCCGCTTGGCTGCCGAGTCGAAGGGCGAGATGCGCACCAGACGGTGCACGCCGCTTTCGGATTTCAGCCAGCCATAGGCGTTATGGCCTTCAATCTTATAGGTCGCGGATTTGATGCCCGCCTCGTCACCGGGGCTTTCGGCCTGAAGATCGACCTTATAGCCCTTCTTCTCGGCCCAGCGGACATACATCCGCGCCAGCATGCTGGCCCAATCGCAGCTTTCCGTGCCGCCCGCGCCTGCATTGATCTCAAGAAAAGTGTCATTGCTGTCGGCCTCACCGTTCAGCAGCGCTTCGAGTTCCTTCTGCGCGGCCTTTTCGGCCAGCGCCTTCAGCGCCGCCTCGGCGTCCGAGATGACCTCTTCGTCCTCTTCCATCTCGCCCAGTTCGATCAGTTCGAGATTGTCGGCCAACTCTTGTTTGATGCCCTCATAGGTGTCGATGGCATCGACCAGCGACTGACGCTCACGCATCAGCTTTTGCGCCGAATCGGGGTTGTCCCAAAGGTTCGGGTCTTCGACGCGGGCGTTGAATTCTTCCAGCCGGTAGGGCGCGGTCTCCACATCCAATCGCTGGGCCAGCAATTCCAGCGATTTGCTGATCTGGTCCGCGGTATTCTGTGCCTCTGCGCGCATGTGTGCCTGCCTTTGATAAGTAATGCGGCCCCGAAAACCGGAGCCGCACGAGAGATAGACCAGCCCGCCAGCGGCGGCAAGTGGGGGGCGGCAAAGCGCAGCTTTGCCCTGCCCCCTTTGGCCTGATTAGTAAAGACCGCCCGAGCTCAGCGTGCCAAAGCTCGCCTTGGGGCCGACGGTGGCTTTCTTGCCGGTCGATGTGGTGACCTCACGCGAGGAGGAGCCACCCAATTCTTCGACCAGCGGCAGGTCCGCCCCCATGGCAAAACCGCCATCGAAAGAGATGCCAAAGAGCGGCTCTTCGCCATCGCGGAAACATTCCGACACGACATTGGCGCCCGTGGCGCTGTCGCTTAGCCTCGCGCCGGTGAAACGGTCGATCTTGATAAAGCGGCACTGCTCGGGGACTGTGAAGTCACCGCCGCCGTATTTCTTGATCGCTTGGCTCATGAAGCGTTGGAACACGGGCGCGCAGAGCCGCCCGCCCCCCGCGCCCCGGCCCATCGGGCGCGGGGTGTCAAAACCGATGTAGCAGCCCGCCACGACGTTGGACGAAAAGCCTACGAACCACGCGTCTTTTTCATCGTTGGTGGTGCCTGTCTTGCCCGCGATGGGCACCGGCAGGTTCACCGCATTGCGCGCCGTGCCGCGCTCGACCACGCCGCGCATCATGGAGGTCAACTGATAGGCGGTCACCGGGTCCATCACCCGCTCGCGGTTGGAAATGATCCGCGGCGCCTCACCGGGGGCGAGGTTGATCTGCTCACAATCGTAGCATTTGCGCTCATCATGTTTGTAGACCGTGCGACCATAGCGGTCTTGCACCCGGTCGACCAAAGTGGGCTGCACCCGCTCACCGCCATTGGCGAACATCGCATAGGCCGAAACCATTTGGTACAGCGTGGTTTCCTGACTGCCGAGCGCGTTCGACAGCAAGGGCGCGAGGTCGTCGTAAACGCCGAAACGCTCCGCATAGCTGCCGACCACATCCATGCCGACTTCCTGAGCCAGACGGATGGTCATCAGGTTGCGCGACTGTTCGATCCCGGTGCGTAGGGGCGTCGGACCATAGAATTTATGCGAAGCGTTCTGCGGGCGCCAAACGCCCTGCGGCGTGTTGATCTCAATCGGAGCGTCGACCACGATGGTCGCGGGGCTATAGCCGCTGTCGAGCGCGGAGGCATAAACGAAGGGCTTGAAGCTCGACCCCGGCTGGCGCTTGGCCTGTGTGGCACGGTTGAACACGCTCGCCTGATAGGAAAAGCCGCCCTGCATCGCGATCACGCGGCCCGTGTGCACGTCCATCGCGACGAAACCGCCCTGCACCTCTGGCACCTGCCGCAAAGTCCAGCGGATGAAAGATCCGTCGCTGTCCGAGGTCATGCGCCGGACCAAGACGACCTCACCCACCTCAAGCAGGTCGCCCGCCACCTGAGCCTTGCGCCCGAGAGAACCGTCATCCAGCCGTTTGCGCGCCCATTGCACGTCTTTGGCCGGGATCCAGTGGCCGTCTTCGTCATCCTCGACGCCTTCGATCCCGATGCGGGCGTCATTGCTGCCGACCTCAAGCACCACCGCCGGATACCACTGGTTCTCCAGATCGATGTCACGCGGCACCCGCAGATCCGCTAGCGCTGCACGCCATTTCTCTTCGCTGTCCAGTTGATCGGCGGGGATCTCGAAGCGTGTCCCGCGCCAGATGCCCTGCCCGCGATCATATTGCTCTAGCTGACGGCGCAGGGCGTTGGCGGCGATGGGTTGCATCTCATTGTCGATGGTCGCGCGCACGGTCAGACCGCCGGTAAAGAACTCCCCCTCGCCGAAATCCTCGCTCAACTGGCGGCGAATTTCGTCGGTGAAGTAATCCCGCGGCGGCAGTTCGGCCTTGAAGCTCTCGAAATCACCGTTCTGGACCGAGCGCAGCGGCTGCGCCACTTCGGTTTCATAGACCGCTTCCGAGATATAGCCGTTCTCTTTCATCTCCCGCAGCACGAAGTTCCGCCGCGCCAGCAGCCGGTCCTTGCGGCGTACCGGGTGGTAATCTGAGGGCGCCTTGGGCAGCGAGGCGAGAAAGGCCGCCTCATGCGGGGCCAGTTCGCTCAGCGTTTTGTTGAAATAGGTCTGGCTGGCCGCGGCTACGCCATAGGAGTTCTGACCGAGGAAAATCTCGTTCAGATAGAGCTCAAGGATCTTCTCCTTGCTCAGGGTTTCTTCCAGACGCGAGGCAAGGATGATCTCCTTGATCTTGCGCTCGGCCCGCCGGTCACCCGACAAGAGGAAGTTCTTCATCACCTGCTGGGTGATCGTCGAAGCACCGCGCACGTCGCGCCCGCGCGATTTGACCGCATCCACCGCCGCCGCACCGATGCCGCGCAGGTCATAGCCCTCATGGGTGTAGAAGTTCTTGTCCTCTGCCGAGATGAAGGCCTGTTTCACCAGATCCGGAATGGTATTGGCCGGGGCGAAAAGACGACGCTCCTTGGCGAATTCGTCGATCAAACGGCCTTGGCCCGAGTAAATACGGCTGATCGTCGGCGGCGTGTATTGCGCCAGCGACTCGTGGCTGGGCAAATCTCGGCCATACATCCAGAACACCGCCCCGATGGTCAAAGCCACCATGCCGACGCTCAGGGTCAGGGTGGTAAAGATCCCCCCGAAAAAGGACAGAACAAATCGAAA
Organism: Sulfitobacter sp. M85; assembly: GCF_029285915.1. Classification (NCBI taxonomy): domain Bacteria; kingdom Pseudomonadati; phylum Pseudomonadota; class Alphaproteobacteria; order Rhodobacterales; family Roseobacteraceae; genus Sulfitobacter; species Sulfitobacter sp. M85. Next base: position 176,168 of record NZ_JABECQ010000005.1, read on the forward strand.
CACGCGCGCGGACCACCATTGGCTAGGGACAGTTCCGAGCCTATACAGGATGCGCTGGCGCGGGTCAAAACACATGGCCGCCAGCGGGGGCGAATCTTCGCCCATCGCGAAAGCAGCCAGATCTTTTCATTTTACTTTCGGATCAATGGTTTGAGCGCAGCATCCTGATCACGCCACGTCACGATCGCATCCGCCATCGCGCTCACCATCGACGCGCGCCACACCGGATCGCGCAGATTGGTCAGATCGCGCTTGGAACTCAGGAACCCCACTTCGACCAAAACCGAAGGAATATCGGCAGACTTCAAGACCGAGAAACCCGCCCGCCGCAGAGGCCGGCTGTTCAACGGCCCGCCCGCCGCGCGCATGCCATCGACCAAAATCTCGGCCAGCGCATCTGAGCGCGGCTCGGTCTCTTGCCGGGCAAGATCCAGCAGGATGCCCGCCACCTGATCATCCGAGCCGGTCAAATCCGCCCCCGCGATGATGTCCGACCGGTCATGCCGCGCCGCCAGATGTTCGGTCGCCACATCGCTGGCATCATCGGAAAGGGTATAGACCGTCGCCCCGCTCGCCCCGCCCTGCGACAGGCTGTCGGCATGGAGCGAGATGAAAAGGTCCGCTTCGGCCTGATGGGCGATGGCGACCCGGTGCTCCAAGGCGACGAAAATATCCTCGTTGCGGGTCAGCAAGACATCCACGCCCTTGCGCCGCAGCGCATCGCGCAGGTCGCGGGCGAAGTTGAGCATCAGGTCTTTCTCGTCCAACCCCTCGCGCTGCGCACCGGGGTCGATGCCGCCGTGACCAGGGTCCAGAACGACGGTGAAACTGTCCTTGTCAGCCACCGCAGGCTTTGGCGGCGCGGTGAGCGCGGTGGTCCAATCAGGGTCCACCGGCGCGCCCGCGGCCTTGGCAAAGATCGCAGGCTCGACCGTCTCCAAGGTAATCTCAAGCCGCGCCTTGCCGCTGCTTGCGTCCACCGGCATGCCAATCTCAGCGGGAACCATCGGCTCGGCCAAATCGGCCACCAGACGCGACCAACCGGGCTGAAACGCACCAAACCGCAGTGCCGAGATACGGCCCGGTTCTTCCAATAGATCTCCCCGGGCGACATTCGACCAATCCGCCTCGCGGAAATCGACGATCAGGCGGGCGGGATCATCCAGCAGAAAAACCCGGAAAGGCACGCCCTGGCTCAGCGTCACGGTCAAATCGGTCTTGCCGAACCAGCGATCACTCACTGTGCTCTCAACCGGATCGACCCGCGCCAGCGCCGTCAACTCCTGCGCCGCGACGGTGACCGGCCCCGCGCAGGCCAACAAGACTGCCAGTCCCCTAAAGATTGCCCGCATGATCGATCACCCTGCCCGTTTTCGCCCTTCTATCACCTGCCGCGCGGCCAAACCAGCATTCAGCGCGCCGCCATGAAGGCTTTGAGCCGGGCGATGCCCTCCTCCATATCCGCCGTGCTGCGCGCATAGGAAAAGCGCAGCGTCTTATGCCCCCGCGCCGGGTCGAAATCGAGTCCGGGGGTCACGGCGACCCCAGCCTTCTCCAGAATTTCCGCCGCAAAGGCGCGGCTGTCATCGGTAAAGCGCGAAACATCGGCATAGACGTAAAACGCCCCATCGGGCGGGGCGATGTCGGTAAACCCCGCCTCTTGCAAACCGGTGATCATGAGGTCGCGGTTGCGCCGATAAACCGCGAGATTGGCCTGCAATTCGTCGTCACAGTCCATCGCTGCTAGCGCCGCAATCTGGCTGGCATGGGGTGCGCAGATGAACATGTTCTGTGCGATCCGCTCGACCACGCGCACCTGATCCTCGGGCACCACCATCCAACCCACGCGCCAGCCAGTCATCGAGAAATACTTCGAGAAGGAGTTGATCACATAGCAGTCATCGGTAACCTCCAGCGCGGTCACGGCCTTCTTATCATATTCGATGCCATGGTAAATCTCATCCGAGATGAAGGACATGTCATTGGCCGCACAAGCCTCCGTCAGCGCCGTCAAGGCGGGTCGGTCGAGCATCGTGCCCGAAGGATTGGCAGGGGAGGCCACGAGCAAACCGCGCAGGTCTTGCCCCGCGAAATCCGCCGCGACCGGCTGATATCTGTTCTCGGGCGCGGCGGGCAGATCGACGGGCTGCATCCCCAAGGCGCGCAGGATCTGACGGTAGCTGGGATAGCCCGGCGCGCCGATGCCCACCCGATCCCCTGAATCGAAGAGCGCAGTGAAGGCGAGCAAAAACCCGCCGGAGGACCCGGGGGTGATCACCATCCGCGCCGGATCGAGATCGACGTTATACCATTCGCCATACATCTGCGCGATCCGCGCCCGCAAAGCAGGGAGGCCAAGCGCCACAGTATAGCCCAGGGCCCCCTCACCCATCGCCTTGGCCAGCGCGGCCGCCGCCCCTTTCGGCGCGCCCGTGCCGGGCTGGCCAACCTCCATATGAATGATGTGACGGCCCGCCTCTTCGGCGGCGCTGGCGGCCTGCATCACGTCCATCACGATAAAGGGATCAACGGCGGACCTGGTTGAATTGCGCATGGGCTTGCTCCTACTGTCGGCATGTGCTTTCACCGCGCCTGATGCCGGGCGTCAACCCTTGGCCCCTATTTCGCAGCTTTACCGAAAGGACCGCCCATGTTCGCCCGCCTCCTCGCCCCTGCCCTTGCCGGCGCAGTCACCCTTGCCGCCCCCGCCGGGGCGATGGACCTGACCGAGCTTACGGACGCCGAACGCGCGCAGTTCCGGGCCGAGGTCCGCGCCTATCTGATGGAAAACCCCGAAGTGATCCTGCAAGCGGTGGAGCAGATGCAAAACCGTCAGGCCCAAGCGCAGATGCAGGCGGATTTCGATCTGGTCTCGGCCAATGCCGATGAGATTTTCGACGATGGCTACTCTTGGGTCGGCGGCAACCCGGAGGGGGACATCACGCTGGTCGAATTCCTCGACTACCGCTGCGGCTACTGCAAACGCGCCCATGGCGAAGTGGCCAAACTGCTGGAAACAGACGGCAACATCAAACTGATCGTCAAAGAGTTCCCGATCCTTGGGGAGCAATCGCTGCTGGCGTCGCGCTTTGCCGTGGCAACCAAACAGGTCGCGGGCGATGACGCTTACAAACAACTGAACGATGCGCTTATGGCCTTCAACGGAGCGGTCACCCTCCCCGCCCTCCGCCGCTTGGGCGAAAGCTTCGATCTGGATGTCGCAGCAATCGAAGCCGAGATGGACAGCGACGCGGTCACGCAAGAGATCGCCCAAACCCGCGCGCTGGCCCAAAAGTTGCAGATCACCGGCACACCCACCTTCGTCATGCAAGACGAAATGCTGCGCGGCTACCTGCCCTATGATCAAATGATGGCACTGGTGGAAGAAAAGCGCGGCTAAAGATGCGCGCCCCGGCAGTCTTGGCCGCGCTCGCGCTGGCCCAGCCCGCCGGGGCCGATGAACCGACCGCGCGTGATGCGTTTGAAACCGAACTCCGCGCCGCGATCCTTGCCAATGGCGATGTCATCGCCAAAGCGCTGGCGGGCCAAACGCAAATGCAGCAGCATATCCAAAACGACCTGTCCCTGCTCGAACAGCTCGCTCCCGACCTTCTGGCAGGCCACCCCATCGCGCTTTTCCTCGCAGACGACTGCGAGACCTGCGCCACCGCCGTCCACGAATTGACCGCGGTCACAAAGCGTTACGGCATCACCTTCATCCAACACGATCTCAGCCACCCCCAGCCCGCCCGCTGGGCCGCCACCCTAGGGCTCACCGACGCCCCCTTCTACGTGCTGCCCGAAATGATCCTCAACGGCCACATGCCGCCCATAGTCCTCGAAAAACACCTCACCCCAAACAAGCTGAAGACCACTCCCCAACCCACTGATTAATAACCCATTCCAACAACAGACAAAGCGCGCCAACCTCCCGGCTCACGCGCTCCCCCTCATCTTCATCCTTTTAAAAATACCTCTGCGCAGCCCCTCAACCAACACAGCGCCAGCGGCCCAGCCCCCAACCTACTCAGCAGCCTTCACCGCCTCAGCCTCAATCTGCGCCGCACGTTCCTCGACCTGCTCGACGATATGGTCAATCATACCTTCATTGCCGAGCTTATGGCTCTGTTTGCCCGCCAGATAGACCATGCCAGACCCGGCTCCGCCACCGGTAAAGCCCACGTCGGTCATCAGCGCCTCGCCGGGGCCGTTCACCACGCAGCCGATGATCGACAGGCTCATCGGCGTCTTGATATGCTCCAGCCGTTTCTCCAAGGTCTCAACGGTTTTGATCACATCAAACCCCTGCCGCGCGCAGGAGGGGCAGGAGATGATGTTCACCCCTCGGTGCCGCAGCCCGAGGGATTTGAGAATTTCATAGCCAACCTTCACCTCTTCCACCGGATCGGCGGAGAGGGAGACGCGGATGGTATCACCGATACCGCTCCACAAAAGGTTGCCCAGACCGATGGCCGATTTGATCGTGCCCGACATAAGCCCGCCCGCCTCGGTGATGCCGAGGTGGATGGGCGCGTCGGTGGCATCGGCAAGCTGTTGGTAGGCCGCCGCGGCCATGAAAACGTCCGAGGCTTTGCAGGAAATCTTGAACTCGTGGAAATCGTTGTCTTGCAGGATCTTGATGTGATCCAGACCGCTTTCGACCATCGCATCGGGGCATGGTTCGCCGTATTTCTCCAACAAATGCCGCTCCAGCGAGCCCGCGTTCACGCCGATGCGGATTGAGCAATTGTGGTCCCGCGCGGCTTTGATGACCTCACGCACCCGCTTTTCATCGCCGATGTTGCCCGGGTTGATGCGCAGACAGGCGGCACCGGCCTCGGCGGCTTCAATCCCGCGCTTGTAGTGAAAGTGGATGTCCGCAACGATGGGGACCGACACTTCGGGCACAATCTCGCGCAGGGCTTTGGAAGACGCCTCATCCGGGACCGAGACCCGCACGATATCGGCACCTGCGTCGGCGGCGGCTTGGACCTGTGCGATGGTGGCGGCGACATCGGTGGTCAGCGTGTTCGTCATGGTCTGCACGGTGATCGGCGCATCACCGCCCACCGGCACATTGCCCACCATGATCTGCCGGGACTTGCGACGCGGAATATCGCGCCAAGGGCGAATGGAATGAAGCGACATGAAGACACCTTTCGCGGGATCAGGGGCTTTGGCCCCCTACCTATTCAGCCGGGGCCTCATGTGCAATGGGCAGCGGCGGCCCGCGCGTTTAGCTGCCCTGACAGGGCATCGCCGCCAGAGCGGAGGGGTCGAGCGAGCCTTCGAGGTCGGCAAACATCCGGCTGAGTGATTGCTCCGCCGTCGGATCGACCGGCTCATAAAGCTCGGCCAGCGCCTGCGCGTGGAGCGGCACGTTGGAGGTCACCGCCCCGCGCGGCCCCACGGGGCCGAAACAGCCATCCGCCATGGCGAAATAAAGCGCACCGGATTCGCCCGTCCGAAGGGAGGGCGGCTCTTCAGTGACGGGCACATCCCATGTGTCGCCCTTGTTCATCACACCTTCGAAAATCACCGTGCCGTCAGCCGCGCGCACCCGCACCCAAGAGGGGTAAGCTGCGACCATGCGCACTTTCTCGCCCAAAGGCTCAACAACCTGCGGTTTGGGCAGGTCGGTATCGGCATTGGCGAGCATCACCGCCTCGTCGATGGCGCTGGTGATGCTGTCATCGCCCTCCGTCGCCTCGGCCACCACGGTGCCTTGCGGGGCGGTATCGGGGCGGTCCGGCGTCGGGAAATTGCTGACAGAGCGCGGGTCGATAGAAGCAATCGGCGCGTCACGCGCCACCAGCACCGGCACGTCAAGCGCTTGTGGGCGATATAGCCGGTCCAGCGCCTCGGCCCGGGGGCTTTCCACGCTTTGCGGCGCGGCGGAATCGTCTTCCGCGTCGGGTGCGCTGGCCAGAGCCCCATCCAGCGGGTCGAGATCGGAAAGCACGATCGGGGTCTGATCCACCGGGGCCACCTGCACGCGCTGCACCTCTTTCAGCACGGTCCAACCGCCAAAACCAATGGCCGAAATCAGCGCGATCAGCACCAGCGAAGAGCCAACCGCCCCCGGCTCAATCCGACTGAGCAACCCGTCGCCCGTGGGCACGAAGGGCGTGTTGGGCCGGGCGAAAAGATCATCTTCTTTCGGGGACTTACGGCGTTCCTCAAAGCTCGGCTTTTTGACCACAGAGGCTTCGGCGGACATGCCATGGGCCACGGCAAAACCGGATTCCTTGCAGAAGGCGGCAAAGGCCTGATCAGGGTCCATATTGAGGTAGCGCGCGTAGGAACGCACATAGCCCGCGATGAAGCCGGGCGTGTCAAATGCGCCGGGATCACAGTTTTCGATTGCGGCGATATAGGAGGCTTTGATGCGCAATTCGCGCTGCACGTCGAGCAGGGATTTACCAAGCGTGGCCCGTTCGCCGCGCATGACATCCCCCAACCGCAATTCGAATGCATCGAACCCTTTGGGTTCGACTGTTTCGTCCTCAGCGGTTCTGGAGGCCCATCGCCCGATCATCAATATGCCCTGTCCCTGTTAGCCTGTAGCTTTGATCCAAACACGCCCCAACGATTCGGATGTAGCCTTTTCTTGACAAAAGGCTACCACAAGACAACGGAAAACACGAATAGCGCTGCGTTAGCCCGCAGCTTCGGCACGATTCAGCGCACAATGCGACCAGAGCACGTCCATCCCCCGGACAAGCGCATCCATCTCTTTGGGTCCATGTACCGGCGAGGGCGTGAAGCGCAACCGCTCCGTGCCGCGCGGCACGGTGGGGAAGTTGATGGGCTGAACATAGATGCCGTGATCTTCGAGCAGCATGTCCGACAGAAGCTTGGTGTGCACCGGGTTGCCCACCATAACGGGCACGATGTGGCTGCCATGATCGATGATCGGCAGGCCCAACCCCTTCAGCCGCAGCTTCAAAGCCTTGGCCTGCTGCTGGTGTTTCTCACGCAACTCCGGCGCGCGCTTGAGATAGGCGACCGAAGCGGCGGCACCGGCAGCCACGGCAGGCGGCAGCGAGGTGGTAAAGATGAACCCCGGTGCATAGGAACGGATCGCGTCGCACATCTTGGCCGAGGCGGCGATATAGCCGCCCATTACGCCGTAGGCTTTGGCCAGCGTGCCGTTGATGATGTCGAGCCGGTGCATCAGCCGGTCGCGTTCGGCCACCCCTGCCCCGCGCGGGCCATACATGCCAACCGCGTGCACCTCGTCGATATAGGTCAGCGCGCCGAATTCATCTGCGAGATCGCAGATCTCTTCGATGGGGCCGAAATCGCCATCCATCGAATAGATCGTTTCAAAGGCGATCAGCTTGGGCGCGGCAGGGTCATCCGCCTCCATCAACTCGCGCAGATGGGCGACATCATTGTGGCGGAAGATACGCTTGGCCCCGCCATTGCGGCGCACGCCTTCGATCATGGAGGCATGGTTCAGTGCGTCGGAATAGATGATCAGCCCCGGAAAGAGCTTGGGCAGGGTCGAAAGCGTGGCGTCATTGGCAATATATGCCGAGGTGAACAGCAGCGCCGCTTCCTTGCCATGCAGATCGGCCAGTTCGGCCTCTAGCTGCTTGTGATAGACCGTTGTGCCCGAGATGTTGCGTGTCCCGCCAGAGCCTGCGCCGGTGGCGCGCAGCGCTTCTTCCATGGCTTCGATCACCACGGGGTTCTGCCCCATGCCCAAATAGTCGTTGCCGCACCAAACGGTGATATCCTGCTGCGACCCGTCGGGTTTGGTCCAGACGGCATGGGGGAACTGACCATTGCGACGCTCGATGTCGATGAAGGTCCGGTAGCGTCCTTCGTCATGCAGGCGCGCAATCGCCGCGTCGAGCTTCTCGTTATAGTCCATGCGCGTCTCCATCTTTTGGCGCGAACAGGAGGGGGCCCCTCCATATTCAGCTTTTAGAATGATTACAGATCCAAAGCCGAAGCTTCAATCTCTTATCCCGGCCCCTTTGCGGGGCGAACTGTCGCAGGCGCTGCGCGTTCTACGCTCGATTTAAGATTGTTCGCTTGTATTGCCAGCCGCTTTCATGCTTCCAAAGGACCAATCCAGAAAGGGCAGTTTGTTTTGCGCGCCACTCCACATCCCCAGCAGGACCAGCGCCTGCGGACGCTTTATAATTACGAGATTCTCGACACCCCGCGCGAGGAGGAGTTCGACGAGATCGTCGAACTGGCGGCTGAGATCTGTGACGCGCCGATTTCAGTGATCAACCTGATCGACAAGGACAGACAGTGGTTCAAGGCCGAAGTGGGTCTGGGTGCGCGCGAGACGCCGCTCGAAACCTCGCTCTGCTCTCACGCGATTCTGGAAGAGCCCTTCGTTGAGATTCCCGACACGCTGAAAGACCCGCGCATGGCCGACAACCCGCTGTGCACCGCAGGCGACGGGCTGCGGTTTTATGCAGGTGCGCTGCTGATTGCGTCCAACGGGCTGCCGCTTGGCACGCTGTGCATCCTCGACACCAAACCCCGCAGGCTGACCGCGCTGCAACGCAAGGCGATCTCTGTCTTGTCCCGTCAGGTGATGAAACAGCTCGACCTGCGCCTTTCCCTGCGCAGCCAAGCGACGCTGATGAGCGAGGCCGACCACCGGGTCAAGAACTCGCTTCAGACATTGTCGGCCATGGTGCGGCTGCACAGCCGCCAGTTGGACGATATGAACACGGTCAATGTGTTGAACGACATCCAGCGCCGCGTCAACGCGATGGCAACGCTCCATGGTGAACTGCAATCCGGGCACGGGCGCGATGAGGTCGATGCGGGCAAATACCTCGACAGGGTCCTGGAGCTTTTGCAGGAAACCGCACCGGGGCATGTCAAAATCAGCTACCGGTCGGACCCTGTGACCCTACGATCCAGCGCGGCTTCATCCTTGGGGCTGATCATTAGCGAGTTTGCCGCCAATTCGATCAAACACGCCTTCCCGAATGGCGCGCCCGGCCATATCGAAATCGACCTCAGCCTGCGGGACGGGCATTTCCACCTTGAATGCAAAGACGATGGCATCGGGGCCGCGAACGAAGGCAAAGGGCGAGCCGACAGCATTGGGCAGACCTTGATGGCGGCGGCGGCGTCGCAGCTCAATGCGCAGGTCGACAGCCAGCTTACCGCCGAGGGCAGCCGCCTCTCGCTCACCTTTTGAACGCGGGCCCTACGGCCACTGGACACGCCCTGCCCGCCTGATACCTTCGCGCCAAATTCACAAGCGCAAGGAATTATGCCCATGTCCCTCGACGATGTTCTCGCCCGGATCGACAACGATCTGCCCGCCGCCACCGACCGTCTGTTGGACCTGCTGCGCATCCCGTCAATCTCGACCGATCCGGCCTATAAGGCCGATTGCGACCGCGCCGCCGATTGGCTGGTGGCCGATCTCAAATCCATAGGTGTGGAGGCCGAGAAACGCGCAACGCCGGGCCATCCGATGGTTGTGGGTCATGTGGGCGAAGGCAAGCCGCACCTCCTGTTCTACGGCCATTATGACGTGCAGCCGGTCGATCCGCTGAACCTGTGGGACCGTGACCCGTTTGATCCCGCGGTTGAGGAGACTGACAAGGGCCGCGTGATCCGGGGCCGCGGGGCCGCCGATGACAAGGGCCAGTTGATGACCATCATCGAAGCCCTGCGCGCGTGGAAAGAGGTGAAAGGCGATTGGCCCTGCCGCATCACCTTCTTCCTCGAAGGCGAAGAGGAATCCGGCTCCCCCTCCCTCGTCCCATTTATGGAGGAGAACGCGGGGGAGTTGAAAGCCGATGTGGCGATGATCTGCGACACTGGATTGTTCGAAAGCAAGACCCCCGCCATCGTCACCATGCTGCGTGGGCTTTTGGGCGAAGAGCTGACCGTCACCGCCCCGTCGAAAGACCTGCATTCGGGCATGTATGGCGGCATTTCGATGAACCCGATCCGCGCGTTGAGCAAGGTGATCGCCGCACTGCATGACGACGAAGGCCGCATCACCATCCCCGGCTTCTATGACGGCGTGCCGGACCTGCCCGAGGATCTGGAAGCGCAGTGGCAGGGCCTCGCCTTTGATCATAGCGCCTTCCTCGGCGACGTGGGGCTCAGCAAACCGGCGGGTGAGCAGGACCGCACCCCGCTTGAGATGATCTGGTCGCGCCCGACCTGTGAGGTTAACGGCATCTGGGGCGGCTATACCGGCGATGGCTTCAAAACGGTGCTGCCCTCCGAGGCCCATGCCAAGATCAGCTTCCGCCTCGTCGGCACGCAAGACCCGCTCGCCATCCGTGAGAACTTCCGCAAGATGGTGGCTGAGATGCTGCCCGAAGACTGCACGGTCGAATTCTCAGGCCACGGCGCCAGCCAAGCCTCGGGGGTGGACATCGGTCATGCGATGTTCGAACCCGCCCGCCAAGCGCTCAGCGACGAATGGCAGGTGCCTGCGGCCTATATCGGCTGTGGTGGCTCGATTCCGATTGCCGGGCATTTTCAGAAGATTCTCGGGACCGAGCCGATGCTGATCGGTTTCGGCAAGGATGACGATCAAATCCACTCCCCGAACGAGAAATACGACATGGAGAGCTTTCACAAAGGCATCCGCTCCTGGGCGCGCATCATTGATGCGCTGACCTGAGCAGATTGGCGATCGGGCCTGCCCGGTCGCCATATATTCCACTGTCAGGGCCTCAAAAGGCAACGCTGAAAACCCTGCGCGAACTAGGGCTTAGCGCCTGCACGTTACGAAATGAAGTGGGAAAGTGGCGCGGTTGACGGGGCTCGAACCCGCGACCCCCGGCGTGACAGGCCGGTACTCTAACCAACTGAGCTACAACCGCGCGATGTGGGCGGAATAGGCCACGGGGCGCGGGGCGTCAAGCGCATTCGCGTGAGAAAATGCGCTTTCCCGAAAGAAGTTTTTGAGTGGCATTTTAAGGGGATTGGAAACGAAAAAAAGGACCTCAAAGAGGTCCCCTTTTCAGGCAGCGGTGGCGCGGTTGACGGGGCTCGAACCCGCGACCCCCGGCGTGACAGGCCGGTACTCTAACCAACTGAGCTACAACCGCCCGCTGCACTCTCCAGGTCGCCCCGGAGCGTTTGGGTGTTCTATGGTGAGGGCGCTCCGCCGTCAAGCGCGGTTTGCGCGAAAATGTGAAATTTTCGTAAGTTGTTTTTGGGGCGTTTGATGGGCTGGGTTTGAGGCCGAAAATCGGGTGATTTTCGCGGAGGGATCGGGCCGCTTTTGCTTGGCCGCCCCGATGGTCGGGGCTGACGAAGGCTATGGCTTGGAATACTGCTATGCCGCGGAGGCATTGAGCTGATGGCCCAACATCAATCGCTGAACGAGAGGGAAATGCTGCGTCGTGAGAGGCTCGAACTCCCGACCCAGACTGACCGCGCAGCGGGCGGGCGTCGGTCGGGCTCACCACTGGGGCAGCCGGTTGATCCAAATAAATAGGTTGGAGGGATGGTGGGTCGTGAGAGGCTCGAACTCCCGACATCTTCGGTGTAAACGAAGCGCTCTACCAACTGAGCTAACGACCCGACTTGGACCTGATAGCCCAAGGTGGGGGCGGGCTTCAAGCCTATAATGTCAGCCTTTCTTGCTGACCGTTCTCGAGACGGAAAACCACCCCCTGCCCGCCTTGCATCTCCCGCAGCGCGGCAGGCGTGCGGCCCAGTAAAATAAGACGCAACATGCGCGATGTGATGCCGTGGGTGATCAGCACATGGGGGCCGGTCAGGCTGTCCAGAAAGCGCTGGCAGCGCTTATGCAGCGCCGCGAATCCCTCCCCCTCGGGGGCGTGTTCATAAAGATCGTAGGAATCACGCGCGGCGGGGGTTTGGCGCAGCAACGTCTCGCGCGGCATTCCGGCCCAAGCGCCGATGCCGATCTCCCCCAAACGAGGATCAGGCGCAGCCTTTAGCCCCGTCCCTGCCAGCGCGATTTCGGCTGTGACCACCGCCCGCCCCTGCGGGCTGCTGAGCGCCGAGAACCCCGCTAGATTGCAGCGTTTCAGAATAGCATTCTGCGCCGCGGCCTGTTCGCGCCCCCGCTCGGTCAGCGGGGAATCGAAATGCCCTTGGAGCCGATTGGCGAGGTTCCACTCCGTCTCCCCATGGCGCAGGATATAGAGCGTCGTGTAACGGCTCATGCGGGAGCTTCCAAGATGCGCTCGGTCCTGTTCTCCAACAGATAGACGCAGCCCTGCCGGTTGCTGAGCCGACCGGCCTCTGCCGCATCGACGCCGCATACCTCTGCGCGAAGCACCTGCCCCCAGAGCCCGTGGGCGACCAGCACCGTCGGCGCGGTCAAACTGTCGAGCACCGCCCGTATCCGCCCACGAAAGGCCGCCAGCCCCTCCCCGCCCGGCGCGGCGGCGTAGATCTCCAACGGGGCCGGGGCGCGGGCAGCGAGGTTGGGGTGCGCGGCGAATATCCCATCCCGGGTTGCCCCCTGCCAATCGCCTGCATGGATTTCTTTCAGCCGGGCATCCGTTTGGAAAGCGGCCCCATTCAACGCAATCCGCGCCGTCTGCTGCGCGCGGCCAAGCGGAGAGACGAGGATATCCGGCTTTTGCGCAAGGATCGCTGGCATGATCTGCGCTTGTCGCTCGGCCTCAGCGATGCCCTGATCGGTCAGCGGTGAATCGAGATGCCCTTGCAAACGAAACGCGCGATTCCACTCGGTCTGCCCGTGGCGCAGGAACCAGATTTTAGGATGTGCCGACATGCTCTCTCCGCCCGTGGTGCCCGTGGTATGGGCCGATGGGGATAAGGATCACTCCGACGCAGAGAAGGCAAGCCATGGTGCATGGGTGCAGGCTCGGAGCGGCAAGCTAATTCAACGCGAACTAGGGGGAAGATGGTGGGTGATAAGAGATTTGAACTCCTGACATCTTCGATGTGAACGAAGCGCTCTACCACTGAGCTAATCACCCTTGCGGGGCGAAGTAGCCAATTGCGGCGCGGCTTGCAAGAGGGTTTGGCGCAAAAACTGTCGCGAGATGCGGCGGGCCCTGCCCCACGGTGGATACGAAAAACGCGCGCCCCGGAAGGCGCGCGTTGATGACATTCTGACGGCCCGTTCGCCTTAATGCGTGGTCGTGGCGTCCACGCCTGCGGCGCGGGCCTTCATCGCAGCGGCTTCGGCGGCCTCTTGGGCGGCTTCATCCCAATCAATCGCTTTCGGCTTGCTCACCAGCGCATGCTCCAGAACTTCCGAGACATGGCTCACGGGGATGATGGTCAGCCCCTCTTTGACGTTGTCGGGGATGTCCGGCAGGTCTTTCTCGTTCTCCTTGGGGATCAGCACCGTGGTGATGCCGCCGCGCAGGGCCGCGAGAAGTTTCTCCTTCAATCCGCCGATCGGCATGGCGTTGCCGCGCAAACTGACCTCGCCGGTCATGGCTATGTCGCGCCGCACCGGGATCTGCGTCAGCACCGAGACGATCGAGGTCACCATCGCCAGACCGGCCGAGGGGCCGTCCTTTGGCGTAGCGCCGTCCGGCACGTGAACGTGGATGTCCAGCGTGTCGAACTTCGGCGGCTTGATCCCGATCTGCGGAGAGATCGACCGGACATAGGAGCTGGCCGCGTCAATGCTTTCCTTCATCACGTCGCCAAGCTTGCCGGTGGTCTTCATCCGGCCCTTGCCCGGCAGGCGCAGCGCCTCGATGCTCAGAAGCTCACCGCCAACGGAGGTATAGGCCAGCCCGGTCACGACGCCGATCTGGTCCTTCTCCTCGGCCAGACCGAAGCGGTGCTTGCGCACGCCGAGGTAGTCTTCGAGGTTGTCGCCAGTGACGGTGACGCTCTCAGCCTCCTTCTTAACGATCTTGGTCAGCGACTTACGCGCCACTTTGGCGATCTCGCGCTCAAGGTTCCGCACGCCGGCCTCGCGGGTGTAGTAGCGGATCATGCCGGTGAGGGCCGAATCCTCGATCTCGAACTCTTTCTTCTTCAGACCGTGGTTCTTGATCTGCTTCTGCACCAGATGCTGCTTGGCGATCTCGCGCTTTTCATCCTCGGTGTAGCCCGAAAGAGGGATGATCTCCATCCGGTCCAGAAGCGGCCCGGGCATGTTGTAGCTGTTCGATGTGGTCAGGAACATCACGTTCGACAGGTCGTATTCCACCTCGAGATAGTGGTCCACGAAGGTGCCGTTCTGCTCCGGGTCGAGCACTTCGAGCATGGCCGAGGCCGGATCCCCACGGAAGTCCTGCCCCATCTTGTCGATTTCATCGAGCAGGATGAGCGGGTTCGTGGTCTTGGCCTTTTTCAGCGCCTGGATGATCTTGCCGGGCATGGAGCCGATGTAGGTCCGACGGTGGCCGCGGATCTCGGATTCGTCGCGCACGCCGCCGAGCGAGATGCGAATGAACTCGCGCCCCGTGGCCTTGGCGACCGATTTGCCCAAGGATGTCTTACCGACGCCCGGAGGGCCGACGAGGCACATGATCGGGCCTTTCATCTTGGTCGAACGCTGTTGCACGGCCAGATACTCGACAATGCGCTCCTTGACCTTCTCAAGGCCATAGTGATCGTCATCGAGAACCTTTTGCGCGCGGCCCAAGTCCTTCTTCACGCGGGATTTCACGCCCCACGGGATGGACAGCATCCAGTCGAGGTAGTTACGCACCACGGTGGCTTCGGCCGACATTGGCGACATGTTCTTGAGCTTCTTCAGCTCGGCCTCGGCCTTTTCGCGGGCTTCCTTGCTCAGCTTGGTCTCGGCGATCTTGGCTTCAAGCTCGGCGACTTCGTTCTTGCCGTCCTCGCCGTCCCCCAGTTCCTGCTGGATCGCCTTCATCTGTTCGTTCAGATAATATTCGCGCTGCGTCCGCTCCATCTGGGACTTCACGCGGGTCTTGATCTTCTTCTCGACCTGCAGCACCGACATTTCGCCCTGCATCAGGCCATAGACCTTCTCAAGCCGCTCGGAGATGCTCAGCGTTTCCAGCAAGTCCTGCTTCTGCTCGACCTCGATGCCAAGGTGACCGGCCACGAGATCGGCTAGACGCGCGGGCTCGGCGCTTTCGCCAACGGCTGCGAGCGCTTCCTCGGGGACGTTCTTCTTGACCTTGGCGTAGCGCTCGAACTCATCGGCCACGGTACGCAGCAGCGCCTGCGTGGTGGCCGCGTCACCCGGCATCTCGGTCAGATACTCGGCGCGGGCCTCAAAGAAGTTGTCGTTCTCAAGGTATTCGGTGATGCGCACCCGCGCTTGGCCTTCGACCAGCACTTTCACGGTGCCATCGGGCAGTTTTAGCAGTTGCAGCACATTGGCCAGCACACCGGCCTTGTAGATGCCGGATGTGTCGGGATCATCCTCGGCGGGGTCGATCTGGCTCGACAGCAGGATTTGTTTATCGTCCGCCATCACCTCTTCAAGGGCGCGGACGGATTTCTCGCGGCCAACGAAAAGCGGCACGATCATGTGCGGAAACACGACGATGTCGCGCAGCGGAAGCACCGGGTAGGATGCGTTCAGTGGCTCTAACATGCTCAATTCCTTATCTTAGCAAGACATCCGGGCCCCTGTCATAGGCGGCCTCTGACATCCCCTCTTCTGGACAGGACATGTGTGCATCCCATCCGCCTGTTTCAATCCCTTGCGGGCTATTCGACCGCCATCATCGCGCTTCGGCGGGATGGAGGCAAGCGCGCGATGGGGTGATTTCGCCCCAATTGCGTGCGTCGTAAGATAGGGGCGCCGCGCGGGCGCCCCTGATCGGTCAGGCTTCGGCCTGTTCCAGCGTCGGATAATCGGTAAAGCCTTCGCGCCCGCCGCCATAGTAGGTATCGGTATCGCCCTCGTTCAGCGGCCCGTTCATCTGCCAGCGGCGCGGCAGATCGGGGTTGGCGATGAAGGGGCGGCCCACGGCGACCAGATCGGCCTTATCCTCGGCCACGGCCTTGATCGCCATTTCGCGGTCATAGCCGTTGTTGGCCATGTAAGGCCCGTCAAAGAGCGCCCGCAGCGCGGCGATGCTTTCGCCTTCGTCCAACTCGCGCGAGCCGCCTGTCGCGCCTTCGACAAGATGCAGATAGGAGAGGTTGTAGCGGTTCAGCCCCTTCACGACATATTCAAAGGTCTCTTGGGGATTGGCGTCTTCGATCCCGTTGGCGGGCGAAAAGGGCGAGAGGCGCAGCCCCACCCGTTCGCCGCCCCAGACTTCCGTCACCGCATCCAGCACCTCGAACAGCAGCCGTGCGCGATTTTCCACGCTGCCGCCATAGGCGTCCTCGCGTTTGTTGCTGCCGGTTTTGAGGAATTGGTCCAGCAGATAGCCATTGGCCCCGTGAACCTCGACCCCGTCGAAGCCTGCTTTCTTGGCCATCTCGGCGGCATGGGCATAGTCGGCGACCAGACGCGGCATCTCATCTAATTCAAGCGCGCGCGGCTCGGAGGTATCCTCGAACCCGTTGGCGGTGAAGGTTTTCACGCCAGCGCCGATAGCAGAAGGCGCGACAGGCTTGCCACCATCGGGTTGTAGGGAGGTGTGGCTGATCCGGCCCACATGCCACAGTTGGACGACGATCCGCCCACCTTCGGCATGCACCGCGTCGGTCACCTTGCGCCATGCAGCGACTTGGCCCTCGCTATGAATGCCGGGGGTCTGGAAATAGCCCTTGCCCTCAGGGCTGATCTGCGTGGCCTCGGTGATGATGATGCCCGCGCCGGCCCGCTGGCGATAATAGTCGACATGCATGTCCGAGACTTCGCCGGTCTCATTATCCGCGCGGTTGCGCGTCAGGGGGGCCATCACCAAACGGTTCTCGGCCGCGATCTCACCGGCGGTGAAAGGGGTAAAAAGCTTCTCGGTCATATTCGGGCCTTTCCTTGCAATAGAATGTGCAAGGCACCTAAGACCCCGCCACCTTGCAGCAAGGATCATCCGCACAAATTCCCGTGAGGCCGAGGCGCCCGCCCCTCAGAGCGGGTCGATGTCGCCCTGTTCGCGGCCTGCGTGGAAATCGGCCTGCCACTGGGTGAACCGCCCCGCCGCAATGGCCGTGCGCATGCCGGCCATGATGTCTTGGTAGTATTGCAGGTTGTGCCATGTCAGCAGCATGGACGAGATGATCTCTTGGCTGCGGAAGACGTGATGCAGATAGGCGCGCGAATAGTTGCGGCAGGCCGGGCAGCTGCAATTCTCATCCAGCGGGCGCGGATCATCCTGATGCCGCGCGTTCTTGATGTTGAGCACGCCCATCCGGGTAAAGACCTGCCCCGTACGGCCAGAGCGTGAGGGCAGCACACAGTCCATCATGTCGATGCCGCGCGCCACGGCACCGACGATATCGTCGGGCTTGCCCACGCCCATCAGGTAGCGCGGCTTGTCCTCGGGCAGCATGTCGGTCGAGAAATCCAAGGTAGAGAACATCGCCTGCTGCCCCTCCCCCACGGCCAGGCCACCGACGGCATAGCCGTCAAAGCCGATCTCGCGCAGCGCCTCGGCGCTTTCTTGGCGGAAGTCTTCTTCCAACCCGCCTTGCTGGATGCCGAACAACATGTGACCGGGGCGGTCGCCAAAGGCCTCTCGGCTGCGCTTGGCCCAGCGCATCGACAGACGCATGCTTTCGGCGATGCGGTCCCGGTCGGCGGGCAGCGCCGGGCATTCATCGAAACACATGACAATGTCGGAACCCAGAAGCTCCTGAATCTCCATCGAGCGCTCCGGCGTGATCTCATGTTTGGAGCCGTCGATGTGGCTTTTGAAAGTCACGCCGCGTTCGGTCAGCTTGCGCAGGCCGGCAAGGCTCATCACCTGAAAACCGCCACTGTCGGTCAGGATCGGCTTGTCCCAATTCATGAACTTATGCAGCCCGCCCAAGGCGGCCACACGCTCTGCCGTAGGGCGCAGCATCAGGTGGTAGGTATTGCCCAGCAGAATGTCCGCGCCGGTGGAGGCCACGCTCTCGGGCATCATCGCCTTAACCGTCGCTGCTGTGCCCACCGGCATGAAGGCAGGCGTGCGGATCTCGCCGCGCGGGGTTTGGATCACGCCGCTGCGTGCCTTGCCGTCCTGCGCGTGTTTGGTGAATCCGGTGCTGGTCATACGATGCCCTCTCTGCCTGCGACTGGCGCGATAAACCAGTGGCGGGAAACATGCAATAAAGCTGAAATAGCCGAGATTGCACGAGAATGGTATCGTTCAAAGGATAACGGGCTTGGTGCTTGGCCGGGCTGGATCGCCGCCGCTTGATCACCCCCAACGCATTCCTGCGCACGCTTTGAAGCCAGCAATCCAACTATGCGCGGCTCGCTACGCGCAACCTCAACGCAGCCCGAACGCCCGCAAATAGCGTTTCAAAGCGCCGCGTAGCCTTGAATTGCCCGAACCCCCGCTACATTGCGCTATCCATGCAGCGGCTTGCCTTACTCCCACGCGCTTTCGCGACTGTGTTTCCTCGTTTTCTGGGGGCCTTCGTGCTGGCGATTGCGCTGCTGACGGGGGCCGCCACCGGGCAGGCGCAGGAGAAATGGTTCCAAACAACCGAGCTGAACCCCGGCCTGCCGCCACCGCCTGAGACGCTGGACCGCGGCACACCGATGGCCGCGTTAGAAAGCTTCATCTACCTCACCGACAATGGGCACTATTCGGACGCGGCCCATATCCTTGACCTGTCGGACCTGCCGCAAGGGGATCAGGCGGTTATTGGGGCCGAGCGCGCTTTTCAACTTTCCGTCCTGATGGAGCGCAAGGTCGTCGTGCCATGGCGCAGGCTGGCGGACCGGCCCGACGGCTGGCTCTCAGGCTCGGCCGAGGACAATGACACCGGGCGCGTGCGCCGTTCGCTCTTGATCGACCGTCTGGAACTGGGCGGCCATGACGTGCCACTGCGGCTCAACCGGATCAAACCCGGTGAGGATGCTGAGCCTGTCTGGGTCTTCTCGCGCCAAAGCATCGACAACATTCCGCATCTCCACGCGCAGTATGGCCCCACGGACCTTGAGACGATGCTGCCCGACTGGCTGCGCATCCGCGCCTTTTGGGGCATGTACCTCTGGGAAGTGCTGTTCCTGCCCCTTCTCATGGCGGTCGCACTCACAGCCGGTTGGTTCGCCTTCAGCATCATGCGCCGCCTTGGGCAGGCCGCCAAACGCCGCTGGATGCGCTTTGTGCTCCGCTCCTTCCGCTGGCCCGCCGCCATCGTGCTTTGCGCCGCGATCATCGGCACGGCCACCAGTCGGGTCTTGGTCGTCTCGGGCTTTATCGACGCGGTGCTGAGCCCGATTTTGCTGATCGCCTATGTTACCGCCGCCGCCCTCGCCATTGTCTTTACCTTTGACGAGATCTTTGACCGGATCAGCCCCAACAACGCCTATGAGCTTGCCGATCCGATGAACGCCCATATGCGCTCCATCGCCACGACAATCGCGGCGGCGCGTAAAGGGGTGATCGTGATCGCCGTGCTGGTCGCCTCGGGGGTGATCCTCGTCTCCAGCAATGCGGACAACACCCTTGGCCTGTCGCTGCTGGCCTCTGCCGGTGCGGTGACCATCGTCTTGGGTTTCGCCGCGCGTGAGGTTCTGGGCAATATCCTCGCCTCTATCCAGATTGCGCTGAACCGCTCTGCACGGATCGGGGATCAGCTGATCTTCGAAGGGCATTTCTGCACCGTTGAGCAAATTCACTTTACTTACGTGCAACTGCTCAACTGGAACGGCACCCGGCTGATCGTGCCGGTCAGCTATTTCGTCTCCGACGCCTTTGAAAACTGGTCGATCGAGGATCACGCCATGGTGCGCCCCATCATTCTGACCCTGTCGCAAAACGCCGATGTGGCAGCCCTGCGCCGCGTGTTCTTTGACCTCTTGGCCCGCGAAGACCCCGATGATGTCAAACCGATGGACAAGGCCAAGGTGCATGTGCTCGACCAAGATGCCTTTGGCATCAAGGTGCGCTTCGAGTTGCCCACCGACAATGCCGCCACCTTTTGGGATATCGAATGCCGCGTGCGCGAGGAACTTCTTGCCGCCGCCGCGCGGATGGAGAAAGAAGACGACGTCCGCATGTTGCCCCCCGCCCCCGCGGATATGGGCACCCCCTGACATCGCGCCGCTTGATGCAGCCCCTGCCGCAGGTTAGGCAGGCAGACCAATGACCTAAGGAGCAGGCAATGGAAAAACTCACATTCGGTTGGGAAGAATGGGTTGCCCTGCCCGATCTTGGCCTGCCCGCGATCAAAGCAAAAGTCGACACCGGCGCGCGCACCTCGGCGCTGCATGCCCATGACATCGAAGTTTTCGGCCCCGCCTCCAAGCCCAAGGTGCGGTTCAACGTGCATCCCATTTCCGGGCGCGAGGATATCTCGATCACCTGTTCCGCCCCGATCATTGACCGGCGCGAGGTGACCTCTTCCAACGGCGAATCCGAGCAACGTTTCGTCATCGCCACCACGCTTGAGGTCGGCGGCCAAAGCTGGCCCATCGACGTGACCCTGACCAACCGGGGCACCATGACCAGCCGCATGCTGCTGGGCCGTCAGGCGCTGACCGAACATATCAACATCTCGGCCACCGAACGACGGCTGCAACCTGACCTGAATTACGACGTTTACCACACCGCCAGCCTACGCCACAAAGCGCCGCAGCGCGCCCTGCGCATTGCCGTGCTAAGCCGGGAAGACAACTATTCCACCCGCCGGCTGGTCGAGGTGGGCGAAGCGCGCGGCCATGTGGTTGAGGTGATCGACACCACGCGCTGCTATATGGCGATCAACCAACTGGCCCCCGAGGTGCATTACGACGGCAAGCGCCTGCCGCGCTACGACGCGGTGATCCCGCGCATCGGCGCGTCGATCACCCCCTATGGCACCGCCGTGATCCGCCAGTTCGAAACGATCGGCACCTATTGCGTCAACGGCTCGGCCGGGATCACCGCGAGCCGCGACAAGCTGCATGCGCATCAGGTCTTGGCCGCCAAGCGCATTGGCATGCCGACCACGGCCTTTGCCGCATCGCCGAAAGACACCTCCAACCTGATGGCATTGGTGGGCACCGCGCCGCTGATCGTGAAGCTGCTGGAGTCGACCCAAGGCAAGGGCGTCGTGCTGGCAGAAACCAAGAAGGCCGCCGAGAGTGTGATCGACGCCTTCCGTGGCCTGCGCGCCAACTTCCTCGTGCAGGATTTCGTCAAGGAAGCCGCCGGTGAAGACATCCGCTGTCTCGTGGTGGCGGGCAAGGTCGTGGCCTCTATGAAACGCACGGGCGCCGAGGGGGACTTCCGCTCAAACCTGCACCGGGGCGGCTCGGCCAAGGTCGTGCGCATCTCGAAAGAGGAACGCGATACCGCCGTGCGCGCCGCCCGGGCCTTTGGCCTTGGCATCGCCGGGGTCGATCTGCTGCGGTCGGAAAGCGGGCCAAAGGTGCTTGAGGTCAACTCCTCCCCCGGTTTCGAGGGGATCGAGAATGCCACCAAGAAAGACATCGTCGGCAAGGTCTATGACGAGATCGAAGCCCGTGTGAAGCCACAGCCCGCGCGGCGCCGCAAAGGGGGATAACGCGGGCGGCAGCGGCCCCTCACGGTGCGGGGCCACTTTACGCCTCTGCCCGCGATCCCTATATAAAAAGTCGAGAATGATGCGAGGCAAGAGATGACCGAACAGACCCAACCACTCGAAGGGACACCGCTGATTGCGCCCTCTTCCACCGACCACCCGCTTTACGAGCAGGTCGTTGAGGCTTGTCGCACGGTCTATGACCCTGAGATCCCGGTGAATATCTATGAACTGGGGCTGATCTACACCATCGACATCAACGACGAGAATGAAGTCGACATCAAGATGTCGTTGACCGCGCCCGGCTGCCCCGTGGCCGGTGAGATGCCCGGCTGGGTTGCCGATGCGGTTGAGCCGATCGCCGGGGTCAAGCAGGTCAATGTGGCACTGGTTTGGGAGCCGCCTTGGGGCATGGATATGATGTCTGACGAAGCCCGTCTCGAACTGGGCTTCATGTAACCGACAGTTTCGCAGCGCGAACAAAAGACGCCGTCGATGTAACTCATCGGCGGCGTTTTCTTTTGGCCGCTTCCCGCCGAGCGGGTTCACCGCGGATTGTTCATTTGACTGACATGATCCGGTCGTGAAACCGTTACATCGGGCACCCATAGAAGCCCCAGAACTTCATTCACGAACGGATAACATTATGCGAACACTTGTTTCTCTCGCCGCTCTGGCCCTCGCGCCCGGCATGGCACTGGCCGAGACCCACGCCGCCGCGACACCGGTGGAATACGGCCCCCGCCCGGCCTATCTGGTGGACAAGCTGCCCGAGGGCGCATTGAAGGACAAGCTGGCCTCCTGCATGGGGCAAGACGCCACCAAAACCGATTTCTCCATCGGCCACCGTGGCGCGCCGCTGATGTTTCCTGAGCATACTGTGCAATCCAACGTCGCCGCCGCGCGTATGGGCGCGGGCATTCTGGAATGCGACGTGACCTTTACCGCCGATCATGAACTGGTCTGCCGCCACGCCCAGAACGACCTGCACACCACGACGAACATCCTCGTCTCCGATCTGGCCGAGAAATGCACCACCGGCTTCACTGCCGCGTCGGGTGACACGCCCGCCAGCGCCGAATGCCGCACCTCCGACATCACCTTGGCCGAATTCCGCACCCTGACGCCCAAGATGGACAGCGCCGACAAGACCGCCACCACCGCCGAAGACTATCAGGGCGGCGTCGCGAATTGGCGCACCGAGCTTTACAGCGACAAGGCCGATCTGATGACCCATGCGGAATCGATCGAACTGTTCAAATCTCTGGGCGCCAAGTTCACGCCAGAGCTGAAATCCCCCTCCGTCGAGATGCCGCATGAGGGTTTCTCTCAGGAAGACTACGCGCAGAAGCTGGTGGATGAATATGTCGCCGCAGGCATCCCCGCCTCCGACGTTTGGCCGCAGTCCTTCAACCTCGAAGACGTGCTTTACTGGATTGAGAACACACCGGAATTCGGCAAACAGGCCGTCTATCTGGTGCAATGGTCCGATGGTTTCGATGAGCAAAACCCCGAGACTTGGGCCGAAGATTTCGCTGATCTGAAAGCCAAGGGCGTGAACTACCTCGCCCCCTCGCTCAACATGATGCTGACCAATAAGGACGGCGCCATTGCCGCATCCGAATACGCCATGGCCGCGAAAGAAGCAGGGCTGATCCTGATCGCATGGACGCTGGAGCGTTCCGGCCCGCTCGCCTCGGGTGGCGGTTGGTACTTCCAGTCGGTCAATGACATCGTGAAAGACGACAGCGACTATCTGGTGGCGCTGGATGTGCTGGCCAAAGACGTGGGCGTGGCCGGTGTCTTCTCTGACTGGCCCGCGACCGTGACCTATTATGCGAACTGCATGGGCCTCTGATCGGTCCTAGCCGTTAGAACGCCATCAGGGCCACCCCCTTTCGGGCGGCCCTTTTCCGTGGCCGGGCTTGCATGGATTTCACCTTCCTGCGACATTGCGGGAAACAAGGGGCAAGCCATGGAAACTTGGGCAATTTTTACCGGCGATATCGTGAAATCCTCTGCGATGAGCCGGGCGGAGTTGGATGCCATTTTCGCGCGCCTTGATGATGCCGCCGAGGCGCTGACTGCTTGGCAAGGCCAGCCCGCCCGGATGACCCGTTTTCGCGGAGATGGCTGGCAGATGGCCGTGGCGCCCACTTTCACCTTCCGCGCAGCCCTCGTCCTACGCGCCACCGTGCGCCGCTGCGGCAAGACCGCCGACACCCGCTTTGGCATCGGTATCGGCCCCGCGCATTTCGCAGGTAACGACCTATCCCGCGCGGACGGAGCGGCCTTGGTCAGCTCCGGCCACGCGCTCGACAACATGCCCCGCGCGCGCCGCATGCATGCACCCGACGCCCCCCTCGCCCTGCGCACGGCCCTACCGCTCGCCGACCGGATCGCGGGCGGCTGGACCAAGCGCCAAGCCGAGGTCGCCTACTACATGCTGGCCCCCGACCCGCCCGTCCAAGCAGAGCTTGCGCGGCAGTTTGATCTGACACAGCAAAGTGTGCAGGGCCATGTGGAGGCGGCGGGGATAGATGAGTTGCGGGAGGTCTGCGAGGTACTCGAGGCGCCCAAAACAGCCCTTTAAGCCTGTTTTACCGAATTACAGCCAAATTAGACTGTTAAACACCATAAGAAAACACTTGTCCCGGCTCGCCATGGCTTTTCAAATGGACGCCATCACCAACTACCGGAATTTCTATGACCGAACAGGCCATCGCCACCGCTCTCGCCTGCCTGATCGCTCACTTGCTGGCCGATTTCGTTTTTCAAACCAATGCGATGGTCGCCGCCAAGCGCAAGCCGCAAGTGCTACTGCTCCACGGCGCTATCGTCTTTGCCCTGACCGCATTGGCCCTCGGCGGCAATTTGATCCCCGCCGCCCTCCTCGCGCTTGCCCATACCGCAATTGATGCGCTCAAGACCTACGCCGTGCCGGCGCACCAGCGCGACCGGCTTTGGTCCTACCTTACCGATCAACTCGCCCATCTCATCACCATCGTAGCCCTTGTCCACTATGCCCCCGACGCCTTTGCCCGCGGCATCTGGGCCGACCACAGCAGCATGCTCATCCCGCCCGCCCTGTTTATCGCGGGGCTGATCACCGCGACGCTCGCAGGCGGTCCCGCCGTGGGTGGTTTGATGCTGCCGCACAAGGCGCAGGCCCAACCGGATGGGTTGGAGAATGCGGGCCGGATGATCGGCCTGCTGGAACGCGCGTTGATCTTTCTAATGGTCATGATCGGCGAGCCTGCGGGCATCGGTTTTCTCATCGCGGCAAAGTCGATTCTGCGCTTTGACACCGTGAAAAAGAACCAGAAGATAAGCGAATACGTGATTATCGGCACGCTAGCCTCATTCGGCTGGGCGCTCATCGCGGCCTTTGCCACCAAGGCGGCAATGAATTCCTTCTGACGGCTTGAGATCGCCGCGCCGCACCCCTATCTTGGCGGCATAGGAGATTTGTGATGTTTGGCATTCCCGGCAAGCAAGCCGTTACCATGACCCCCAAAGCCGCTGGCCAGATTGCGAAGTTGATGCAATCGGCGGGCCACGCAGGGCTGCGCATCGGCGTCAAGAAAGGCGGCTGTGCGGGCATGGAATATACCATGGAATACGTCGAAGCGACCGACCCCAACGATGAGGTGGTCGAGCAGGACGGCGCGCGGGTGATGATCGCCCCCATGGCGCAGATGTTCCTTTTCGGCACCGAGATCGACTATGAAACGACGCTGCTCGAGTCCGGTTTCAAATTCCGCAATCCCAATGTGACCGAAGCCTGCGGCTGCGGCGAATCGATTAAATTCGACGAAAGCCTCGGCGCGAAGTAAGCGCGCCGATCGGCCCCGGCCTTGACGAAAGGCTGCGGGCCTGCGAACTGATCTGGCAACAGTAACAGATCAGGACGGAACCGATGCGCCCCAAAATCGCCGCCGGCAACTGGAAAATGAACGGCACCGCCGCCGCGTTGACAGAGCTTCACAGCCTTGCCACCGGCCTGCCCGAAAACCCGCCGCAGGTCGTGATCTGCCCGCCCAGCACCCTCCTCTTTCGCGCCACCGACGCCACCCATGGCAGCCCGATCCAGATCGGCGCACAGGATTGCCATGCCGAAGAAGCGGGCGCCTACACGGGCGATATCTCTGCCGCGATGGTTGCCGACAGCGGGGCCAGCCATGTGATCCTCGGCCATTCCGAGCGCCGCGATGCCCACCGCGAGACTGACGCCGATGTACAAGCCAAGGCACGGGCCGCATGGGGTGCCGGTCTCACCGCCATCATCTGCATCGGCGAAAGCGAAGCCGAACGGGACGCGGGCCAAACGCTCGACATTATCGGCGCGCAGCTCGACGGCTCCCTCCCGGATGCCGTGGAGGCCGGGAACACCGTCATCGCTTATGAGCCGATTTGGGCCATCGGCACCGGCAAGGTCCCTAGCATTGCGCAGATCAAAGAGGTGCATGACTTCATCCGCACCCGCCTGATCGACCGTTTCGGCGCGGAGATCGGCAATGCGCTCCCCCTGCTCTACGGCGGTTCGGTAAAGGCTGCCAATGCGGTCGAAATCTTCGCGGTCGAAAACGTCGATGGCGCACTGGTCGGCGGGGCCAGCCTCAAGGCCGAGGATTTCGCGCCCATCGTGACGGCCCTCGCCCAGTCTTAACACAATGCGAGGCGGCGGAGCCCTCCGCCGCACCACCTTGCTACAACGGCAGCATCGTCGTCGATTTGATCTCTTCCATCGACAAAAGCGCCGTGACGTTATGCACCTTCACCTCTGAAATCAGCGCCTGATAAAAGACATCATAAGCCCGCGCGTTCTTGACCCGCACCTTTAGGATATAGTCGATATCCCCCGCCAGACGGTGCGCCTCCTGCACCTCGGGCCGGTCTTTCAACGCCTGCAAAAACGCTGCCTGCCAAGCCGCCTCATGCTCTGACGTGCGGATCAGGACAAAGAAACAGGCCTCGAACCCAAGCGCTTCGGAATCCAGCACCACGGTCTGTTGGCCGATGACCCCGGCTTCGCGCAGCTTGCGTATCCGATTCCACACCGGCGTTTTCGAAGACCCCACTTCACGGGCAATATCGTCCAGCGATTGGCTCGCATCCCGTTGCAGCTGCGCCAAAATCTTCCGGTCGGTCTCATCAATTCGGACAGTCATTCTCTTCTCTCTCGTCCCGGCAGGACGTTCACACTCAACCTGCGGCCAAAGCGAACGCATGTTCTTATCTGCGCCAGCATATAGCCAATTATCGGGAATATTTCCTATATAAGAGGTCACGTCAAACAGAATACAGGGCGCATCATGGATCACTTTCCCATCTTCCTCGCCACCCGCGGGCAAAAGATCCTCCTCTCCGGCGGCGGCGAAGCCGCTCTGGCCAAGTTGCGCCTGCTGATGAAAACCAAGGCGGCGCTGCATGTCTTCGCCCCCGACCCGGCGGCAGAGATTGTCGAGTGGCAGGGGGCGGGCAAGCTCACCCTGCACCGCCGCGCCCTTACTGCCGCCGATCTGCCCGGCGCGCGGCTGTTCTACGCGGCGGATGAAGATGACGCGCTGGATGCTGAAAACGCCGCGCTGGCCCATGCGGCGGGCGTGCTGGTCAATATCGTCGACAACCTGCATGACAGCGAATTCATCACCCCCGCCATCGTCGACCGCGACCCGGTGACCGTGGCCATCGGCACCGAAGGTGCCGCCCCGGTGCTGGCCCGCGCCATCAAGGCCGATTTGGAAGAGCGTCTGCCCGTCACCCTCGGCCCGCTGGCGCGCATCGGCAAAGGCTTTCGCAAGCTGGCCGATGCCCTGCCCATGGGCCGCGCGCGCCGTGATTTCTGGCGGGAGTATTATTTCGCCACCGGCCCCCGCGCCATGGCTGAGGGCGAGGATACCGTGCGCCCGGCGCTGAAAACCCTGCTGCACACCCACCTCACCCGCAAAGCCCGCGCAGGCCATGTGGCCTTTGTTGGCGGTGGCCCGGGCGACCCGGAACTGCTGACGCTCAAGGCCCGCCGCGCGCTGGATGAGGCCGATGTGGTCATCTACGACCGGCTGATCAGCCCCGAGATCCTCGAACTTGCCCGCCGCGAGGCGCTGATGATCGACGTCGGCAAAGAGGGTTTCGGCCCCTCCACTGCCCAAGAGCATATCAATGCCCTGCTGGTCGAACATGCCCAGAGCGGTGCGCAGGTCGTGCGGCTGAAATCCGGCGATGCCACAGTCTTCGGTCGTCTGGACGAAGAGATCGACGCAGTCGACGCCCATGGTATCGGCTGGCACATCGTGCCCGGCATCACCGCCGCCTCCGCCGCCGTGGCGGGCATCGGGCAGAGCTTGACCAAACGGGGGCGCAATGCCTCGGTCCGGTTCCTCACCGGGCATGACATGAAAGGTTTCGCCGATCACGACTGGGCTGCCCTCGCGCGCCCGAATGAAGTCGCCGCTATCTATATGGGCAAGAAATCCGCCCGTTTTGTCCAAGGCCGCCTGCTGATGCACGGCGCCGACCGCGCAACACCCGTCACCGTGATCGAAAACGCCTCGCGCGCCGATCAGCGGGTGCTGTCGACCACGCTGAACGATCTGCCGCGCGATCTCGCCGATGCCGAAATGACCGGCCCCGCGCTCACCTTCTACGGCCTCGCCCCGCGCGCCGCCGTCCAAGTTGCCACCGAAACCCCGCTAGAGGAGCTGGCCTGACATGCCCAAACCCTTCACCCCCAAGGTCATCACCGCCAATGCGCTGCTCGAAGGCGATGTCGTCTATCAAACCGCCACCGGCTGGACCCGCAAACTGAGTGAAGCCGAAGTCCTCACCGATGAGGCCGACGCCGACCTGCGCCTGATCGACGCACTAAGCCAGCAGGATTTGGTCGTCGGCGTCTACCTCGCGGATGTGGCCCCCGAAGCAGGCGGCCCCCGCCCCACCCATTTCCGCGAAGAGTTCCGCGCCACCGGCCCCTCGAACTACGCCCACGGCAAACAGGAGACCGTCTGATGTACAGCTACACCGACTTCGACGACAAATTCCTCGCCGAGCGCAACGCCCAGTTCCGCGCCCAAGTCGAGCGCCGCATCGACGGCTCGCTCACCGAGGATGAGTTCAAACCTCTGCGCCTGATGAACGGCCTCTACCTGCAACTGCACGCCTATATGCTGCGCGTGGCAATCCCCTATGGCACGCTCAACAGCGCCCAGATGGACCAACTCGCCTATATCGCCGAGAAATGGGACAAGGGCTACGGCCACTTCACCACCCGTCAGAACATCCAGTACAACTGGCCCGAATTGCGCGATGTGCCCGATATGCTCGACGCGCTGGCCGAGGTGAAACTGCATGCGATCCAGACCTCCGGCAACACGATCCGCAACGTGACGGCGGACCATTTCGCCGGCGCCGCCGCCGATGAGGTCGCCGATCCCCGCCCCGTGGCCGAGTTGATCCGCCAGTGGTCCACCGACCACCCGGAATTCCAGTTCCTGCCGCGCAAGTTCAAGGTCGCCGTCACCGGCGCCGCCGCCGACCGTGCGGTGATCAAGGCCCATGACATCGGCCTGCGCATTGTCGAGCATGACGGCGAACAGGGTTTCGAAGTCATCGTCGGCGGCGGTCTTGGCCGCACCCCGATGATCGGCAAGGTGCTCTATGAATTTGTCAGCGCCGACGATCTGCTGCCCACGCTCGAAGCCATCGTCAGCGTCTACAACGTGCTGGGCCGCCGCGACAACAAGTACAAGGCGCGCATCAAGATCACCGTCCACGAGAACGGCATCGAAGACGTCCGCGCCCGGGTCGACGCGCAATATGCGCTGATCCGCGACCAGTTCACCGGCGTCGACCAGCAAATGCTGTCGCGTATCGAAGCCGATTTCGCAGCACCCGCGTTCAAAACAGCCTCCCTCGGGGCCTTTGAGACCGCCTATACCAACGATCCGGCCTTCCGCGCCTGGGCCGATACCAACCTCGCCGCGCACCGCGTGCCGGGCTATGCCATCGTCTCGATCAGCCTCAAGGCCCATGGCGCCACGCCGGGCGACGCGACGGCAGACCAGATGCGCGTGATGGCCGACCTCGCCCGCCGCTTCGGCCATGACGAGCTGCGCATCAGCCATGAGCAGAACGTGATCCTGCCCCATGTGCACCGCAGCGACCTGCCCGAACTGCACGCCGCGCTGAAAGAGGCAAAACTCGCCACCGCCAACATCGGCTTGATCTCGGACATCATCGCCTGCCCCGGCATGGATTACTGCGCGCTGGCCACCGCGCGTTCCATCCCCATCGCGCAGGAAATCGCCACCCGTTTCGACGAGCTGAAGCTCGAACATGACGTGGGCCCGCTCAAGATCAAAATCTCCGGCTGCATCAACGCCTGCGGCCACCACCACGTGGGCCACATCGGCATCCTCGGCCTCGACCGCGCGGGCGTAGAGAACTACCAGATCACGCTCGGCGGCGACGGCACAGAGGACGCGAGCCTCGGCACCCGCACCGGCCCCGGCTTCTCGGCCGAGGAGATCATCCCGGCCATCGAACGCCTTGTGCTGGGCTACCTCGACCTGCGCAACGATCCCGCCGAGACCTTCTTGCAAGCCTACCGCCGCCTCGGCCTCGCGCCTTTCAAAGCGGTGCTCTACCCCGAGACGGCCAATAAGGACCGGGCCAATGCCGCTTGACACCCCTGAACTTCATCCTTTCTCAAATACCGCTGCGCCGCCCCCCGAGGGGCTACGCGCGGTCGAGGAAAAGGTGGCACGGCTCAACGCCGAGTTGCGCCACCACGGGGCGACGGATGTGATCCGCCGCGCCGATGCGGAGATCGAGAACCTCACCCTCGTCTCCAGCTTTGGCGCGGAATCGGTGGCGCTGTTGCACCTCGCCTCCATGGTCTCGCGGGACATCCCGGTGCTCTTCATCGATACCGAGATGCTCTTTGCCGAAACGCTCGTCTACCAACAGGAACTGAGCGAGCGCCTCGGTCTGCGCAATGTCACCACCCTGCGCAGCGCAGAAATCGCAGCACAGGATCCCGATGGCACGCTGCATCAGTATGACACCGATGCCTGCTGCGCCCTGCGCAAGACCCGGCCTCTCCAGAGCGCACTTGCGGGCTATGACGGCTGGATCACCGGACGTAAACGTTTTCAATCGGGCAGCCGCGCGGCCTTGGAGTTTTTTGAGACCGAGATCCCCGAAGACGGTGCCGCACCGCGCATCAAGGTGAACCCGCTGGCCTATTGGGCCACGTCCGACGTGAGCGATTACATCACCGAAAACCGCCTGCCCCGGCATCCGCTGGTGGCCAAGGGCTACCCATCGATCGGCTGCGCGCCCTGCACCTCGCCCGTGGCCCCGGGCGAAGACCCGCGCGCCGGGCGCTGGCGCGATCAGAACAAAGAAGAATGCGGCATCCACTTTGTGAACGGCAAAGTGGTCCGAACAGGAGACAAATCATGAGCGTACTCGTCACCGACACAGGCTTCACCACCGACGACTGGACCCAAGGCTATAGCGAGGATGGCGCCGCGAACGATTGCCGCGCCGTCGATCTGGCCTCTGACGCCGATGCCCATGCCCTCACCCTGACCCCGGCGCTTGAGATGATCCGCGTCGATTTCCCCTCTTTCGCGGATGGGCGCGGCTTTACCATCGCCCGCGTTCTGCGCCTGCGCGGCTACACGGGCCGCCTACGCGCCCGCGGGCATGTGCTGGCCGACCAATACGCCATGGCGCGCCGCGCCGGGTTCGATGAGGTCGAGATCGACGAGGATCTGGCCGCCCGCCAGCCTGAAGACCAATGGCGCGCCCGCGCCGATTGGCAGGCCCATGACTATCAGTCTCGCCTGCGCGGTGCCGCATCCGGACCGGCGACCGCGGCCAAATAGGCCGCTTCATTGCCCTCCCCCCTTCCTTGCCATAAGTAGAGGCCGCAACCCGATTTGCGGAAACCATGATGACCGAGCAGAGCACAGTGAACCAAACCGCCGCCAAGCCCGTCCCGACATTGCCCGATGCCCAGACCGTGACCTCGGTCACCCACTGGACCGATCAGCTTTTCTCGTTCCGGGTAACCCGGCCCGCTTCCCTGCGCTTTCGCTCGGGTGAGTTCGTGATGATCGGCCTGATGGGCGACCCGCATCCCGAAACCGGCAAGCAAAAACCACTACTGCGCGCCTATTCCATCGCCTCGCCCGCGTGGGACGATGAGTTGGAGTTCTACTCGATCAAGGTGCAAGACGGCCCGCTGACCTCCAAGCTGCAACACATCCAGCCCGGCGATCAGATCATTCTGCGGCCCAAACCCGTGGGCACGCTGGTCCATGACGCGCTGCTGCCCGGCGACCGGCTGTGGATGTTCGCCACCGGCACCGGCTTTGCCCCCTTCGCAAGCCTGCTGCGCGAGCCTGAGACCTATGAGAAATTCGACGAGGTCATCGTCACCCACACCTGCCGCGACGTTGCAGAGCTTGAGTATGGCCGGCAGTTGATCGAAGGGCTGAGGGCCGACGAGCTGATGCAGGAACTCATCGGCCCGGAAAACCTTGCCAAGATTCGCTATTACCCGACCACCACCCGCGAAGAGAGCCCCAAGATGGGCCGCCTCACCAACCTTTTGCAGGATGGCACGGTGTTCAAAGATTTGGGCGTGCCCCAAATCAATGCCGCCCATGACCGCGCCATGGTCTGCGGCAGCCTTGGCTTCAACAAGGATATTATGGAGATTCTCGAAGGCTTTGGCCTCACCGAGGGTGCCAATTCCGACCCCCAGCATTTCGTCGTCGAAAAGGCTTTCGTCGGCTGAGCCGAATTAAGCCTTACGAAAGGTCGCAGCGTTACAACCAAGGTGTCGGCGCAGCTTTGCCGACGCTTTGGCAGAACCCTGCGCATCCCGAAAACGCCCCCTTCCGCTGCACTGCGGCAGGGCTTAGCTGACGCCTTGCGAGCGCGGGGGACTGCCGCGCGAAACGCAACCACAGGCGAAAGGCATATCAATGGCGAGCAATGGGACCCCGACCCCAAAGAAAGTCTCCGATCTGGCAACTCAAAAAGCCGACCTGTCCAGCACGGCGCTGATCGGCATCTTCGGCAGCGACAGCACGCCCGGCGCGCTGATCCGCGAAGGTGGCGGTAAAATCTCGCGCGTCGAAGTGGGCGATCAGGTCGCAGGCGGCATCGTCTCCGCCATCGGGCAAGGGACGTTGGTGCTGTCCAGCCGCCGCGGCAATCAGGTGCTGCGCCTGCCGCAGGGCTGAAACCTTGAGGGAGGCGCGGCGCGCGCCTCTTGACCTGCCGCGCGGGGCAGTGCACATCCCGCGCATGAGCAAGACAGCATTGATCACCGGCGCATCGCGCGGCCTTGGGGCCGCATTGGCAGAAGCCTTGGCCCCCACCCATCACATCATCGCGGTCGGTCGCACGACCGGCGCGCTCGAAGAGTTGGACGACCGTATCCAAGCCAAGGGCGGCAGCGCTACTTTGGCGCCGATGGACATCACCAACGCCGATGCCATGGCCGTGCTGTGCCGGGGCATCCATGACCGCTGGGGCGGGCTTGACCTTTGGCTGCACTGCGCCGTCCATGCCTCCCCGCTGACGCCCACCGATCACATCGACGCCAAGGATATCGAGAAATCCATCGCCGGAAACGTCACCGCCACCGCGCGGCTGATCACCTTTGTCTCGCCGCTTTTGGGAGCGGATGGCACGGCGGTCTTCTTTGACGATCCGCGTGCGGGCACGAAATTCTTCGGCAGCTACGGGGCCACCAAGGCTGCGCAGATCGCGCTGGCGACCTCTTGGCAGGTCGAGACCGCGCAGATCGGCCCCCGTGTCCATATCCTCACGCCCGAGCCGATGCCCACCGCCACCCGCGCCCGCTTCTTCCCCGGTGAAGACCGCGCGGCGCTGAGCGACACCGCCACGCAGGCCGCTGCGGTATTGGCGCAACTGTCGGAAAACTCCGCCTCCTGAACCGCGCGGCACCGGCGCGCTGCGCTTGCCGCCGGTCCGCCCCTCGCCTATCAAGGCAAAAAGGGGCCATTCATGCGTATTTTGATTACAAACGATGACGGCATCAACGCGCCCGGTCTGGCCGTGCTGCGCGCCATCGCCGAGGAACTGGCCGGGCCTGCGGGCGAGGTCTGGACCGTGGCACCGGCGTTCGAGCAATCCGGTGTGGGCCATTGCATCAGCTACACCAAGCCGATGATGATCACGCAATTGGACGAACGCGTCTTCGCCACCGAAGGCTCCCCCGCCGATTGCGTCCTTGCCGCGATCCACGACACGATGACCGCCGCCCCCCCCGATCTGGTGCTCTCCGGCGTGAACCGGGGCAATAACGCGGCTGAAAACGCGCTCTATTCCGGCACGCTTGGCGGCGCGATCGAGGCGGCGTTGCAGGGTTTGCCCGCCATCGCCCTGTCGCAATACTACGGCCCCGCTAACCGCGATCTGGCGGATCCTTTTGAGGCCGCTGCCCAGCACGGCGTCGAGACCTGCCGTCGCATTTTGGATCACAGCCCCAAGGAAGACGCGGCTTACGGGCTTTTCTACAACGTGAACTTCCCGCCCGTAGCGGGCGCTGATGTGCGTGGCATCCGGCTGGCCCCTCAGGGCCGCCGCCCCGGCACCGGGTTTTCGACCGAAGCACATCTGTCGCCCTCAGGCCGCCGCTTTTTGTGGATCAAGGGCGGCGATCAACGCGTGCAAACGGCACCGGGCAGCGATGCCTGCGTCAACCTTGACGGCTATGTCTCGGTCACCCCGATGCGCTGCGACCTGACGGATCACGCGGCCCTCGAAACGCTGGCGGGCATCAACGGATGAATGAGCCACCCATCTCTGAAGCGGAACGCAAGATGCAGTTCCTCTACGCGCTGCGCTCCAAAGGCGTGACTGATGCGCGCGTGCTGACAGCGATGGAAGCGATCGACCGTGGCCCCTTCATTCGCGGCCTCTTTGCCAGCCGCGCCTATGAGGATATGCCCCTGCCCATCGCCTGCGGCCAGACCATCAGCCAACCCTCTGTCGTGGGGCTCATGAGCCAAGCCTTGCAGGTCTCGTCGCGCGATAAGGTGCTCGAAATCGGGACCGGCTCGGGCTATCAGGCGGCGATCCTCAGCAAGCTCGCCCGGCGGGTCTATACCATCGACCGGCACCGCCGTCTGGTCCAAGAGGCGCGCGGTGTGTTCGAGGCGATGGATCTGACCAATATCACCGCGATCACCGCCGATGGCAGCTTTGGCCTTGCCGAACAGGCCCCCTTTGACCGGATCATCGTGACCGCCGCCGCCGAAGACCCGCCCGGCCCCCTGCTGGCGCAGTTGAAGGAAGGCGGCATCATGGTACTGCCCGTCGGCCAATCCGACACGGTCCAACACCTCATCCGCGTGCGAAAGACCGCTGATGGGCTGGAATACGACGAATTGCGTGCCGTGCGCTTTGTCCCCCTGCTGGAAGGCTTGGGCAAGGACGGCTAATAGGTTACAGAGACACGGACAACGCCCCATACCGTCTGGGGGCGAAGATGAGGACTTGCAGATGCGCCAAACACGCTTGCGCCGCCCCATGCGGCTGACCCTAATGGCCGGGACCAGTGCGATACTGCTGGCAGGTTGCGAAAATCAGCCCTTGGATTACGACATGCGCAGCACCTTTGGCGATGGGTTCTCCACCGCCGAAGCCGCGCGCGGGCCTTTGGCAGACCGGCCCAAGCCCGACGCCCGGGGCGTGATCTCTTATCCCAATTACCAAGTCGTCGTCGCCCGCCGGGGCGATACGCTGAAAGACGTGGCCGCGCGTGTGGGCGCCGACAGCGGCGAATTGGCCCGCTACAACGGGATTGATCAGGGCGTCCCGCTCCGCCAGGGTGAGATCATCGCCCTGCCCCGCCGCGTGTCTGAGCCCGCGCCGGGCACCAATGGCGCCGTGGACATTACCACCCTTGCCGGCAGCGCCATCGACCGCGCCCCGGCGACCCCCAGCGTGCAGACCCAAAGCCTGCCTCCTGCAGGCACCACCAGCACGCCTGCGCCGCAGCCCGCAGCACCGCAGGCGAAAGAGCCTGTGCGCCACCGGGTCGAGCGTGGCGAGACCGCCTATACCGTGGCGCGTCTTTACAACGTGCCGGTCAAGGCACTGGCCGAGTGGAACGGCCTCGGCCCCGATTTCGCGATCCGCGAGGGCCAATTCCTGCTGATCCCGGTCGAGAAACAGGCGCCCCCGCGTCAGGCGACCAACACCGCGTCGAGCGCCGCCGCCTCGCGCCCCGTGCAGCCGGTCACCAGCGCGCCCGGCGCAGGCACCCCCACGCCGACGCCGCCCTCTGCCGCCAAACCGCTGCCGCAGGATGAGACCGCACAGCCCCTGCCGCCCAAGGTCGAACCGAAAGAGCCTGTGGCCGATGTGGGCAAGCCCACCGCCCCGGCAAAGGCGACCAAGATGACCCCGCCGGTCCAAGGCTCCATCATCCGCGCCTATTCCAAGGGCAAGAACGAGGGGATCAACATCAAGGGCAGCCCCGGCGGGCCGGTGAAAGCCGCCGAGGCGGGCACCGTCGCCGCGATCACCAAAAGTGCGGAGGGCATCCCGATCGTCGTGGTGCGCCATGCCAATAACCTGCTCACGGTCTATGCGAATGTCGATGGCGTGAATGTGGCTAAGGGCGATAGCGTCAGCCGTGGCCAGCAGATTGCCAAACTGCGCGGCGGATCGGAATCGCATGTGCATTTCGAGGTGCGCAAAGGCTTTGAGAGCGTCGATCCGACGCCCTACATTCAGTAACCAAACGACAAAGGGCCCGCAGAATATGCGGGCCCTTTCGCCAATACCGTCCGGCGCTCAGCCGCCCGAAACGGGAACGCCTTTTCGGCCCGCCAAATCCACGAAATACTGCCAGGCCACCCGGCCCGAGCGGGCGCCGCGTGTGGCCTGCCATTCGACAGCCTCGGCGCGCAATGTGTCGTCGTCGATCTCCACGCCGAAGGCATCGCAATAGCCGCGGATCATCGCCAGATATTGGTCCTGATCGCAGGGGTGGAACCCCAGCCAGAGCCCGAACCGGTCAGAGAGAGAGACCTTTTCCTCGACCGCCTCGGAAGGATTGATCGCGCTGCCGCGCTCGTTCTCGATTATGTCGCGCGGCATCAGGTGGCGGCGGTTCGATGTGGCATAGAGTACGACATTCTCGGGCCGCCCTTCGATGCCCCCATCCAACACGGCCTTCAGCGATTTGTAATGCGCGTCGTCATGGCCAAAGCTAAGGTCGTCGCAAAACAGGATAAACCGCTGCGAGGCCCCGCGGAGCAGGGTCAGAAGCCGCCCGACCGAAGGCAGGTCTTCGCGCTGCAGTTCAACGATGCGCAATGCTTCATGTGATGCTTGAACATCAGCGTGTATCGCTTTGACAAGGCTGGATTTCCCCATGCCCCGCGCTCCCCAGAGCAGCGCGTTGTTCGCAGGCAGCCCCGCCGCGAATTGACGGGTATTGGCCAAGAGCGTATCCCGCGCCCGATCCACCCCCACCAGAAGCGGCAGGTCGATCCGCGCGACCTGCGGCACGGGCATCAGACGGTCGGGGTCGGTGTGCCAGACGAAGGCAGTGGCCGCATCGAAGTCCGGCGCGGCGAGCGGCGCGGGAGACATACGCTCCAGCGCCGCCGCGATACGGTCCATCGGATCATTGATCACAGCAGGTCTTCCTCGTCTTCGTCGTCAAAGTAGCCCTCTTCGCGCAGCTTTTCGTTGCGCTTTGTCTCGACCCGGCGCACGAGGAAGATCGAGATTTCGTAAAGGCCATAAACCACCACGAAAAGGATCACCTGCGTAATCACATCCGGCGGGGTGACCAGCGCGGCCAGCACGAGGATCGCCACCACCGCATATTTGCGCACATTGGCCAGACCTTCGGAACTGACCAGCCCGGCCTTGCCCATCAGCGTCAGCAGAACCGGCAACTGGAAACACAGGCCGAAAGCCACGATGAACTTGATCGTGAGCGAGAGATACTCCTGCGCCGAGCCTTGGAAGGCGATGGCCGCAATGCCGTTCTCACCATCCGGCCCACCGACCAGCGTGCCCGCCTGTTGGAAGCCAAGGAAAAAGTCGAAGGCCAGCGGCGTGACGACGTAAAAGGCGAAAGCCGCGCCAAGGAAGAACATCACCGGCGAAGAGATCAGGAAGGGCAGGAAAGCCCCCTTCTCGTTCTTGTAGAGCCCCGGGGCGACGAAGCGCCAAAGCTGGTAGCTGATGAAGGGAAAGCCCAGCACCAGCCCGCCCAGAAGCGAGATCGAGATCGCGACGAAGAAACCTTCCTGCAGCTTGATCAGGATCAGCCCGCAATCCTCCTGCCCTCGCTCCGCCATGGCCGAGCAGAGCGGTTCGGTGAGGAAGTTGAAAATCGGGTTCCACACCGTGAAGCAGATCACCATGCCGATGATGAAGGCGATGACCGAATGGATCAGCCGCGTGCGCAGCTCGGCCAGATGCTCGATCAGCGGGGCGGAACTGTCGTCGATCTCGTCATAATCGTCGGTGGCGCTCATTCAACTCACTCTTTCTTGGCGGCAGCTTTGGGTGCCGTTGAGGTCTTGGCGGCGACATCGTCCGATGCCGCTTGGGCCTGACCTGCGTCTTTTTCGATCACAGGCCGCGCCGGGGCTTCCTTGGCCGGGGCGGTGTCCGAAAGCTTCGCCTCTGCCGCTTCGGCCTCGGCCATAGCCTCCGCCGCTTCGCGTTGCTTGCGTTCGGCGGCGGCCCGCGCGGTGCTGGCTTGGATCTTCTTCACATCCTCGGCCTTTTGCGCCGCCAGTTTGCCGGTCTCGCT
Organism: Sulfitobacter sp. M85; assembly: GCF_029285915.1. Classification (NCBI taxonomy): domain Bacteria; kingdom Pseudomonadati; phylum Pseudomonadota; class Alphaproteobacteria; order Rhodobacterales; family Roseobacteraceae; genus Sulfitobacter; species Sulfitobacter sp. M85. Next base: position 214,509 of record NZ_JABECQ010000005.1, read on the forward strand.
CTCAGGGTCGAAATTGGTCAGTGACCGGGTCGCGTCCTTGACCTCATCCATGGCGCTGCCCAGCGGGTTGCTGGCCGTTTTGAGCGATTTGTTCAGCGACGATGACATCTCGCGCATGCCGCTTTCATCGGCGGCATCGTTCATCGCTTGGCTGAATTCACGCGCCATGCCTTTGGCCTTGCCCACGAATTGCCCGACGCGCCGAAACAGCACGGGCAAGTCCTTGGGGCCGACCACGATCAGGGCCACCACGCCGATGACTAAAAGTTCCGTCCAACCCAGATCGAACATCGGGTTACACCCGGTCCTTGTCGGCCTTCAGGTCGGTCTTGGGATGGGTGCCCTGATCGGCATGTTCCGGCAGGTCAGCATGGTGCACGTCTTCGACATGCTTGATCTCGTCGCGCTTGTTCTCTTCTTCGCCTTCGCTGATGCCCTTTTTGAAGCTGGTGATGCCCTTGCCGACTTCGCCCATGAGCGAGGAAATCTTGCCACGGCCAAAAAGCACCAGCACGACAACCGCGATCAGCAGCAGGCCCGGCAGTCCGATATTGTTCAACATGTCTGTTCTCCCATCATGTTTGGCGCAGTCTCGTCGCGCCAGTCTGCACCGTGATAGCGGGCGGCGCCGGGACCATGAAGGGGCAATGCGGCGGATGGGCGGTGCTGCGGGCGAAGGACTGCCGATTTTCAGGCGTGCAATTCCAGCTGTGACATGTTTTTGTCAGGAGCGTCAGGAGGCAACATGGTATCAGCGAAAACCGAAGATCGGCTTGTCCGGCTGATTGACAGGCTGCGGGATGGGCGGCTGCACCGGGCCGAGGATCTGGCCCGGCAGTTCGGCGTCTCCCCCCGCACGATCTACCGCGATATGGGCAAGCTCAGCGCGGCGGGCCTGTCCATCGCTGGGACGCGGGGCGAAGGCTATCGGATCATCCCTGCGATCACCCTGCCCCCGCTGACCCTGACGGCGGCGGAGTTGGAGGCGCTGAACCTCGGCCTCGCTGTCGCAGCAGAGGTGGGCGACCCCGCCCTGCAAGCCGCAGCAGAAACATTGGCCGCCAAATTCGACGCGGTGCTGCCGACCGAGACCATTGCCGAGGGTGCCGCATGGGCGCAGGCGCTGAGGTCGCAGGGCAAAGCCACGCGGGTTTTCACCCATCTGCCGGTGCTGCGCGCGGCGGTGCAGGCCCGTCAAAAGCTGCGGATTGCGGTGATCGGCGAAGCTCCGCAGGTGGTACGCCCGCTTGAGGTGCGCAATTGGGGGCGGTTCTGGCTGCTGACGGCCTGGAGCGAGGGGGCGGCGGATTTCGTGACCCTGCCGCTTGATCAGATCGAGAGCGCTGAGCCGCTACCGGAGTTGTTCGTGGACGAGCCGGGCAGAACGCTCGCGGATCATCGCCCCTAACCCCAGATCAACGCCGCCTCAGCCCTTCAATCGCCAGCCGGTTTGCGGGGGCAAAAACGCCTCGACACTGGCCTGCGCGATCACGATGGTATCCTGTCCCGTGGCTACATTCAGCCCGCCCTCCACCGCGCGGACCTTGGCGCGACCGCGCGGCAGTTTCGCCACCAGCGCGTCGACATCCACCTTCTCAGGCTCCTGCACGGCCACGGTGACCTGCACGCGCATCTGGTCGGGCGTCACGTCCAACGCGCCGAAAAGCGGCAGGGAGGAATGGCGCAAGGCATCCTCGATCGCGCGGGCGGCGGCCTTGGTATAGTCCATCCCATGCAGATCGTTGCCCATGCCCATTTCGATGATGATCCGCTGCTCAGCCATCGGCGCGCTCCATCTCGAAGCCAACGGAAAGCGCCACATTGGCCATAACCGTCGGGTTCCCTTCCCCTTCGGGGCGCGGCACGTCGAGGCCGCCGTGATGCAGTTTCACCGTCACCTCGCCATAGGGAAAGACCGCGCGCAGCGCTTCGGCATCGACCAGATCGGGCCGTTGCACGCCCACGTCGAGGATGATGCGCATGGCCGACTTATCGAAACCGAAAAGCTCGGCCAGATTGATCGAATTGTGCCACAGCGCATCCTGCACCGCGCGTTTCGCGGCCTGCGTATAATCACCGCGGCGCAGGGAGGAGCCCATGCCGAATTCCACCAACAGCGGCTTCATGAGGTCACCGGAAAGACAAAGCAACGGTCGCGGCGCACGGTCAGCCACATGACGGCGCCGGGTTGCGGCAGAAAGACATTGGGCACCGTGGCCTTGAGCCGCGATCCGTCCTCTTCCAACACAAACTCCACGAGGCTTTCGTTGCCCATGAAGCGCGCGCGTTCCACCACCGCCCGGGCCGGTGTGCCATCGGTCGCCGTCGGGCGCGGCCCCTTGCCCGCCCGGTCAAAATCGATGCGCAGGTGTTGCGGGCGAAAGACGATATTTACGGGCGTGCCGTCGGGCACCCCGGGGGCAAGGAATTGGCCAAAGACCGTATCGGCCAATGCCCCGGTCACCGTGGCCTCAAGCACATTGGCATCGCTGAAAAACGCGACGGAGGCACGGTCCACGGGCCGCGTATAGACGTTGTAGGGCGCGCCTTGCTGCACGATCTTGCCGTCGCGCATCAGCGCAATCTCATCGGCCATGCGCATCGCCTCGTCCGGCTCATGGGTGACCAGCAAAACGGCGGTGTCCTCTTCCTTGAGAATGCTCAGCGTCTCGTCGCGGATGCCATCGCGTAGGCGGTTGTCGAGACCGGAAAACGGCTCATCCATCAGCATGATACGTGGCTGCGGGGCCAGCGCGCGGGCCAGCGCCACGCGCTGCTGCTCCCCGCCCGAAAGCTGGTGCGGATAGCCGTCGATATAGCGCAGCAGGTCCACCCGTTCGAGCAGTTCTTCGATCCGCGCGCGTTTCTCCTCACGCGTGCCTTTCTTGAGGCCAAAGCCCACGTTGTCGGCAACGCTCAGATGCGGGAACAGGGCGAAGTCTTGGAACATCAGGCCGATCTCGCGCCGCTCGGGCGGGACGCGGAACATGGTGTCGCAGATCAGTTTGCCATCGACATGGATCGTGCCGCTGTCCTGCATCTCAACGCCCGCGATCATGCGCAACGTGGTGGATTTGCCGCAGCCCGAGGGGCCAAGCAGGCAGGTCACCTGCCCCGGCAAGATCTGCAAAGATACGTCATCGACCACCTGCCGCCCGCCATAGGCGCGGCGCAGGTTGCGGATTTCCAGACGGGGGGTGGGGTCACTCATGGAGGCTGCGGTATCCGATCAAATCGCTCGGAAACCCAGCTATCAGCCCCGCCGTGCCCCCGCAAGCACCGCTGCAAACCCGGCCAGCAGCACGATGATGCAGATCACCAGCAATTGCTCGTATTTATGCCCCTCGGGCAGAAGTGCCGCGACCCATCCCCAGCCCCGCGCGAAATAGGCCGCAGCCCCCAGCATCGCGGCGGCAAAGGCGGCAAGGTAGCTCCAGACCGGGATCGCGCGCCCCGCCACCAGCCCCACCAGCAGCACGGGGGTGAGGAACATCGACGCGGTGCCGCTCACCGCCACGGCATCAAAGAGCGTGGCGTTGCCCCAAAGCGTCAGCAGCGCACCAAGCGCCATGAACCCCGCCATCACCAGCCGCCCGCCTCTCAGGCTGCGCGGCGCGATGCGCCATTCCTCAACCATCAGCCGCGCGGCGGAGGCGAGCGCCGAGTCGAGCGTCGACAGCGCCGAGACCAGCAGCGACAGCATCAGCGCCACGAAAATCCAGCCCGGGAACATTTGCCCCCATGTGCCGATAAGCTCCCCCTCATAGGCCGCGCCGGTCAGGCTGGCTTGGATGCCGAAAAAGCCAAAGCCGATGATGCAAAGGGTCGAAATCCAGAAGGCATGGAGGAAAGACGCCCGCGTCGTCGCCTCATCCGCGAGAAAGCCGCGGTCCATCATCACCGGGTCATGCGCCGGGTAGGAAAAGACCTGCAACAGCGCCACGACCAAGAGCACCCAGCCGTTGTAGGAGCCAGAGGCTCCTGGCGCGCTCAGCACCGCGCCAAGCTCGAACCCCGGGCTGAGCAGCAGCGCGCCGAGCGCAAGGCCGAAGACGACGAGAAAGACCAGCATCTGCACCACATCCGTGCGCAGCGCGGCGGAAAGCCCGCCCCACGCCGAATAGCCAAAGCCAAGGGCGGCGACGATCAGCACAGCAAGCGTGCCCGACCCGGGCCAGACGGCCTCGAAAATCAGCGCGACGACCAAGAGATTGGCAAAAACCTCGGAGAGCAGCCGTAGCCCGATCACGAGGTTATAGGCCGCCGTGCCCGCGCTCCCGAAATGCCCCGCCAGCCAGTCCTGCACCGACCGCGCGCCGCCGCGCCGCAGATGGCCGACGATGAAACCGCCCGTCAGGAAAGACCCGTAATAGGCCGCATAGGCCAGTGTGCCCGCGATGCCGTAAAAATAACCCAAGATCGCCGCGTTCATCAGGCTGCGGGCGAAAATCCATGTGGTGACTTGGCTCAGCACCAGCACCCAAAGCCCCGGCGCGCGGCCTGCCGCATTGGCTCCGCCAAAGAAGCCTTCGACCGTCGCGCGGCGCGGTGCCACCAAGAGGCTGGCAAGGATCACGGCTGCGAAAAGAAGGACAAGAACAGTGGTTTGCATGGGCGGTGGACCTTTTGCGAGAAGCTGATCCACAAGGGTTAGCCGCCGCCTGCAATCCGAGCCAGCACTGAAACCGCTGCTGTCAGGAATGTGATCCACCGCGACGCTGTATGGCCGGGACGCGCGCCCCGGCCATGGAGGGTTTACATGGTCAGATTGGTGCCGCCGCCATCCAGCAGCAGGTTCTGCCCCACGATGAAGCCCGCGTGCTGCGAACAAAGGAAGGCACAGGTCGCGCCGAACTCCTCACGGGTGCCATAGCGCCCTGCAGGGATGCCCGCCTGCCGCTCGGCGCGGGCCTCGTCCAGCGTGATGCCCTTTTGCTTGACCACATTGGCGTCGAGCGAATCCGCCCGGTCGGTCGCATGGATGCCCGGCAGAAGGTTGTTGATCGTAACCCCCTTGCCCGCCACCTGCCGCGAGGTGCCCGCGACATAGCCGGTAAGCCCGGTGCGGGCGGAGTTGCTCAGCCCCAAAACCGGGATCGGCGCGCGCACCGACTGGCTGGTGATGTTCACGACCCGGCCCCAGCCGCGCTCCATCATGGCGGGCACCAGCGCTTTGATCAGCGCGATGGGGGCCAGCATATTGGCGTCGAGCGCCTTGATGAAATCCTCGCGGTCCCAATCCTGCCACATGCCGGGAGGGGGGCCGCCCGCGTTGTTGACCAGAATGTCACAGCCCTCTGCCGCCTTGATGACCAGCGCCTGCCCCTCTTCCGTGGCCACATCCGCCGCGACGGTGGTGACCTCGACGCCGTGTTCCTGACGGATGCGCTCCGCCGAGGCCTCAAGCGCCTCTGCGCCGCGGGCGTTCATCACAAGGTTCACCCCTGCCGCCGCCAGCGCCTCGGCGCAGCCAAGGCCAAGCCCCTTGGACGAGGCACAGACCAGCGCCTTCTTCCCTTTGATTCCCAAATCCATTCTGATTCCTCCTATGCATTTGCATATGCCTACCACGCCGCGCCGCCAATGCCAGCAAATCACCCGAGCCTTGACCCATCCGGGCCACAATTCTAGCCTATCTCACTGGCGAAAGCCCCAGAACCAAAGGCCCGTCATGTCCCCCAGCCGCACCGCCCCCGCACAGAACCTCGCCGTCTACCGCGGCGGGCAATTCCGCGCGAGCGATGGGGCCAATATGGGCGATGCGCTATCCTTTGCCGCCGAATTGGTCCTCGATGATGTCTATGAGTTGGACCGCGCGGCAGAGCCGCAGCGCCTGTCTCTGCTAACCCTGCCCGGCGATCAATTCCGCCTTACTGAGGATACCGGCGTGGGCCGCCCCGGGGGCGATCTGCATCTCGACAGCCTGCTGACGCTGATGTCGCCCGACGGGCAGACCCAAGAGGCGCTGCTGCTGGTGGAGGTCGATCAACACGGTCACGCGGCAGAGGTTTACCTTTTGCCGTTTGGCCCGCTGACACCGCAGACGGGCTACCGGATCGTGGGCATCGACACCCAGACCGCGCGGCAAAAATTCGGTCAGCTCGCCTGCGTCTCTTTCACGCGCGGCACCCATATCTCGCTCAGCACGGGTGAATTGCGGCCTATCGAAGACCTGCGCGTGGGGGATCGTATCCTGACCCGCGATGATGGCGTGCAAACCCTGCGCTGGATCGGGCAAAGCACCCTGCGCGCGGTGGGCGAATTTGCCCCGATCCGCATCCGCGCAGGCACGCTCAACAACGAACACGACCTGATCGTCAGCCCCGATCACCGGCTGTTCATCTATCAACGCAGCGATGAGATGGGCGCGGGTCGGTCCGAATTGCTGGTCAAGGCGCGGCATCTGGTCAACGGCGATAGCGTGACGGTGAAGGACGGTGGATTCGTCGACTACTTCCAACTGCTCTTTGACGGGCATCAGATCATCTATGCCGAAGGCATCGCCGCCGAATCCATGTTGGTCGACAGCCGCACCCGATCGGTCCTGCCGCCGGAAATGTCCGAAGCCTTGGGCGAGGTGATCCCCGGCCATTCCGATCTGCCCCATGCCGGGCTCGATCTGGCAGAGGCACTGCTTGACCGCCCCGACGCGGTGGCGCTGCTGCGCAAAGCCTCAACCCGTTAAGGCGCCTCGACGGCGTAGTGGAACTCCTCCCGGACGATCTTGCCGTCTTTGACGTGGTAAACGCCGATCTCTTCCATCTGGAACCGCTCACCGCTTTTCTTGTCGGTGGCATCGACCTTGAACATCGCGCTGAACTGGCTGTCGCCAAAGTAGAACGGGCCGATCACCTCGGTGCTATGTTCCTCCATCGCATTTTCCCACCAGTCGTGCTTGCCGTGGATGGCCTTGACCCCATGGGTCTCTCGCCCCTGCCCGCCCATATCAGCGGCCTCGACCGAGACGGCATCGTCGGCATAGAGCCGATCAAGGTTCGCACGCACCGCAGCATTTCCCGCACGGCAGCCCGCGACCAATTCGCGGGCAATCTCTTTCAGTTCCATCGCATCCCCTCCGTGTACCCCTTATGTTCTCACCCTACGCCACCCAGCGATTCGCAGCAATGGCCAGATTGCGCCCGGTCGCGGCGCGGCCTATATGGGTCGGATGTTGGACACGCCGCAAAACCGCCCCGCCCTGCCGCCCGAGATCGCGCGCCGTCGCACCTTTGCGATCATCAGCCACCCTGACGCGGGCAAAACCACGCTGACTGAAAAGTTCCTGCTGTTCGGCGGGGCCATTCAGATGGCCGGCCAAGTACGCGCCAAGGGCGAGGCGCGGCGCACGCGCTCGGACTTCATGGCGATGGAAAAGGACCGGGGCATTTCCGTCTCGGCCTCGGCCATGTCCTTTGACTTCCATAGCGGTGACACCAACTACCGGTTCAACCTCGTTGACACGCCCGGCCACTCGGACTTTTCGGAAGACACCTACCGCACCCTGACGGCAGTGGACGCCGCCGTGATGGTGATCGACGGCGCGAAAGGCGTGGAAAGCCAGACGCAGAAGCTCTTCGAGGTCTGCCGGATGCGCGATCTGCCGATCCTCACCTTCTGTAACAAGATGGACCGGGAAAGCCGCGATACCTTTGAAATCATTGACGAGATTCAGGAGAACCTCGCCATTGACGTAACGCCCGCAAGCTGGCCCATTGGCGTGGGGCGTGATTTCGTTGGCTGCTACGACATGCTGCGGGACCGGCTGGAACTGATGGACCGCGCCGACCGGAACCGCGTCGCCGATAGCATCAAGATCGAAGGGTTGGACGACCCAAAGCTGGCCGAACACGTCCCCGCCGCGCTGCTGGAGAAACTGCGCGAAGACCTTGAAATGGCGCGCGAACTGCTGCCACCGCTGGACCTCAAGGCGATGCACGAAGGCACGTTGACCCCGATCTGGTTCGGCTCGGCCATCAACTCCTTCGGGGTGCGTGAATTGATGGAAGGCATCGCCAAATACGGGCCAGAGCCGCAGATCCAAGCCGCCACCCCACGCCAGATCCTGCCCGAAGAGAAAAAGGTCGCGGGCTTTGTCTTTAAGGTGCAGGCCAATATGGACCCCAAGCACCGCGACCGTGTGGCCTTTGTCCGCCTCGCCTCCGGGCATTTTGAGCGCGGCATGAAAATGACCCATGTGCGCACGAAAAAGCCGATGACGGTGTCCAACCCGGTGATGTTCCTCGCCTCCGACCGCGAGTTGGCAGAGGAGGCTTGGGCCGGTGACATCATCGGCATCCCCAACCACGGGCAGCTGCGCATCGGTGACACGCTGACCCAAGGCGAAGCGCTCCGCGTGAGCGGCATCCCCTCCTTCGCGCCCGAATTGCTGCAATCCGTGCGCGCGGGCGATCCGCTGAAGGCGAAACACCTTGAAAAAGCGCTGATGCAATTCGCCGAAGAAGGTGCCGCAAAAGTGTTCAAACCCTCGATCGGTTCGGGGTTTGTCGTGGGCGTTGTCGGCCAGTTGCAATTCGAAGTGCTCGCCAGCCGGATCGAGTTGGAATATGGCCTGCCGGTCCGGTTTGAGCCGTCTCAGTTCACCTCGGCCCGCTGGGTGAACGGCACGAAGCAAGCCGTTGATAAGTTTATCGATAGTAACAAACAGCACATCGCGCATGACCATGATGGCGACATCGTTTACCTGACCCGCCTGCAATGGGACATCGACCGCGTCGAGCGCGATTACCCGGATGTGAAGCTGACCGCGACCAAGGAAATGATGGTGTAAAACGGCCCGCCCCCGGGGGGCAGAAAACCTTGATTTCGGGGCCGATCATGGCATTCTAACCCCAACTGGGGAGACGCGATGACGACGACGACGAAATGGGGGCTGGTGGCCACGATCCTGGCCCCCGCAGAGGAGATACGACGCTTTGCCGCCTACCATCTGGAGGCGGGCGCGCACCGCCTCTACCTATACCTCGATGCCGAGAACCCAGAGGCTTTCGAAAGCCTGAAGGCCCATCCGAAAATCCGTGTCACCACCTGCGATGAGGCCTATTGGCAAAGGCTTTGTGGCAAACGTCCGCAAAAGCACCAAGTCCGTCAAAGCCAGAACGCGACCCGCGCCTATAACCGGGCGGATGATGTGGATTGGCTGATCCATATGGATGTGGACGAGTTCATCGTCTCTGACCGCCCGGTGGATGAGGTGCTTGCCACCCTGCCCCCGGCACAAACAATCACCCGCATCCGCCCGATGGAGGCTTTGGCCGGGGATGGCACGGCCTTCAAAGCCTTCATTCCCAACGGCCCCGAGCGCGCCCAGATCGTCTCGGCGCTCTACCCGACCTATGGTGACTACGTCAAAGGCGGCTTTCTGAGCCATCTGGCCGGGAAAGTTTTCGTTCGCACCGGGATGGCGGAGGTGCGGCTCCAGATCCACAACGCTTTTCAGAACGATACGATGATCGACGGGCCAGAGCAGCAGCCCGGCATTGATCTTGCGCATCTTCACGCGAAAAGCTGGCCGGAGTGGCTCGCCGCCTATCGCTACCGGCTGGAAAAAGGCTCCTACCGCGCCGATCTGGCCCCCAACCGCCCCCGCGATCGCGGCGGATTGTCGATGCATGAACTCTTTTCCATGATCGAATCCGAAGGGGGTGAGCCGGGATTGCGCGCCTTTTTTGATGAGGTCTGCGCCGATACGCCTGAGCTGCGCGAAACGTTGAAAGACCACGGTCTGCTGCGTCTCGCCGATCTCGACCTTGATGCAAAGGTGTCGCGCCATTTCCCAAGTTAAGCGCCTGAGAGGGCAAGTGTTTGACGGCTGGGCCGCAACTTGCTATGCGCTTTCGCAACATGCCGCGGCAAATGCCGCCCCTTGGGCCATTCGGGCCGGCTTGTATTGCTGCCGCGGGCCAAGTCAGTGTCCGCTCAACTCGGACGCACATGACAAAATTTACCGATCTGAACCTGAATGCCAAGGTCCTCAAAGCTATTGATGAGGCTGGCTACGAATCGCCCACACCTATTCAGGCGGGCGCCATTCCCCCCGCTCTTGAAGGTCGTGACGTTTTGGGCATCGCCCAGACCGGCACCGGCAAGACAGCCAGCTTCACGCTGCCGATGCTGTCACTTCTCGCCCGTGGCCGGGCGCGCGCCCGGATGCCGCGGAGCCTCGTGCTCTGCCCCACGCGGGAGCTGGCCGCGCAGGTGGCCGAGAACTTCGACACCTATTCCAAGCATCTGAAACTGACCAAAGCGCTGCTCATCGGCGGCGTCTCCTTCAAAGAGCAGGACAAGCTGATCGACAAGGGCGTCGACGTGCTGATCGCCACCCCGGGCCGCCTTCTGGATCATTTCGAGCGCGGCAAGCTGATCCTGTCGGACGTCAAGGTCATGGTCGTGGACGAAGCCGACCGGATGCTCGACATGGGCTTCATCCCGGACATTGAGCGGATCTTCGGCCTCACGCCCTTCACCCGGCAAACGCTGTTCTTCTCGGCCACCATGGCGCCCGAGATCGAGCGGATCACCAACACCTTCCTCAGCAACCCTGAGCGGATCGAAGTGGCGCGTCAGGCGACCACGAGCGAGAATATCGAACAGGGCGTTGTCATGTTCAAAGGCTCGCGCAAGGACCGCGAGGCGAGCGAGAAGCGCAAGCTGCTGCGCCTGCTGATCGATGCCGAAGGCGAGAAATGCACGAACGCGATCATCTTCTGCAACCGCAAGATGGACGTGGATATCGTCGCGAAATCGTTGAAGAAATACGGCTATGACGCAGCCCCGATCCACGGCGATCTGGACCAGAGCCAGCGGACTCGCACGCTCGAAGGGTTCCGGGGCGGCGAGCTGCGCTTCCTCGTGGCTTCTGACGTCGCCGCGCGTGGTCTTGACGTGCCGAGCGTGAGCCATGTCTTCAACTTCGACGTGCCCAGCCATGCCGAAGACTATGTGCACCGCATTGGCCGCACCGGCCGCGCGGGCCGCGATGGCAAGGCGATCATGATCTGCCAGCCGCGCGACGAAAAGAACTTCGAGGATGTCGAGCGTCTGGTGCAAAAGGAAATCCCGCGCATCGAAAACCCGCTCGGCAAAGCCAAACCCGCCGAGGAGACCTCCGACGCACCGGCCAAGTCCGATGACAAGCCCAAGCGGACCCGCTCGCGCAGCCGCAAGGCCGACAAACCTGTCGACGCACCCGCCGAGGACAAGCAACCGCAGGCCGAGAAGGCCGAGGCCAAGGTCGACGCCAAAACCGACGACAAAGCGCAGCCCGAAAAGGCAGAGGCCGCGCTGGACGAACGCAAGTCGGGCCGCGGCAACAAGGACGAGAAGAAGTCGCGCGGCGGACGTGGCCGGGGCGACAAACGGGGCGGCAACGACAACCGTGTCGTCGGTCTGGGCGATCACACGCCAGACTTCATCGGTCTAAGCTTCCGCGAACGCATCTGAACCGCGCCAACGCGGGCATGAATTCGCCGCCGATCCCCGCCGGGATTGGCGGCTTTTTCGTCTGTGCTATGTGAGGGGAAACCCCTCAGATAGGACCATCATGCTGCGCCCCGCCCTCTTCGCCCTTGCCTTTACCCTGACCGCCCTCACCGCCGCCCCCGCCAGCGCCGAACGCTGCCGGGCCGAAGTCAATGGCGCCGAAGTTGTGGTGGAGGCCGAGAATTTTGCCAATTTCGCCGAAGAGGTCGGCACCCGCGAGCGTCTGTTGAATTGGCCCGCGCGGAAGTGGAGCAAGCTTTGGGGCACGCCGCCCGCCTGCGACAGCGGGGTGCTGTTCGACTACCTCGCCACCACAGTGCCGCTGGATCAGATCGACGGCTACTGCCTGACCGCCACGCCCGAAGACGGGCATTTCCTGATCCCCGGCGCGCGGAACTACCGCGGCTATTGCAAGAAGACTTTCTGCGAGCGGGTGAACACCACCAAGGAAGAGACCGTCGAGATCAGCAAGAACATCGCACGCTCCGCCGTGGACAGGCTCAGCCAGCCGGACAACCTCCGCGCCGTGGCGCATAAATCGGGGGCGTTCATTTTGACGGGAGGGGCTTCTGCCCTCAGCGCCAATTTGGCGACGACAGGCAGCACGCTGGCCACCGCACTCTCGACCCCCGCCGCCCTTGCGGCCACGGGGGTAAGCGTGGTCGCGGTGGGCGGCGCGGTCTATATGTGCAGCGGTGACGCGGAGGTCAGCTCAGACGGCTGACCACCACGGTGACTTCGGGCTTCTTGCCGATTTCGTCATAGGACGACTGCCGCGCGACCTTTTTCAAACCGTCATTCAGCTTGTCGTCATCCCGCAGGGTGGCGGCTTTCTGACGGTTCAGCCATTGGCTGAGGTCTTGTTCCAGCACGTCCACGAGCGGCGCGTTGGAGCGGCCCGTTTCCGGCAGGCCCATCAGATCGACCCAAGGCTCGCCCAAAGGCTCGTCATCGGTATCGAGGATCAGCGTCACTGTGGCATGGCCGTTCAGCGCCATGCGGATACGGTCGCGGATCACACCATCCAGCGCGCCGACCTGAACCGAACCGTCCAGATACATGCGACCTGTATCGACATGTTCGACCACCTTGGGCTGGTTGCCCGACAGGTCCACCATCATCCCGTTCACCGCCAGAACGCCGGTGATGCCCTTGGCATCGGCGATCTTGACGTGTTCGCGCAGGTGGCGGTGCTCCCCGTGCATAGGGATCAGAACCTGCGGTTTTACGATGGCATGGAGGGTTTCCAGATCGGGGCGGTTGGCATGGCCCGAAACGTGGTAGAGGCCCGAAGAGTCATCGACCACATCGACGCCCTTTTCCGAGAACTGGTTGATGATGCCGATCACGCCACGCTCATTGCCCGGAATGGTTTTCGACGAAAAGAGGAAGAGATCGCCCTCTTTCAACTCAATCCCCTGATACTTGCCCCGGGCCAGTTGCGCCGAGGCCGCGCGGCGCTCCCCTTGGCTGCCGGTGACCAGCAACATCAGGTTCTCGCGCGGGATGGCGCGGGCGTTCTCGGGCGAGATGACGGGCGGGAAGTCTTTCATCACACCGGTCTGGATCGAGGCTTCGACCATGCGGTTCATCGCACGGCCCAAGAGCACGATAGACCGCCCTGCCCGCGCGCCGGCTTCGGCCAGTGTTTTGACCCGCGCCACGTTGGAGGCAAAGGTCGTGGCAACGACCATGCCCTCGGCGCTGCTGACGAGCTTTTCGATCTCGGGGCCAACGGTGGCCTCCGAACGACCGGGATGCGCGGAGAAGACATTGGTGCTGTCGCAGATCAGCGCATTGACGCCATCCTTGCAGACCTCGGCCCAGAGGGCATCGTCAAAGGCTTCGCCAACACCCGGCGTCCGGTCGATCTTGAAGTCGCCAGAGTGGATCGTGCGCCCTTCGGGCGTGTCGATCACCATGGCCGAGGATTCAGGGATCGAGTGCGAGATCGGCAAGAAGCCCACCTTAAACGGGCCTGCGGTGATCTGCTCGGGCCATGCGCTGACCGTGGTGACCGCATCCTCGGGATGGCCGTGTTCAGACATCTTCCGGCGGGCGATATTGGCGGTAAAGGCGCGCGCATAGATCGGCGCCTTCAGCACCTCATAGGAATGCGCGATGGCACCGATGTGGTCTTCGTGGGCATGGGTGATAAAGATCGCCTCGATCTGATCGCGACGTTCTTTCAGCCAAGTGATGTCAGGCAGGATCAGGTCCACGCCCGGCGTGCTGTCCATATCCGGAAAGGCCACACCGATGTCGACGACGATCAGCCGTTCTTTACCGGGTTTGCCGTAACCGTAGACATAGGCGTTCATGCCAATTTCACCCGCCCCACCGAGGGGCAGATAGATAAATCGTTCGCTGCTCATATTATTCAGCTTTGTCCTTATTATAATCGTGGATCACGGTCAGACCGTGCATCGTGAGTTCATCTTGATAATCATCGAACAGGTCGACTGCCTGCTGAAACAGCGGTGCCAGACCCCCCGTGGCAATAACGCGCATGGGTCTTGCACGTTCCGCCCTTATCCGCTCACATATCTCACGAACCAGCCCGACATAACCCCAAAAGACACCGGACTGCATGCAGGCCACCGTATTGGTGCCAATGACGGAGGGCGGTTTCGAGATATCGACATGCGGCAGGGCGGCGGCGGCATTGTGCAGCGCCTCTAGGCTGAGGTTCACCCCCGGCGCGATCACACCCCCGATATAGGCCCCATCATCGGCCACCACGTCAAAGGTCGTGGCCGTGCCGAAATCCACCACGATCAGGTCGCCGCCATAGAGGTCATAGCCTGCCACGGTGTTGACCAACCGGTCCGGGCCGACCTGCGTCCCCTCGTCCACACGCACGTCGATGGGCAGTGCGCAGCCCGGTTTCCCGACAACGAAGGGCCGCGTGTTAAAGTAGCGATCCGCCAGAACGCGCAGGTTGAACACCACCCGCGGCACTGTCGAGCTGATGATCATATCGGTGATGTCTGCGTCGATATTCTGGAGCCGCATCAAGGTGTTGAGCCAAACGTAGTACTGGTCGGCAGTGCGCTTCCATTCGGTCGATGTGCGCCATGTGGCGATAAACGTGTCCCCGTCCCAGATAGAGAAAACGGTGTTGGTATTGCCGCAGTCGATTGCCAGAAGCATGGTGCCTCCCCTCCCCCCGATTTTAGAAAAACACGTCCGCCGCGGTGATGGGCACCGCGCCGTCGCGGGTGCGCAGGATGAGATTGCCTGCGCCGTCTACATCTTCGAAAACGCCGGTCATCTCGTCGCGCATGGTGCGCGCGGTGATGACCTCTCCGAGCCGCGCGGCATGGGCGAGCCACGCCGTGCGGATCGTGCTGAACCCATAGGTCGTGAACTGCTCTTCCAGACCGGCGTATTCCCGCGCAAGCACGTCGAGGAACTCTTCTGCGCTCACATTGCCCCCCGCTTCGCGTAGGGTCACCGCAGGTAAGGCGCGCGCTTCAAGGCTGCCTGCCGCCGGCCCGTGGGCAAGGTTCACGCCGATGCCAATGGCCAAATGCTCGCCCACGCTCTCCAGCAGGATGCCAGCGACCTTGCCCCCGCGCAGGAGAACGTCATTCGGCCACTTGAGTGCAAAAGCGTCCTCCCGCCCCGTCACAGCCACGAATGCACGGTAAAGCGCGAGCGAGGCCACGAAAGAGCGCAGCGCGGCGACGCCCGGCGGCTCTTTGCGCGGCATCATCAGGGTGGCCGCAAAATTGCCGCGGGGGGTGGCCCAGCTCCGGCCCCGACGCCCGCGCGCCGCCGTCTGCTCTAACGCCAAAATCCAAGTCGGCGCGGTCAGCTCTTGCTGTAACCGCGCCGCCTCTGAGAGGGTGGAATCGAGCGTGTCATAGACGCGCCGGCCATAGCCTTCCGGCCAAGGGGTCATGCGCGCCTCTGGCCGATCTCGTGCCGCACCGCTCAGTTCACCAGCGATGCCGCTGCCGATGCCGCCAAGCCTTCGACGCCGAACATATTGGCAATACCGACGATCATGATGACGGCAGAGGCCATCAACACCACGGTCAGCACGCCGCCGTTCTGGTGATCGAGCGTGTCCGAACGCTCTTCGCCAAAGTACATGTAAAAAACAATGCGCAGGTAGTAATAGGCACCGATCACACTGGCGATCACGCCTGCGATGGCCAGCCATGTCATATTGGCGTCATAGGCCGCGCGCAGCACATAGAACTTGCCGAAGAAGCCCAGCATCGGCGGCACGCCCGCAAGGCTGAACAGCAGCACCAGCATCGCCAGCGCCCGGCCCGGGTTGGTCTTGGCATACATGTTGAGCAGGGTGATATCCGTCACCGGCGCGCCGTCTTTCTGCATCAGCAGGATAAAGGCGAAGGTGCCGAGGTTCATGGTCACATAGATCGCCATATAGACCAGCATCGCCTGCACGCCAAAAGCGGTGCCCGCAGCCAGACCCATCAGCGCATAGCCAATATGCGCGATGGAGGAGAAGGCCATCAGACGTTTGATATTGGTCTGACCGATCGCGGCTACCGAGCCAAAGAACATCGACAATACCGAGAGCAGCGCGACGATCTGGGTCCAATCGCTGACGATCTGGCCAAAGGCGTCATGCATCACCCGCGCGAAGAGACCCATCGCCGCGACCTTGGGCGCCGTGGCAAAGAAGGCCGCGATCGGCGTGGGCGCGCCCTCATAGACGTCCGGTGTCCACATGTGGAAGGGCACGGCGGAGACTTTGAATGCCAGACCGGAGATCAGGAAGACCAGACCAAAGAGCAGGCCAAGCGATGTGCCGCCCGTCTGCGCCGTGGTGATGATGCCCGCGAACAGCGTGGTCCCGGCGTAGCCATAGACCAGCGATGCGCCATAGAGCAGCAAGCCCGAGCTGAGTGCGCCGAGCACGAAATACTTCAAACCCGCTTCAGTGGACTTAACCGAGTCGCGGCGCAGGGAGGCCACGACGTAAAGCGCCAGCGATTGCAGCTCGAGGCCCATGTAGAGCGCCATCAGGTCGCCTGCGGAGACCATCATCATCATGCCGACGACAGCCAAGGCCACAAGCATCGGATACTCGAACCGCAGCAAGCCGCGCAGTTTCATGTAGTTTTCCGACATCACCAAGACGGCAGCGGCCGAAAGCAGGATCGTCACCTTGGCGAAACGCGCGAAAGTGTCGTCGATGAACATGCCGTGGAAGGCGATATTGGTAGTGCCGTCGCCAGACATGGCCACCCAACCGGCCAGCAGCACCATCACCACCGCGGTCACCCAGACGAGCACCCCGGCGGCCTTGTCTTTCGACGTATAGACCGCGCCGAGAAGGCCAAGCAGGGCAAACCCCGCAAGGACGATCTCAGGCAGAATGATGTTCAGATCAGCGGATATCATGCGCCAAGTCCTTCTTAATGCGAGGCATCGGCGGTCTGCACGGCGGTATCAGCCGCCTCCAGCGCCATGTCGTAATTTTCAATCAGGGCCGCCACGGAGGGCCCGATCATGTCCAGCACCAGCGCCGGGTAGACGCCGAGGATCAGGGTCATCGCCACCAGAGGGGCAATGATCCATTTCTCACGCGCAGTCATATCGGTGATCGCCTTGAGGCTTTCCTTGATCAGGTCACCCATCACCACGCGGCGATAGAGCCACAGCGCATAGGCCGCGGAGAAGATCACCCCTGTGGTCGCCACAGCCGCCACCCAAGTGTTCACTTGGAAGGTCGCCATCAGCGTCAGGAATTCCCCCACGAAGCCCGATGTCCCCGGCAGGCCCACGTTGGCCATGGTGAAGAACATGAAGACCAGCGCATAGGCGGGCATCCGGTTCACCAGACCGCCATAGGCGTCGATCTCACGGGTATGCATCCGGTCATAGATCACGCCGACACTGAGGAAGAGCGCGCCAGAGATGAAACCGTGGCTGATCATCTGGAAGATCGCCCCATCGACACCCTGCTGGTTGGCCGCAAAGATGCCCATGGTCACAAAACCCATATGCGCGACCGAGGAATAGGCGATCAGCTTTTTCATGTCCTGCTGCACCAACGCCACCAGCGAGGTATAGACGATGGCGATGGCCGACATCCACAGGATCAGCGGCGTCATCACCTCGGCACCCACTGGGAACATCGGCAAAGAGAAGCGCAGGAAGCCGTAGCCGCCCATCTTGAGCAGGATTGCCGCCAGCACCACGGAGCCTGCCGTCGGCGCCTGAACGTGGGCATCGGGCAGCCAAGTGTGCACCGGCCACATCGGCATTTTCACCGCGAAGCTGGCGAAGAAGGCGATGAACATCAGCGTCTGCATGCCGCCGACGATCTGGATGCCCAGAACCTCAAAGCTTTCGGAGCCGAAGTTATGCGTGAGCAGGCTGATTTCGCAGCCACCGATGCAGGTTGTGCCCGCTTCGGTGAACATCGCCACCATGGCCACCAGCATCAGCACCGAGCCGAGGAAGGTGTAGAGGAAGAACTTGAAGCTCGCGTAAATACGCTCTTTCCCGCCCCAGATGCCGATGATCAGAAACATCGGGATGAGCCCCGCTTCGAAGAAGAGGTAGAAGAGCACCAGATCCAGCGCCATGAAGACGCCCAGCATCAGGGTCTCCAACAGGAGGAAGGCGATCATGTATTCCTTAACGCGATGCTCGACGTTCCAGCTTGCCGCAATGACGAGCGGCATCATGAAGGTCGTGAGCATCACGAAAAGGATCGAGATGCCGTCGACGCCGAGGCGGTATTTCAGGCCCAAGAGCCAGTCGGCCTCATCCACGAATTGGAAATCGGTATTCGACGGGTCGAACTCGAACAGCACGAAAAGCGAGATTAGGAAGGTGACCGTCGTGGTGATGAAGGCCAACCATTTCGCATTGCGCCCGGCGGCGGCATCGTCGCCCCGCAAGAAGACCGCAAGGATCAAGGCGGCGAATGCCGGAATGAAAGTGATGATTGAAAGCAGATGCGTGTCCATCAGTTCGCTCCTCCGCTCATCGTCATCCATGTCACCAGAACGGCGATGCCGATCACCATGGCGAAGGCATAGGTGAAGATATAGCCCGTCTGAGCCTTACCCGCGAGGCGGGTGAAGAAGGGGATGATCCCCATGGCGACGCCATTGAGCGTGCCGTCGATCACAGTGCCATCGCCGCGTTTCCACAGGAACCGGCCGATCGTTTTGGCAGGACGCACGAAAATCACGTCGTAAACCTCATCAAAGTACCATTTGTTTTTCAGGAACAGGTAAAGCGGGCGTTGGTTTGCCGCCAGCCGTCCCGGGACGGTCGGGCTCCAGATATAGAACCACAGGGCCATGACCAGACCGGCCAGCATCGCGATGAAGGGCGAGACCTTGACCCATTTCGGCGCGGCATGGGCATCTTCCAGCACATGGTTGTCAGGTGCGAAGTAAAGCGCCCCCTCGCCCGGCGCACCGCCGAAGGCTTCGTGATGGGTGCCTGCGTCTTGGGGGCCTTCAACCAGCGCATCCGCGCCATGGTCGCCATCGACCGGACCAGTTGCGCCGTGGTCATCCTCGGCCCCTTCGACATGATCGTCGCCGTGGCCTGCCATCTCGGCCATCGGGATGCCGTAGAACTTGCCGACTTGATCCGCGTGACCAAAGAAGCTGCCGTACCAGATCATCCCGGCAAAGACCGAGCCGAGCGCCAGAACGCCAAGCGGGATCAGCATGACCATCGGGCTTTCATGCGCATGCTCATGCGTGTGCTTGTTGCCGCGCGGCTTGCCAAAGAAGGTCAGGAAAATCAGGCGCCAGCTGTAGAAGCTCGTCATCGCCGCGGCGATTACAAGAAGCCAGAAGCCATACATCGACCCACCGCCCCAAGCGCTCTCGATAATCGCGTCCTTCGACAGGAAGCCCGCGAAACCAATATGCGTGAGCGGAATGCCGACGCCGGTGATGGCCAGCGTGCCGATCATCATCGCCCAGAAGGTATAGGGGATCTTTTTGCGCAGACCGCCGTAGTTGGTCATATCCTGCTCATGGTGCATCGCATGGATGACCGATCCCGCGCCCAAGAAGAGCATCGCCTTGAAGAAAGCGTGCGTGAACAGGTGGAACATCGCCGCCGAATACATGCCGACGCCCGCAGCCACGAACATATAGCCAAGCTGCGACATGGTGGAGTAAGCAATGACGCGTTTGATGTCGGTCTGCACCAGACCGATGGTCGCCGCGACAAAGGCGGTGGTGGCACCGATCACGGTGACGAAACCCATCGCCTCGGGCGCGAATTCCATCACAGGCGACATGCGGCAGACAAGGAAAACACCCGCGGTCACCATGGTCGCGGCGTGGATCAGCGCCGACACAGGCGTCGGGCCCTCCATCGCGTCAGGCAGCCATGTGTGCAGGAAAAGCTGCGCCGATTTACCCATCGCGCCGAGGAACAGCAGGAAGGCGATCAGGTTCGCCGCGTTCCAGTCGTTCCATAGGAAGGTAACGGACTGTTCGGCCAGATCGGGTGCGGCGGCAAAGATATCGTCAAAGCGGATCGAGTCCGTCAGCATGTAAAGGCCAAAGATGCCGAGCAGGAAGGCAAAGTCCCCCACCCGGTTGACCACAAAGGCTTTCATCGCTGCGGCATTGGCCGACGGCTTGCGGAAGTAGAAACCGATCAGCAGGTAGGAGGCCACGCCCACGCCTTCCCAGCCAAAGAACATTTGCACAAGGTTGTCGGCTGTCACCAGCATCAACATCGCGAAGGTGAAGAAAGACAGATAGGCGAAGAACCGAGGGCGATAGCTTTCGTTATCGCGGAAGTTCTCGTCATGGGCCATGTAGCCGAAGGAATAGAGATGGACGAGGCTCGACACCGTGGTGATAACGATCAGCATGATCGCGGTCAGACGGTCGAGCCGGATCGCCCAATCTGTGCTCAGCGTGCCGCTCTCGATAAAGCGCAGGATCTGGATTTGCTCGGCTGGGCCGTCCAGCGTCAGGAAGACCACCCAAGACAGGAAGGCGGCAAGGAACAGCAGCCCGGTGGCGACCCACTGGGCTGCCTTCTCACCGATGATCTTCCAGCCGAAACCGCAGAGGATGGCACCCACCAGCGGGGCGAATAGGATCGTGGTTTCCATTGCCTCAGCCCTTCATCACGTTGACATCTTCCACCGCGATCGAGCCACGGTTGCGGAAGAAACAGACCAAAATGGCGAGGCCGATGGCGGCCTCGGCGGCGGCGACGGTGAGCACGAAAAGCGTGAAGACCTGCCCCGTCAGATCACCAAGGAAGCTGGAAAAGGCGACGAGGTTGATGTTCACCGCGAGCAGCATCAATTCGATGCTCATCAGCAGAATGATCACGTTCTTGCGGTTCAGGAATAGCCCGAAGATGCCGATGACAAACAGCGTCGCCGCCACTGTCAGGTAATGCTCAAGTCCGATCATGTCGTCCCTTACGTTCCCGCCCCTTGATGGGCTTTGGTCGCGCCCCGTTCGATGGGGCTTTTAGTATCACTTTGTCCCGGCTGCCACCGGGATTGCCAAGGGTTTAGCCGATAAAGCTGTAGCCGCCGAAAAACACGACGATCAACACCACGACCAGTACCACGATTGTTGTCCTCGACATTTCGACGTCCCTTCTCTCTCTTGGTTCAGCCGTTCTCTTTCAAAATGAACGGCCCCGGAATTTTCAAAAAATTCCGTCTGTTACAGGCCCTGCCCCGACTTCACGTCGCGCAACTCCATCGCCTTGGCCGGGTCGCGCATCATCTGGGCCACCACGTCTTGGCGCTTTACATCCTTGCGGTGACGCAATGTCAGCACAATCGCCCCGATCATCGCCACCAGCAGGATCAAACCCGCCAGTTGGAACAGCAGGAAGTAACGGTCATACAGCAGCAGGCCGAGGGCTTCGGTGTTGAACCGCGCGGGATCAATAGCATTGGCCCGCAGGCTCTCCGCCGCCGCGCTCTGCTCCCATGCGCCGAAGGCCATGACGAATTGCATCAAAATCACCAGCCCGATCAGCAGCGCCAGCGGCATGTAGCGCGCCATCTCGGCCTTGAGTTCGGCAAAGTCCACGTCGAGCATCATGACGACGAAGAGGAAGAGCACCGCCACCGCGCCCACATAGACGATGACCAGCAGCATCGCCACGAACTCCGCGCCGAGCAGAACAAAGAGCCCCGCCGCCGAGAGGAAGGACAGGATCAGCCAGAGCACCGAATGCACCGGGTTGCGACTGATCACCGTGAACAGCCCGCCGGTGATGACGCTGATCGCGAAGAGGTAAAATGAAAAGACCGTCATGCGCCGTCTTCCTTCTTGGTATCTTGTTCTTCGTCTAGGACCGATTGCGCCAGTTCCAGGGCCCGGGTCATCGCGGGAAGCCCGGCAAAGACCGACATCTGGCTGATCGTCTCGACGATATGTTGTTTCGTGGCCCCCGCCTCGCGCGCGTGGCGCACGGTTTGGCGAAGGGCCATGTCATTCTGCGCGCCCTGCATGGTCAGCCCGGCAAGGGTGAGCAGCAGCCGCGTCCGCGCGTCCAGCCCGCCCTTGTTGACCGTGTCGCCGAACCAGAAATCCATCATTTCCTTCGGCATGGTGCCCATCATCGCCTCGAACCCTTTGGGCGAAAAAGCATCCATCGCTGGAAAGGCTTTCGCCATCTCCTGCGCTTGCTTCATCATCGCATCAAAAGGGTTCTTGGGGTCGCTCATCTGTAGGGCGCGTCCATTTCGAGGTTGCGGGCAATTTCGGCTTCCCAGCGTTCGCCGTTGTCCAAAAGCTTGGCCTTGTCGTAGTAGAGCTCTTCGCGGGTCTCGGTCGAGAACTCGAAGTTCGGGCCTTCGACAATGGCATCCACCGGGCAGGCTTCTTGGCAGAAACCGCAGTAGATGCATTTGGTCATGTCGATGTCATAGCGCGTGGTGCGGCGGCTGCCGTCTTCGCGGGCTTCTGCGTCGATGGTGATCGCCTGCGCGGGGCAGATCGCTTCGCAAAGCTTACAGGCAATGCAGCGTTCCTCCCCATTGGGATAACGGCGCAGCGCATGCTCCCCGCGGAAGCGCGGCGACAGCGGCCCCTTCTCATGCGGGTAGTTCAGCGTGGTTTTCGGCGCAAAGAAATAGCGCATCCCCAGCATGAAAGCCTTGGCGTAATCTGCCAGCAGGAAATATTTCGCGGCGCGGGTGTAATCAGTCGCAGCCATATCAGCCCCCTACGGTCCAGCGGGCGTAGATGCCCCAGAACCAATCGAATTTTGCAGCGAATGCCACGAAGACCACCCAGAAGAGCGAGAAGGGAAGGAAAACTTTCCACCCCAGCCGCATCAGCTGGTCATAGCGGTAGCGCGGCGTGATAGCCTTCACCATGGCGAACATGAAGAAGACCATCAGCATCTTGATGAACATCCAGAAGAAGCCATCGGGCAGGAACGGCACCGGCGACAGCCAGCCACCGAAGAACATCAGCGACACCAGCGCGCACATCAGCACCACGGCCACCAACTCGCCGATCATGAACAGCAGGAACGGGGTCGAGGAGTACTCCACCTGGTAACCCGCGACGAGTTCCGATTCTGCTTCCGGCAGGTCGAAGGGCGGGCGGTTGGTCTCCGCCAGCGCCGAGATGAAGAACAGGATCAACATCGGGAAATGCGGCAGGAAGTACCAGTTGAACAGGCCCCAGTCGCCGTCCTGCGCCGCCACGATGGACGAGAAGTTCATCGAACCGGTCGAGAGGATCACGCCGATGATGATCAGACCGATCGACACTTCGTAAGAGATCATCTGCGCGGCGGAGCGCAGAGAACCCAAGAAGGGATATTTCGAGTTCGACGCCCAACCGCCCATGATCACGCCGTAAACCTCAAGCGAGGAGACGGCGAAGACATAGAGGATCGCCACGTTGATGTCCGACAGGATCCAGCCGTCGTTAAACGGGATCACCGCCCAGGCGATCATCGCCATGACAAAGGAAATCATCGGCGCAAGGAAGAAAACCCCCTTGTTTGCGCCCGCCGGAACCACCACTTCCTTAACGATATATTTGAGGAAGTCGGCAAAACTCTGCAGCAGGCCGAAGACGCCCACAACGTTGGGGCCGCGGCGCATCATCACGGCGGCCCAGATTTTGCGGTCGGCATACATGAGGAAGGCCAGCGCCAGCAGCAACGGCACCACCAGCAGCAACACCTGCCCAACCGTCAGCAGGGCAATGCCAAGCCCGGTCGTGTAAAAGAAATCAGCCATAAGTCCTCACACCGTCGGAATGCCGCGTTCCGCGCATTGAAACGCGGTCACTTCGGCATCAATTGTCTTCAAGCCTTTGGGCAGGCTCGGCGAGATTGTGTAAACAGCATCTGCCCGCCATATGCCACCCTCTTCGCTCACATTTGTCCGCACATGACGCGCAAAACCGTAGCCCCGGATCAGCGTGTATTGCGCGGCGGCGCATTCGGCGTAGTCCGACACGTCCTGCGCCGAAAGCGCCTTGGTCATCGCCACGTTGAATTGCACCAAATCCCCGTCCAAAAGCTGGGTTTCGACCCCCTTGTAATCGGGGATAAAATCCTCGGCCACCGGCACCTGCGGTTCGCAGGCGGCCAGTAGCATCAAGGGGGCCAGCGCCATTGTTCTCACTCCGCCGCCATCGGCTCGGCCCGGCGCGCGGCGGCCAGTGCCGACAGTTCCGCCATCAACTGGCTGGCCCGTGCGATCGGGTTGGAGAGATAGAAGTCACGCACCGCAGGCGCGAAAGACGCATCGCCCAGCTTGCCCGCAGGCAGCGCGTTCCATTCGTTTTCCGGCACCTCATCGACATTCGCCAGATGCGGCACGGCCTCGGTCAGTTTGCGGCGCAGCTCAGCGATGGAATCATAGCCCAGTTGCGCGCCCATCTCAGCCGAAAGCGCCCGGAGAATCGCCCAGTTCTCTTTCGCCTCCCCCGGTGCAAAGCCTGCGCGCAGCGCCAGCTGCGGACGGCCCTCGGTGTTGACGAAAAGCCCCGGCTCCTCGGTATAGGCGGCGCCCGGCAAGATGATGTCGGCACGGTGTGCGCCGCGGTCGCCATGGCTGCCTTGGTAGATCACGAAGGGGCCTTCGCCGATCTCGATCTCATCGGCACCGAGGTTGTAGATCACCTCTGCCGCGTTCACGTCGTCCATACCGTTTTCGGCCACGGCACCGATGTCCATGGCACCGACGCGCGAGGCGGCGGTGTGCAGGACCATCAGCTTGCTCTTGGTCTTCTCGGCCAGTTCCATCGCTTTCGCCAGAACCGCCGAACCATCGGCTTCGCGCAGGGCGCCCTGACCCACGACGATCACCGAAGGCTGCTCCAGCACTTCGTCGAAGTCGCTGCCCATCAGTTTGTCGAGCGTGGCGCGGTCGTTGCCCAGATGGTGATGCGGATAGGTCAGATCAGCCGCTTCGCCGATCAGGCCGATCTCGGCGCCATTGGCCCATGCCTTACGGATACGCGCATTCAGCACCGGCGCCTCGACGGCGGGGTTCGTTCCAATGAGCTGGATCATCTTGGCATTGTCCAGATCCTCAATCCGCGCGTTGCCGACATAGCCGAAACGGTTGCCCGCGGGCAGTTTCGCGCCATCGGTGCGGCATTCGACAACACCGCCCTGCCCTTCGATCAGCTGTTTCAGGGCAAAGGCCGCCTCAACCGGGGCCAGATCGCCGATCAAACCGGCCAGCTTCTTGCCCTTCATCGCGGCGGCGGCGGCATTCAGCGCCTCGGGCCAGCTGGCTTTGCGCAGCTTGCCGTTCTCGCGGATGTAAGGTGTATCGAGACGCTGGCGGCGCAGACCGTCCCAAACGAAGCGCGTCTTGTCCGAAATCCACTCCTCGTTCACGCCATCATGGTTGCGCGGCAGGAAGCGCATGACTTCGCGGCCCTTGGTGTCCACGCGGATGTTGGAGCCGAGCGCATCCATCACGTCGATGCTCTCGGTCTTGCTGAGTTCCCACGGACGCGCGGTGAAGGCATAGGGTTTGGACACCAGCGCACCCACCGGGCAGAGGTCGATGATATTGCCGGACAGGTTGCTGTCGATGAGCGCGCCGAGATAGGTCGTGATCTCCGCATCCTCGCCGCGACCGGTTTGGCCCATGACGTGCTGGCCCGCGACCTCGGTCGTGAAGCGCACGCAGCGGGTGCAGGAGATGCAGCGCGTCATATGTGTTTCCACCAGCGGGCCGAGATCGAGATCCTCGGTCGCGCGCTTGGGCTCGCGGTAACGCGAGAAGTCGACGCCGTAGGCCATCGCTTGATCCTGCAGGTCACACTCACCGCCCTGATCGCAGATCGGGCAATCCAGCGGGTGGTTGATGAGCAGGAACTCCATCACGCCTTCGCGGGCCTTCTTGACCATGGGCGAGTTGGTTTTCACGACCGGCGGCTGGCCCTCGGGACCGGGGCGCAGGTCGCGCACCTGCATGGCGCAGGAGGCGGCGGGCTTGGGCGGCCCGCCGACGACTTCCACAAGACACATGCGGCAGTTGCCAGCGATCGACAGACGCTCGTGGTAACAGAAGCGCGGCACTTCGATGCCGACCTGCTCGCAGGCCTGAATGAGCGTCATCGCCCCTTCGACTTCGACTTCCTTGCCGTCGATGATGATCTTGCGGATATCGCTCATAAGCTCACTTTGCCTTCAGTAACGAACCGATCCGGCTCGATTTTTGAATCTCTTCGCGTCCGAGCGCACAATAGCTTTGCGGGTCCGAAGTATCGACCCCCTTCGCCTTGAAAAACGCGGCGCCCCGCGCTCTCATGCGCGCTTTTTCAGCGTCACTATCAATATAGGCGTCGATCTCGGCGTCGGAGTAGCCCAGATCGCCCGCCTTGCCTTTCAGGTCCCAAGCCATCTTGACCGCGCGCAGCATCCGCGCGCTGATGTCGGGGCAGTTCTTACGGATGATGTCGGCCACGCCCATGTCCAAGAGCGCATCGTCGATGGCCGCCACCTCGCGCAGCGGCGGTTTGGCGGCGACCGGTGTCACGGTGGCGGCGGTCAGGCTCAGGCCCATCACGGCGATCATCAGGGTGCGCATATCAATTCTCCTTCAAGCAGCGGGCCGGAACGGCCCGTCTGACAGATGGAGATTGCAGGCCGTGATATTCAATATCACCGCCCCAAAGACCCGCAGGCCCGCGATATGTCGCCGATGCGATCACTGTGGGCAGCGGCCCTGAAAGGTCAGCGCCCCGCCATCGAACCGCAGCGCGCTTGCCGGTGCATCGGGGCCAAAGGTCCAGTCGATTTTCGAGTTGCCGTAGTTGCCGACACAGTATTTCACCGCCTCATAGCGCGCCGCTGCACGGGCGCCGTCGATGGATTTGCCGGCGTCCTTGACTGTCACCTGAAAGACATCCCGCTGGCCGTCGACCTTGCGCAGTTTGGTGTTGAAATACTGCCCGTCAAAGGCAATCCGCTCGCCATCATTGGCGCAGCCCGCCAGCAGGGCGCTGAGCGTCAGAACCGTCAAAGCATATTTCATAAACCTACTCCGCTGCGCCAAGGCCCGGCCTTGCCGATCGCCCCGCGCCTGTTGTGGACGGACGCGCCTGACGCGCGCCCGCTATCGCCGCTTCTGCGTCAAGCGTCCAGCCGGTGAGGCCCGACGCTGCACAGGGTTTCACTCCGCCGCGACCGCGCTGACGCGGCCCGTGCGCTTGTGTTTGATCCGATCTTCGATCTCATCGCGGAAGTGCCGGATCAGACCTTGGATTGGCCAAGCCGCCGCATCGCCAAGCGCGCAGATCGTGTGGCCTTCGACCTGTTTGGTCACGTCGAGCAGCATGTCGATCTCTTCCGGCTCGGCATCGCCCGAGACCAGACGGTCCATCACCCGCATCATCCAACCGGTGCCTTCGCGGCAGGGCGTGCACTGGCCGCAGCTTTCGTGTTTGTAGAACTTCGACAGCCGCCAGATCGCTTTGATCACGTCGGTGGAGTTGTCCATCACGATCACCGCCGCGGTGCCGAGGCCCGAGCGCTGCTCGCGCAGGTAGTCGAAATCCATGATCGCGTCGCGCATGTCTTTGCCGGGGATCAGCGGCACCGACGACCCGCCGGGGATCACCGCCTTGAGGTTGTCCCAGCCGCCGCGGATGCCGCCGCAATGGGTCTCGATCAGCTCTTCAAAGGAGATCGACATCGCCTCTTCGACGACGCAGGGGTTGTTCACGTGACCAGAGATCGCAAAGAGCTTGGTGCCCGCGTTATTGGCGCGGCCAAAGCCCGCGAACCACTCTGGCCCACGGCGCAGAATGGTCGGCACCACGGCGATGGATTCGACGTTGTTCACCGTGGTCGGGCAACCGTAGAGGCCCGCGCCCGCCGGGAACGGCGGTTTCATCCGGGGCATGCCCTTCTTGCCTTCGAGGCTCTCCAGCAGCGCGGTTTCTTCGCCGCAGATATAGGCCCCTGCCCCGTGGTGCAGGTAAATGTCGAAATCCCAGCCCGATTTGCTGGCGTTCTTGCCCACCAGACCGGCCTCATAGGCCTCATCAATCGCGGCCTGCAGGGCTTCGCGCTCACGGATGTATTCGCCGCGCAGGTAGATATAGCAGGTATGTGCGCTCATCGCGAAAGAGGCGATCAGGCAGCCTTCGATCAGCGTATGCGGATCGTGGCGCATGATCTCGCGGTCTTTGCAGGTGCCCGGCTCGGATTCGTCGGCGTTGACCACAAGATAGGCCGGGCGGCCATCGCTTTCCTTCGGCATGAAGGACCACTTGAGCCCCGTGGGGAAGCCCGCCCCACCCCGGCCCCGCAGGCCAGAGGCTTTCATCTGGTCGACGATCCAATCGCGGCCCTTTTGAATGATCCCGGCGGTGCCATCCCAATGGCCGCGCGCCTGCGCGCCTTTCAGGGTGCGGTCATGCATGCCGTAGATGTTGGTAAAAATGCGGTCTTTGTCCTGAAGCATGATGCCTACCTTTGGTTCTCACGGCTGGCCCGGCGGGCCTGCCACATTTGATATATCACGACCATCGCCCAGAAAAGCGCGGCCAGTGCAGCAAAGTCGAAGAGCAGCGCATAACGCCCCGGCAGGCCAAGCGCCGGGCCGGCCCATTGCATGGCCAGCCACAAGCACATGGTCACGGCAATGACCAGCCCTGCGGTGCGGCCCTTGCGGGCAAGCGCTCTGTCTTCGGCTTCGCTCATGTCTCTCTCTTACCCCGATCAGCCCTCGGCCTTGCCGTCACTGGCAAGTGCCTTGGCCTGACCGATCCAATCGTCGCGCCGGATACGGCCCTTGAAACGCAGACGAGAATCGACCCAGTCGATCTCCTCCCCCTCAAGTGCCGCGATCTGATCGAAATGGAAGATGCCCAATTCATTCAGCGTCTGTTCCAGCTTCGGCCCGATGCCGCCAATGCGCTTGAGGTCATCCGCCCCGCCCGCACGGGGTGCATCCAGCAGCGCGGGTTTGCCATCGGTCGATGCGCCGCCTGTCGCCCCCTTGGGCGCGGTCTCGACGGTCTCTTCCGGGGTGGTCACCACCGCGGGCGCTTCTTCGGCTTCGACAACCTGTTCCGGGGTGGCTTCGACGGCGGCTGTGTCAGCCACGGGCGGCGTCGGCGTTGTTTCCTCGGAGGTTTCGGCTGGCTCTTCCTCTCCCGCCACCTCGGCCTCGGCAACCTCATCCGGCGCAGCTTCAACGGCAGCCGTATCGGCCACGGGCGCGGTCGGCGGTGTCTCCTCCACAGGCTCAACCGGCGCGCTGGCCTTTCGCGCGGCCCCGATGCCCGCGTCACCGGCTGGGACGGTGCCCACCGCTGGCGAGACGCTGTCCGATGCTGTCGGCGACGCCGCAACCGATGCTGCCGCCGCGCTGCGGGTGTTGTCTTGCGGTGCGGCGGCTGGCACGTCTTTGCACAGCAGGGTCATCGCCAGATAGCCCACAATCACCGCCACCAGCACACCGGCCAGAATAGACATCAACAGACCCCAGATGCCGAACGCCAGCAACAGGAATGCCACGAGCAAACCGACACCGGCACCCAGCCACCAGCAGCGCTTGGTGCAGGCTTCTCGTTCCGAAATATCCGTCATGACTGTCCTTCTCTCCCTTGATGCGGGCGATGCGGCTTATGGCTCTGCGGGGTGGTGTGGGTGCCGTCCTTGGCCCGTTGTTAATCTCCGTCTTATTCTTCTGCGAGGCGCGCGGCCTGCTCTACCCAATTGTCGCGGCTGACGCGGCCTTTGAACCCTTCGAGGTTCTGGTCGACCCAAGCGACCTCCTCAGGGCCCCATTGGGCGATCTGATCAAAGTGGTAGAAACCCATGCCGTTAAGCATCTGCTCCAGCTTCGGACCGACGCCTTTGATCTTTTTCAGATCATCCGCCTCGCCCTCACGCGGGCCGTCCAACTGCGCGGGCTTTTGGCCGGGCGTCGCGGGGGTGTCGGTCTCGGCCTCGGCGGCATCGACGGTTTCACCCGCGGGGTCGCGCTTGGAACGCGGCTTGCTTTTCGAGGCGGCCTCGGCCTCCTGCTCGGTGATGCCGGTCTTGTCGGCGCTTTCGCCCTCGGCGGGACGCGGCTCTTCGGCTTCGACCTCTTCCACGGTTTCAGGCTGCGGCGCGTCGGGCTTGCGCTGCCAAGGTGTCAGCAGCGGCACCTCGGTGCCGTCGATGCGCTTGACCGTATCGCCGATATCGACCGCGGCCTGAGCGCTGGCGTTATACTGCGTGCGCCCGCTTTCGTGATCCGTGAGGCTGGTCAACCCGCCTAGAGGCTCAGAGGCATAGCGCCCGTTCTGAGGCCCGGGCACGGGCACGCGCCCGTCGCTCAACTCATCAAGGATTTCGTTCAGCCGCGCGGTGGTCAGGTCTTCGTAATAGTCCTTGCCAATCTGCGCCATGGGGGCGTTGGAACAGGCACCGAGGCATTCGACCTCTTCCCAAGAAAAACGCCCATCCGCCGACAACTCATGCGGCTTGGCGGCGATACGCTCCTTGCAGACGGCGACCAGATCCTCGGCCCCGCAAATCATGCAGGAGGTGGTACCGCAAACTTGGATATGTGCCACGGAACCAACGGGTTGCAGCTGAAACATGAAGTAGAAGGTCGCCACTTCAAGGCCCCGGATATAGGCCATGCCCAGCATCTCCGAGACATGTTCGATCGCCGGGCGGGTCAACCAGCCCTCTTGCTCCTGCGCGCGCCACAAAAGCGGGATGATCGCGCTGGCCTGACGGCCTTCGGGGTATTTGGTGATCTGCGCTTCGGCCCATTCTTGGTTGGCGGGCGTGAAGGCAAAACTGTCGGGCTGGTCAGGGTGTAGACGGCGGAGCATTAGTTCGAACCTATGGTCAGGCGGAGGCCAATGATGCCCCCGGCGTAAATTTCTTCAAAACGGGGTGACGCCAGCGGCATCACCGGTCGATCTCTCCAAAGACGACGTCCATGGTGCCGATGATCGCGGCCACATCGGCAAGCTGGTGACCGCTGGCCACATGGTCCATCGCCTGCAAGTGCAAGAAGCCCGGCGCGCGGATTTTGGAGCGATAGGGTTTGTTGGAGCCATCGGCCACAAGGTAGACGCCAAACTCGCCCTTGGGCGCTTCGACGGCGCAGTAAACCTCCCCCTTGGGAACGTGGAACCCTTCGGTGTAAAGCTTGAAGTGGTGGATCAGGCTTTCCATGTCAGTCTTCATCGCAGTGCGCGATGGCGGGGTGATCTTGCCCCGGGCCAGCACATCGCCCTGCCCGTCGGGGGCGCGCAGCTTCTCGATCGCTTGCTGGATGATGTAGGTCGACTGGCGCATCTCTTCCATCCGGCAGAGGTAGCGGTCAAAGCAGTCGCCGTTCTTGCCCACGGGGATCTGGAAGTCGAATTCATCGTAGCATTCATAGGGCTGCGCGCGGCGCAGGTCCCAAGCAAAGCCCGACCCGCGCACCATCACACCGCTGAAGCCGTAGTTGAGGATGTCCTCCTCGGTCACGATGCCGATGTCGACGTTGCGCTGTTTGAAGATGCGGTTCTCGGTCAGCAGCTCGTCGATGTCGACCATGAACTTCTTGAGGAACTGTTCACACCAGGCTTCAATATCGTCCAGCAGCGCGGGCGGCAGGTCTTGGTGGACGCCGCCGGGGCGGAAGTACGCCGCGTGCAGACGCGCGCCACAGGCCCGCTCGTAAAAGATCATCAGGCTCTCACGCTCTTCAAAGCCCCAGAGCGGCGGCGTCAGCGCGCCCACGTCCAGCGCCTGCGTGGTGATGTTGAGAAGGTGGTTCAGAATGCGCCCGATTTCCGAGAACAGCACCCGGATCAGCGAGGCACGGCGCGGCACCACCGTGTCGGTCAGCTTTTCGATGGCCAGACACCAAGCGTGCTCTTGGTTCATCGGGGCCACGTAATCCAGCCGGTCGAAATACGGCAGGTTTTGCAGGTAGGTGCGGCTTTCCATCAGCTTTTCGGTGCCACGGTGCAGCAGGCCGATATGGGGGTCGCAACGCTCTACCACCTCACCGTCAAGCTCAAGCACCAGACGCAAAACCCCGTGTGCGGCAGGGTGTTGCGGGCCGAAATTGATGTTGAAGTTACGAATCTTCTGCTCGCCGGACTCAAAGTCGGTCGACCCGTCGTCAAAGGCTTTTGTGCGAATGTCGCCGTCCATTACCGTTTCTCCAGTTCTTGCAGCTTCATGCCCATCCACCACAGCAGGGCGATCGTGCCCAGCGGGATCAGACAGGCCACCGCCCAGTATTTGTTGATGCCGAAGAACGGCAGCAGTTTGACCATCGGAATGGCGGTCAGCGCCGAGAGGATCAGCCACCAAAGCCCGCCCATTACTTCGCGTCCTTGCTCACATGACCGTCGGGTGCCGACTTGTCGTCGCCGGGCAGGATGTAATCGGCCCCTTCCCATGGCGACATGAAGTCGAACTGGCGGTATTCCTGAACGAGGCTCACGGGCTCATAGACCACGCGTTTGGCGCCTTCGTCATAGCGCACCTCGGTATAACCAGTGGTCGGAAAATCCTTGCGCAGCGGGTGCCCGCGGAAACCATAGTCCGTGAGGATACGGCGCAGGTCCGGGTGGCCGGAAAAGAGGATGCCGAACATGTCAAAGACTTCACGTTCGAACCAATCGGCACTGGGGTGCACGCCGGTGATCGAGGGCACCATGTCCTTCTCCCGCGCGGCGGCGCGCAGGCGAATGCGCTGGTTCTGGTACATCGACAGGAAGTGGTAAACCACGTCGAACCGCTTGGCACGGCCCGGATAATCCACCGCCGTGATGTCCACCAGCGTCGAGAAGCGGCAGGTCGGATCACCTTTGAGGAACTCGACAAGCCCGGCGACATTGGCCAGCGCCACATCCATGTTCAACTCACCCTTGGTGACATCCCATCCGAGCACGCAATCGGGGCGTTTGGCTTCGATATAGGCCCCAAGTTCCTGCAGTTGTTCGCTCATCGCAAATCTTCCTTCCACGCGCCGATCAACGCCATCTCACTGTCCCGCGCCTTTGGCGCTTTGTCCTTCTGCCTGCCCCGCTTGCGGCGCAGGCGGTTGCCTTAGCGCACGATCGTCCCGGTGCGGCGAATTTTACGCTGCAACTGGAGGATACCATAAAGCAGTGCTTCCGCCGTCGGCGGGCAGCCGGGCACATAGACATCGACCGGCACGATGCGGTCACAGCCGCGCACGACCGAATAGCTGTAGTGATAGTAACCGCCGCCGTTCGCGCAGGACCCCATCGAGATCACATAGCGCGGCTCTGGCATCTGGTCATAGACCTTGCGCAGCGCCGGGGCCATCTTGTTGGTCAGCGTGCCCGCGACGATCATCAGGTCCGACTGGCGCGGAGAGGCGCGCGGCGCGGTGCCGAAACGCTCAAGGTCATAGCGCGGCATGGAGCTGTGCATCATCTCAACCGCGCAGCAGGCCAAACCGAAGGTCATCCAGTGCAAGCTGCCCGTGCGCGCCCAGTTGATGATGTCTTCGGTCGACGTCAGCAGGAAGCCCTTGTCCTGCAACTCGGCATTCAGGCTCTGGGTGGCGAATTCAGGGTCCGGCCCCGCGCCATATTGGCCGTAGGCCGCAGGGGCGGAGGCACCGGATTTCACCCGTGGGCTTTGGTGGCCATCGCCCATCACCGGGGTGACGAGTGCGTCATCTTTTACTGCCATTCCAGCGCTCCCTTCTTCCATTCATAGGCGAAGCCCGCCGTCAGCACGCCCAAGAACACCATCATTGACCAGAAGCCCACCATGCTCACCTCTTTGAAGGCCACGGCCCATGGGAAGAGGAAGGCGATTTCGAGGTCGAAAATGATGAAGAGGATCGAGACCAGATAGAAACGCACATCAAACTTCATCCGCGCATCGTCGAATGCGTTGAACCCGCATTCATAGGCCGAGACCTTCTCCGGGTCAGGATTGCGCACGGCCACGACCACGGCGGCGAGGATCAGCACAAGGCCAAGGCCAATCGCCACGGCCAGAAAAACGAGGATGGGCAGGTATTCCCGCAGCATGTCGTCCAAGGGGATGCTCCTTTCGCGGTGCGCGGCATGAGGCAAAGGCCAAAAGCCCGCGCAGACAAACTTGGAACGGGTTTAACTCTGCCCGTGGGTAGGGTCAACGGGCCAAGCCCGGTTAATGCCGCCCACGGGTCCGCAATAGAGCCATTTCGCCAAAGCCTTGAGCTAGACCACCCAAGCGGCTTTGCGCTTATCAAAGAAGGCACCGATTCCCTCGGCGGCCTCATCGGTTTCCCAACGCGCCGCGAGGGCATCAATGGACATTTCCACCGCCTCGGGCGTGGCGATTCCACCCAAGTCCTGCGCCAGCTTCTTGGCCGCTGCCACCGCCCCCGGCGCGCAGGAGAGGTAAGGCACGACTTCGGCCTCGACGGCCGCGTCCAACTCCTCGGCCGGTACGGCGCGGGCCAGCAGCCCCAGATCGACCGCCTCCGCCGCATCGAACAGACGCGCCGACATGAAGACCCGCCGCGCGCGCCCCTCGCCCATCCGCGCCAGCACATAGGGCCCGATTGTGGCCGGGATGATGCCCAGACGGGTCTCAGTGAAGCCCATCTTCAGCGTATCGACCCCCACGGCCACATCACAGACCGAGGCCATGCCGACGCCGCCGCCAAAGGCATTGCCCTGCAGCTTGCCGATCACCGGCTTCGGCAGCGCGTTGAGCGCGCCCAGCATCGTCGCCAGCTTACCCGCCTCCGCCGAGCGTGTCTCGGCATCCATATCGCGCTGGTCGCGCATCCAGCCCAGATCGCCGCCGGCGCAGAAGGATTTGCCCGCCCCGGTCAGCACCACGACACGCACCGCGTCATCCTCGGCCAGCTTGCCCGCCGCCGCGGTCAGATCGGCCAGCATCTGCGCCGACATGGCGTTGTGTTTCTCCGGCCGGTTGAGGGTGAGCGTCGCCACCCCGCGCGCGTCGGTCTCGATCGTCAAAGTCTCGTACATGTCAGCCTCGCATCGCCCGTGCCATTTCGGCGGCTTCCAACACCACCGCTTGATCGACGCCGGTGTCATAGCCAAGCGCCATCAGATGTTCATTCACCGCCTCGGTGGCGACATTGCCCGCCGCCCCCGGCGCATAGGGGCAACCGCCCAAGCCACCGACCGCCGCGTCGAAGACCCGCAGGCCCATCGACAATGAGGCGTCGATATTGGCCATCGCCCGCCCGTGGGTGTCATGGTAATGCCCCGCGAGCCGGCCCGCCGGCACCACGTCGCGCACCGAAAGCAGCATCCGCGCAATACTGTCGGGCGTGCCCGCGCCAATGGTGTCGCCGAGAGAGATCTCGTAGCAGCCCATCGCAAAGAGCTTGTCGGCCACGCGCGCCACGTCGCCGGGATCGACCCTGCCGTCATAGGGGCATTCCACCACGCAGGAGACATAGCCGCGCACCGGAATGTCCACATGCCGCGCCTCTTCGAGGATCGGGGCAAACCGCTCGAAAGCTTCGTCAATGCTGGCGTTGATGTTCTTCCGGCTGAACCCTTCCGAGGCGGAGGCGAAGATCGCCACCTCGTCGGCGCGGGCCGCTACCGCATCCTCGTAACCGCGCATGTTCGGTGTCAGGGCCGCGTAGCGCACGCCCTCGGCACGGGAGATCTGCCCCAGCACCTCGCCCGAACCGGCCATCTGCGGCACCCATTTGGGGCTGACGAAACTGGCGCATTCGATGCGGGCAAAGCCAGCTTCGCTCAGCTTGTTCACCAAGGCGACCTTCTCGGCCACGGGGATCTCGCGTTTCTCGTTCTGCAGACCGTCCCGCGGGCCGACCTCGAAAATCTCACATGGTCCAAGGCTCATTGGCCGCACTCCTTCCCTGTGTGGGCCATGGTCATTCAATCGGCCATGGCGCATAGAAATCCTTCTCGTAGAGCTTCGCTCCCTCGGGCAGCGCCTGCGCGAAGCTGTCGCGTTCCGTGATCCGTTCATACCACGCCGCGACCGAAGGGTGGTCATCCAATTTCACGAAATGCCGCGCCATGTAGACCGCCTGCCCGACCGAGATGTCGGCGGCAGAAAAGCCGGAGGTCAGCAGGTAGTCGCGGTTCTCCAGCGGCGTCGAGAGCCGTGCCTCCAGCGCGTCGTAGCATTTGCCGATCCGCGCCGCCTCGAGCTTCATCACGATGGGGCTGCGCATGTGATCCTCGCGCAGGGCGATGTGCTGCTGGGTCAGTGCCGCTGTGTGCTGGCTGATGGTCTCGGCGAAATGCACCCAGACCAGCCAAGCCATGCGGTCCGGACTGCCGACCGAGCGGCCCATGCGGTCGGGGCTGTAGCGCTCGCAGAGGTACTGGGTGATCGCCCCGGTCTCGAACATGCGCTCGCCGTCGATCTCCAGCGCAGGCACACGGCCCGCGGGCGACAGCACGAGGTATTCCGGATCGCGCAGGCTGCGGTCGAAGGCATGCATTTTGACCTGAAACTCCACGTCGTCCAACTCGTGCAGCAGCCAGAGCGTGCGCATCGAGCGG
Organism: Sulfitobacter sp. M85; assembly: GCF_029285915.1. Taxonomy (NCBI): domain Bacteria; kingdom Pseudomonadati; phylum Pseudomonadota; class Alphaproteobacteria; order Rhodobacterales; family Roseobacteraceae; genus Sulfitobacter; species Sulfitobacter sp. M85. The sequence continues at coordinate 250,964 of NZ_JABECQ010000005.1, forward strand.
GTCTGCGGACAGTGGTGCAGCGTGATCATGCGCCCTCCTCGGCTTCCAGACGCACCAGCGCCGCCCCGGCCTCGACCTGATCGCCCGCTTGCGCCAGCACCTCGGCCACCACGCCGTCGCGCGCGGCCAGCAGCGAATGTTCCATCTTCATCGCCTCCAACACCGCCAGACGGTCGCCCTTGGCGACGCTTTGACCGACCTCGGCGTCGATGGCGCGGACGAGGCCGGGCATCGGCGCCTCGACGATATTGCCGTCGCCATGGGCGGCGGCAGCGCGCGCCAGCGGATCGATCACGTCAAAGGCGATGCCATAGGAATCAAACACCGTGACCACATCGCCCGCGACCGAGACCGCAGGCGCGACATGGCCGTCGAGTTTCCAGCGCCCCGCGATGCGCTCGGCCCGAACCTCATGGTCGCCCACGGTCCAAAGCTGCACGTCCTCCGACAGCACCCGCACCTTCAGCAGATGCTCCTCGCCGTCGCGGCCCAGCATCACCTGATGCCGCAACGGCCGCCAAAGGTTGAAGCCCGCCTCGGCCTGTGGCTGGTCGAGCCCAAGTGCTGCCATCCCGGCCAGCGCGACATGCCGCCCCGGCACCTCGGGCTGGGCCGTCAGCGCCTCGATGTCGCGCGCGATCAGGCCCGTATCCACGTCGCCCTTGGCAAAGCCCTCATGTTCGGCCAGCGCACCGAGGAAGGCGAGGTTGGTGACCGTACCGCCAACTTCACACCCCTTCAGTGCCGCGCGCAAGCGCGACAGCGCCACGTCCCGCGTGGGCCCGTGCACGATGACCTTGGCGATCATCGGGTCGTAAAAGGGGCTGATCGTGTCGCCCGCCCGCACGCCGCTGTCGGCGCGGGTCTGGGGAGTGAAGGACAGATGCGTCAGCGTCCCGGTGGCGGGCAGGAAACCCTTCGGCACGTCCTCGGCATAGAGCCGCGCCTCGAAGGCATGGCCGTTGATCGTGAGCTCATCTTGGCGCTTCGGCAGGGCTTCGCCCGCGGCGACGCGCAACTGCCATTCCACCAGATCGACCCCGGTCACCAGTTCGGTCACCGGATGCTCCACCTGAAGCCGCGTGTTCATCTCCATGAAGAAGAACCCGTCGGTCGACAGCCCGCCCGAGCCGTCGACGATGAATTCCACCGTCCCCGCCCCGGCATAGCCGATGGCCTCGGCCGCGCGCACCGCCGCTTGGCCCATGGCCTCGCGCATCTCTTCCGTCATGCCCGGCGCGGGCGCCTCCTCGATCACCTTCTGGTGGCGCCGCTGCAGCGAGCAGTCGCGCTCGAAGAGATGCACCGCATGTGTGCCGTCGCCAAAGACCTGCACCTCGATGTGACGCGGCTTGGTGACGAATTTCTCGACCAGCACGTCCGGGTTGCCGAAGGCAGTCTTCGCCTCCGAGCGCGCGCTCTCCAGCGCCGCCTGAAACCCCTTGGCCTCCTCGACCAGCCGCATGCCCTTGCCGCCGCCGCCCGCGACGGCCTTGATCAACACCGGGTAGCCGATCTTCTCGGCCTCGCGCGCCAGCAGCGCATCGTCGTGATCCGCGCCGTGATACCCCGGCACGACGGGCACGCCCGCCTCGACCATCAGCGCCTTGGCGGCGTCCTTCAGACCCATGGCCCGGATCGCCTTGGCCGAAGGCCCGATGAAGGTCAGCCCCGCGGCCTCCACCGCCTCCACGAAATCGGGGTTTTCGCTCAAGAACCCATAGCCCGGGTGGATCGCCTGTGCGCCGGTATCGAGCGCCGCTTGGATGATCACCTCGCCCTTGAGGTAACTCTCAGCCGGGGCCGAGCCGCCAATATGCACCGCAGCATCCGCCATGGCGACGTGTTTCGCGCCCGCATCCGCGTCCGAGTACACCGCCACGCAGCGCACCCCCATGGCTTGCGCCGTTTCCATTACCCGGCAAGCAATCTCACCCCGGTTCGCAATCAGGATCGTGTCAAACATGCCCTACCCTTTTCATCTCTTTCTGGCTCCAAATATGGCGCGCGTTCCGGGGGGGGGGTCCCCCCCGGAACGCGCGTCGATCACATCCGGAACAATCCAAATTTCGTCGGCTCGATCGGCGCGTTCAGGCTGGCCGAGAGGCTCAGGTAGAGCACGTCGCGGCTCTTGCGCGGATCAATGATCCCGTCGTCCCACAGCCGTGCCGAGGCATAGAGCGGGTGGCTCTGTTCCTCGAACATGTCGATCGTGGGCTGCTTGAAGGCGGTCTCTTCCTCCTCGGTCCATGTCTCGCCCGCGCGTTCCATGGCGTCGCGCTTGACGGTGGCCAGAACCCCCGCCGCCTGCGCGCCGCCCATGACGGAAATGCGGCTGTTGGGCCATGACCAGAGGAACCGCGGCCTATAGGCGCGGCCCGACATGCCGTAGTTGCCCGCCCCGAAGGAGCCGCCCACCAGCATGGTGATCTTGGGCACATTGGTGGTGGCCACCGCCGTCACCATCTTGGCGCCGTGGCGGGCGATGCCCTCGTTCTCGTATTTGCGGCCGACCATGAAGCCGGTGATGTTCTGCAAGAACACCAGCGGGATGTTGCGCTGGCTGCAAAGCTCCACGAAATGCGCGCCCTTCTGGGCGGCTTCGGAAAACAGCACCCCGTTGTTGGCGATGATGCCGATGGGGCAGCCTTTGACATGGGCGAAACCGCAGACCAGCGTCTCGCCGAAGCGCGCCTTGAACTCATCAAAGCGGCTGCCATCCACCAGCCGCATGATGACCTCGCGGATGTCATAGGGCGTGCGCAGGTCGGCGGGCACAACGCCCAGCATCTCGGCGGGGTCGCAAGCCGGTTCCTCCGGGCTGGCCCAGTCCACCGTCTTGGGCTTGCTCTTGTTAAGCTGCCCAACCGCACGGCGCGCCAGTGCCAGCGCATGGGCGTCGTCCTCGGCCAGATAATCCGCCACGCCCGACAGGCGCGTGTGCACGTCGCCGCCGCCGAGGTCTTCGGCCGAGACCACCTCGCCCGTCGCCGCCTTCACCAAGGGCGGGCCGGCGAGGAAGATCGTGCCCTGCTCTTTCACGATGATGGTAACGTCAGACATCGCAGGCACATAGGCGCCGCCTGCGGTACAAGACCCCATCACCACGGCGATCTGCGCGATGCCCTTGGCGCTCATCCGGGCCTGATTGTAGAAGATCGCGCCGAAATGGTCACGGTCGGGGAAGACTTCGTCTTGGTTCGGCAGGTTCGCGCCGCCACTGTCGACCAGATAGATGCAGGGCAGATGGTTGGCCTCCGCGATCTCCTGCGCGCGGAGGTGTTTTTTCACCGTCATCGGGTAATAGGTGCCGCCCTTCACGGTGGCGTCGTTGCAGACCACCATGACCTCATGGCCCTGCACCCGCCCGATGCCCGCGATCACGCCCGCACAGGGGGCCGCGCCGCCATAAAGCCCATGCGCCGCGGTCGCGCCGATCTCCAGAAACGGGCTGCCGGGGTCGAGAAGGTTCGCCACGCGTTCGCGGGGCAGCATCTTGCCGCGGCTTTCGTGCCGGGCGCGGGATTTCTCGCCACCGCCCAAAGCGGCCGTCTCGGCGGCCTCGCGGACCTCGCTCAGGGCTTTCAGATGCGCCATCTCGTTGGCCTTGTAGGCATCCGAGGATGGCAGGGCTTGGGATGTCAGTTTCATGTTACGTCCTCATTCTCTCGCGCCGCCAGACGCTTCAATTCCTTGCGGATCACCTTGCCGGTGACGGTCATGGGCAGGTCCTGCATGAAGGCGATCTCGCGCGGGTAGGAATAGCTGGCGAGCCTGTCCTTCACCCAGTCCTGCAGTTCCTTTGCTTCGACCTCCGCACCCGGTTTCAGCACCACATAGGCCTTCACGATCTCGGTGCGCAGCGCGTCGGGCTTGCCGACCACGCCGCAGGTCGCCACGGCGTCATGGGTGAGCAGGCAATCCTCGATCTCGGCCGGACCGATGCGGTAGCCCGCGGAGGTGATCACGTCGTCCTCGCGCCCCACGAAGCGCAGATACTCCCCCTCCCAGATGCCGCGATCGCCGGTCAACAGCCAGTCGCGGTGGAACTTGGCCGCAGTTTCCTCGGGCCGGTTCCAGTAGCGCAGCATCATCGAGGGCGCGCCGCGGCGCACCGCCACGTCTCCCTCGGCATCGGTAGGCTGGCCGTCATCATCCAGCACGGCGATCTCGAACCCCGGCACCGGTTTGCCAATGCAGCCGGGCTGGGCGGGGAAATCGACGCCGCAGCTGGAAGCCACCATGTTACATTCGGTCTGGCCGTAGAACTCGTTGATCTCAAGCCCAAACGCCTCCCGGCCCCATGCCAGCATCTCGGCCCCCAGAGGCTCGCCGCCGCTGGCGACCGAGCGCAGGCCCGGCAGTGCGACATCCGCCGCCTTCAGCATCCGCAGGGCGGTCGGCGGGAAGAACACGTTGCGCACCTCGCCTTTCGCGATCACCTCGGCGCAGCCCTCGACGGTGAACTTGGGCATCCGCGTGGCCACGACCGGCACGCCGAGCGCCAGCGCGGGCATCGCTACGTCGAAAAGCCCGCCGATCCACGCCCAATCCGCCGGGGTCCAGAGGCAGTCGCCCTTCTGCCCCAGATGGTCATGGCTGACCGATACGCCGGGCAGATGGCCCGAGAGCACCCGGTGCCCGTGCAACGCGCCTTTCGGCGTGCCGGTGGTGCCGGAGGTGTAGATCAGCACGGCGGGATCGTCGGGGCCGACCTCGGCGAAATCCACCGCGTCGCCCGCCACGCCCGCCTCCGCCGCGATCCACGGGGTGGCCAGATCGCCGAGCAGTTCCGCGCCTTCCGCATCGGTCAGCACGATTTCGCAGCCCGCGTCACCCACCCGACTGGCCAGCGCGTCACGTTTGAACAGCTTGAACAGCGGCACCGAAATCGCGCCGATCTTCCAGATCGCGAGATGCGCCGCCGCACACCACGGCGACTGGCTGAGCAGCACGCCCACCCGGTCGCCGCGCGCGACTTGGCTTTTCAGCGCGCGGGCCAAACCGTCGGCCATTGCATGCAGCTCCCCCGTGGTCACATCGCGCCGCGCGGGACCGGTGAGGTCGATGATCGCCAGTGCATCGTCGGGCTGGGCGAGGCATTGCGCCGCCATGTTGCCCTGCCAGATGGGCCAGTCGCCTTCGTTCTTCATATCAGCTTCGGTACTCCGGATTTTCGAAATCGAACCGCGCGCCCGCGTCCCAGGCGTTGCGGTCGTTGCCCTCACACGGGTAGCCGCCCGCGTGTTTCAGCATCCGTGCCAGATGCAGGGCGTTCCATGTCATGATGGTGGTGTTGCGCTGCGTGAACTCGTTGTCGAAACCCGCGCGCTTGCCGTCCACATCATCGCCGTAAGACGGCCCCGGCCCGGCCTCGCCGATCCAGCCGCAATCGGCCTGCGGCGGGATCGTGTAGCCCAGATGGTTCATCGCGAAACCGGTGGTCATGGCGACATGTTTGATGCCGTCCTCGTTGCCCGTCACCACGGTGCCGCCGACCTTGCCGTAGAAGACCGACTGGCCCTTGTCATTGAGCTCCCCGCTCATGGCATAGAGCCGCTCGATCAGCACGCGGCAGACACTGCTCTCCTCGCCCAGCCACAAAGGCGTACCGATGATCAGAATATCGGCAGCCAGCACCTTGTCCCAGATCGCGGGCCAGTCGTCGCGGTCCCAGCCGTGTTCGGTCATGTCCGGATAGACGCCCGGCGGCACTTGGTGATCCAGCAGGTAGAGATGCTCCACCCCCACGCCTTGTGCCTCCATGATGCCCGCGCTGGCGTTCATCAGAAGCTGGGTGTGGCTGTCGCCCGGGGTCTTCTTGAGCGAGCAGTTGACGTAGAGCGCCTTGAGATCGGAATAGTCAGTCACGGCCAAGTTCCTTCTTCAGTTGCTCCAGTTCCCGGTCAAGGAAATAGGAGGTGATGGAGCGGATGATGACCAGCATCAGCAGGAAGAGCAGGTCCGCAAAACGCAGGCTGATCGCGGTGTGTATCACATCCGAGACGATGAAGAGTTCCAGCCCGGCAAGGATGTAGCGCCCCAGTTCGATCCGCTCGCGGTTGGTGCGGCGGACCCGCTCGGGGCCTTTCTTGGAAACCTCGGCAATCGTCACCCCGGTCAGGAAACGTGCCGCACCGATCAGCAGCAGAATGATGGCCGCGATGTCGATGACCGCGGCGAGGATCTCGAACCCCTCGATCAGCCAAGGTAGAAAGTGGTGCAGGACACCGCCTTCTGTCTCCAGTTCTATCAGGTTTTCCATCCCGATCCCTCCGTCCTGTTTGGCCGACACAGCGAGACGCGGTTAATAGGCCGCCCCCAAACGCAGCGCCTGTTCCCCCGTCATCTGCATCAGGCAGGCCAAGGTTGCAGGTCCGCCGCCTGTGCCACCGCCCCATTGGCTGCGTTCATAATCGCAGGCGGCATCGCGGAAGGTAATCCAAGCGCGCTGCATGTCACGCAGCGCCTCGGCCTGCGAAGGCAGTTGCGGCTGGTAGAGGGCATTCTCCTCATCGGCGGATTTCGCCTGCACCATGCGGGCGCGGTAATTCTCGTTCAGCAGGCCGTCCCAAAAGGTCAACTCAGCATCAAGACACCCGCCCATGCCGACGGTCGAATAGCCGCCCGGCCCTTCCATACAGAGGTTGGCCGACAGGCCAATGCAGGCGCGCTGGTCGGTGAACTCTTCGGCCCCGGCCAGACAGTCCGCGGTGGCGGCATCGGAATAGGTGATGTCCTGCGCGGATACCGGCCCCGCCAGAAACGCGCAGGCCAGCAGGAGGGCGCGCATCACATCGCCCCCATCATCTCGCGGCCCACCAGCATGCGGCGGATTTCCGAAGTGCCCGCGCCGATCTCCATCAGCTTGGCGTCGCGGAAGATCCGGCCCACCGGGTTGTCGGACAGATAGCCCGCGCCGCCCATCGCCTGCACCGCCTGATGCGCCTGTACCATCGCTTGTTCCGAGGCATAGAGGCAGCAGGCCGCCGCGTCCTGACGGGTCACATCACCCCGGTCACAAGCCTGCGCCACGCTGTAAACATAGGCCCGCGCCGAGTTCATCGCGGTGTACATATCCGCCATCTTGCCCTGCATCAGTTGGAAATCCCCGATGCGCTGGCCGAACTGCTTGCGCTCGGCCATGTAGGGCATGATCTCATCGAGACAGGCGGCCATGATGCCAAGGCCGATGCCCGCCAGCACGACGCGCTCGTAATCGAGGCCCGACATCAGCACGCGCACGCCCTTGCCCTCTTCGCCGAGAATGTTCTCGAAGGGCACTTCGCAATCCTCGAAAATCAGTTCCGCAGTGTTCGAGCCGCGCATGCCGAGCTTGTCGAAATGCTTGGAGGTCGAGAATCCCTTCATCGACTTCTCGATCAAAAAGGCGGTGATGCCCTTGGAGCCGGCATCCGGGTCGGTCTTGGCATAGACCACCAGCGTCTCGGCGTCGGGGCCGTTGGTGATCCAATACTTGTTGCCGTTCAGACGGAAGTGGTCGTTCCGCTTCTCGGCATGCAGCTTCATGCTGACCACGTCACTCCCCGCGCCCACTTCGGACATGGCCAGCGCACCGACATGCTCGCCCGAACAGAGCTTGGGCAGGAACTGCGCCTTCTGCTCCGGGGTGCCGTTAAGCTTGATCTGGTTCACGCAGAGGTTGGAATGCGCCCCGTAGGAGAGTGAGACCGAAGCCGAGGCCCGGGCAATCTCTTCCACCGCGACGGTATGGGCGACATAGCCCAGCCCCGAGCCGCCGAACTCTTCCTCAACGGTCATGCCCAGAAGGCCCAACTCACCCATTTCCTGCCAAAGCTCGGCGGGGAATTCGTTCTTGCTGTCGATCTCGGCGGCCATCGGCTTGACGCGCTCCTGCGCCCAGCGGTGCACCATCTCCCGCATGGCCGCGACGTCTTCTCCCAGATCAAACTGCATACTTGCGTTGAACACGGCTTCTCCCCCCGATTTATTGAACGCTTGTTCATTACCTACCGCCCCACCCGCTTTGCGTCAAGCGGCGCGATGTGGAACCGCCCCGCGTCGCGGCGGGTTGGCCCTGCGACCAAGCGAACACTACAACAAAGCGAGATGCAAATGAGCGATGATCTGAAAAAAGAGTTCTGGGACCGTCTGGACGACACCCGCGCCGGGATGCTGATGACCAAGACCGCCCGCGCGATCCCAATGACCCATTACATCGACGAAGACGACCGCGCCGCCGTGCTGTGGTTCATCACCGCCAAGGGCACCGATCTGGCGCAATCCGCCGAGGGACGCGCCGCCGCTGAATACCTGATCGCCAGCAAGGACGAATCCCTCTGGGCGCGGATCGATGGCCATGTTTCCGCTGTGACCAACCCGACCGAGTTGGACAAGATTTGGAACGCCATCGCGGGCGCCTGGTTCGAAGACGGCAAGCAGGACCCGGATGTGCAGCTGATCCGCTTTGACCTCACCGAAGCCGAGGTTTGGGCGACCGATGGTGGGATCAAGTTCCTCTATGAGATCGGCAAGGCGCAGATGACCGGCCAAAAGCCCGACATGGGCAAACATGGCACCATCCGCTTCTAAGCCTAGTCCCCTTGAAAAACGGCGCTGACCTCGGCCCGGATAATCCGCGCGATCAGGGCGCAATCCTCCAGCGAAAAGGTCAGCGGCACACGCATGTCGATCAACCCCGCCAGCACCGCATCGCTGGCGGGCATTTTTTCGGCCCGCGCATAGCGCCACGTGTCGTAGCGGCTGGTGAAACCCATAGGCTCGGCCCTGCCGAACCATTTCAACTCCACCCCGCGCGCAGCGCAGCGCGCCAACATCGCCTCGACATCCTCCGGCGACCAACCCTTCAGCAGGAATTGGATTGACGACCCGACGATGCTCTCCGCCTCGGGCCGGTCGATGACCGTGAGCCCCGGCGTGTCGCGCAGCCCCGTCTCGATCACCCGATAACGCTCATTCCAGCGGGCCACCTGTTCCGCCAGCCGTCGCAACTGCGGGCGCAGGACCGCGGCGCGCAGGTTGTCCATCCGGCCCGAGATATTGGGCGTCTCATAGCGGATCGTCTCAAAAGCCTCCGGCCCCGGCGCGGCGGCATGGCGGTCATAGAGCATGTAAGACCCCGACAGCATGATCGCCCGCGCCGCAACCTCGGCATCATCGGTGATCAGCAACCCGCCCTCGCCAGCGTTCACATGTTTATAGGTCTGGCAGGAAAAACACCCCAGTTTCCCCTGCGTGCCCGAGGGCTTGCCGTTCCACGCCGCCCCCATCGTATGGGCGCAATCTTCGATCACCGTGATGCCGCGCGCATCGCAAAGCGCCATTAGGGCGTCCATGTCAGCCAGATGGCCGCGCATATGGCTGAGCAGCAGCACATCGGCCTGACCCGCCTTGGCGGCGAGGTCGTCGAGGTCAATCACCAGCTGCTCCGTCACGCCGACGAAAACCGGGACCGCCCCCAGTGCCGCAATCGCCCCCGGCACCGGGGCGAGCGTGAAGGCATTGGTCAGCACCCGGTCGCCCGGTTTCACCCCCACTGCGCGCAGCGCCGTGGCCATGGCATAGCCGCCCGAGGCCACGGCAAGGCAGTATTTTGCCCCCGTCATCGCGGCGAATTCCTGCTCAAGCAGGGCAACCTCGGCCACCTCCCCCGGGGCTGTGTTATAGCGGTGCAACCGTCCGTGACGCATCACCGCCACTGCCGCCTCGATCGCATCGTCGGGGATCGGCTCTTGCTGTGTGAAACTGCCGGTGAAGCGCTCGGCCATCAGGCGGCTTTGCCGATCAAACGTTCAATGACCTCCGGCAGGTCGGCGAAATCGTCCAACAGCGCTTCGGGCTCCAGCGCGGCCATGTCTTCGCCCGAGGGGCCGAAGGTCACCAGCACGCACGGAACCCCTGCGGCTTTGGCGGTTTTGCGGTCGGTGTCGCTGTCGCCGATCAACACGCATTGCGCCGGATCGCCCCCGGCACGCCGGGCGGTTTCGAACAGGTGTTCGGGGTCAGGTTTGCGCACGGCCAGCGTATCAGCCCCCAGCATCGCGCCGAATGCATCGCGCACGCCAAGACGGGTCAGCAGCAACTCCGCCAAAGCCTCGGGTTTGTTGGTGCAAATCGCCACGCGGTAGCCCGCGGCTTTGAGCGCGGCCACAGCCTCCATCGCGCCGGGGTACATGATGGTATGGGTGTCGATGTCGCGCCCATAGGCTTCGAGCAGCATCGGATAATAGCGGTCGATCGTCGCCGCGTCATCGGCACGGCCCAGCTTTTGCATCCCCAAGGTCAGCATCGCCCGCCCGCCGCGCAGCGCGGTGCCCGCATCCTCGGCATGGACCAGCACATCGCCCTCGCCCATGTCGCGGAAGCACGCATTGGCAGCGGCGATCAAATCGCCCGAGGTATCGGCCAAGGTGCCGTCGAGATCGAAAACCACTGTCTTCACTGGATACTCCTTGGGCGGAACCCCGCCTTGCAAAATGGCATCGTGTTGCAGTCCGCAACCTAGTTTGATGGGCCGCAACCTTGCGCCTTTGTGCGAAGCGCGTAAAGAGAATGCAAGCTGAAGGACAAAGAGATTTACATGGAAACTGCATTGATCATCCTCGCCGCGGGCAAGGGGACACGGATGAACTCGGACCTGCCAAAGGTGCTGCACCGCGTGGCCTCCGCCCCGATGCTGGAACACGCGATGGCCGCAGGCGCCATGCTCGCACCCCGCCATACGGTCGTGGTGGCCGGGCACTGCGCCGATCAGGTCCGCGCCGCCGCCACGCTTTTTGACGAAGACGCGCAGGTCGTCGAACAGACCGAGCAGTTGGGCACGGCCCATGCGGTGGCACAGGCCCGCCCGGCGCTGACCGGGTTCGATGGCATGGCGCTGGTGCTTTACGGTGACACGCCCTTCGTCCAGCCCGAGACGCTTGAGAAGATGCAAGAGGCGCTGGCGACACATGACGTGGTGGTTCTGGGGTTTGAGGCCGCCGATCCCGCCCGCTATGGTCGTTTGGTGATGCAGGGCGACGCCTTGGAGCGGATCGTCGAGTTCAAAGACGCCTCCGTCGAAGAGCGCGCCATTACCCTGTGCAACTCCGGCGTGGTGGCCTGCAAATCCGAACTGCTCTTCGATTTGATCGACAAGGTCGGCAACGACAACGCTTCGGAAGAATACTACCTCACCGACATCATCGGCATCGCCCGCGCCAAGGGCCGCAGCGCCACAGTAGTCACCTGCGACGAGGCCGAGACCATGGGCGTGAACTCCCGCGCCGATCTGGCGATGGCCGAGGCCGCGTTCCAATCCCGCGCCCGCGATCTGTTGATGGAAGACGGCGTGACCTTGGTCGCCCCCGAAACCGTCTTCCTGTCGCGCGACACTTTCATCGGGCGCGATACAGTGGTGGAGCCGAATGTCGTCTTCGGCCCGAATGTCACCGTGGAATCCGGCAGCACCATCCGTGCCTTCTCGCATCTCGAAGGGTGCCATGTCTCACGCGGCGGGGTCGTCGGCCCCTACGCCCGGCTGCGCCCCGGCGCGGAACTGGCCGAAGACGTGCGCATCGGCAATTTCGTCGAGGTGAAGAACGCGCAAATCGCCGAAGGGGCCAAGGTCAACCACCTGAGCTATATCGGCGACGCCACCGTCGGCGCGCGCAGCAACATTGGCGCGGGCACGATCACCTGCAATTATGACGGGGTGATGAAACATCACACCACCATCGGCGCGGGCGCCTTCATCGGGTCGAACACCATGCTCGTGGCCCCGGTGACCATTGGCGAGGGTGCGATGACCGGCTCGGGCTCGGTCATCACCTCGGACGTAGAACCCGAGGCGCTGGCCCTGTCGCGCGCCCCGCAGGTTGAGAAACCCGGGATGGCGCGCAAAATGTTCGAAATTTTAAAGGCCAAGAAGGCAAAATTGCAAAGAGGCAGCTAATTATGTGTGGAATTATTGGGGTGCTTGGCACCCATGAAGTCGCGCCGATCTTGGTCGAAGCGCTGAAACGGCTGGAATATCGCGGCTATGACAGCGCGGGCATCGCGACCCTGAACGAAGGCAAGCTTGAGCGCCGCCGCGCCTTGGGCAAGCTGGTAAACCTCTCGGACGCGCTGGTGCATGAGCCGCTGGCGGGGAAGTCGGGCATCGGCCACACCCGCTGGGCCACCCATGGCGCGCCGAGCGTCACCAACGCCCACCCGCATCAGGCGGGACCAGTGGCCGTGGTGCATAACGGGATCATCGAAAACTTTCGTGAGTTGCGGGCCGAACTGGCCGAACATGGCGCGCAATTCGTGACCGAGACCGATACCGAGACCGTTGCCCTCCTGACCCAGCATCACATGGCGCAGGGCGCAGGCCCGGTGGAGGCCGCCAAACAGACGCTTGCCCGGCTCGAAGGCGCTTTTGCGCTGGCCTTTCTCTTTGACGGGCACGACGACCTGATGATTGCGGCGCGCAAGGGCTCGCCCTTGGCCATAGGCTATGGCGAGGGTGAGATGTATGTGGGCAGCGACGCCATCGCGCTGGCTCCGTTGACCAATCAAATCGCCTATCTTGAAGAGGGTGATTGCGCCGTCATCACCCGCACCTCGGTTGAGGTCACCGACCGCAATGGGGCGCTCGCCAACCGGGCGATCAAATCCGTGCAGATCGACAATACCCGCATCGACAAGGCGGGCCACAAACACTTCATGGCAAAAGAAATTGCCGAGCAACCCGGCGTGATCGGCGCGGCCATCGGCCATTACCTCACCCCCGAGGGAGAGATCAACATCAGCGCACAAGATATTGATTTTGCGCAGTTTGACCGCATCCTCATGGTCGCCTGCGGCACCGCGTCCTATGCCTGTTTCACCGCGAAATACTGGTTCGAGCAGATCGCCCGCCTGCCGGTCGAGATCGATGTCGCCTCGGAATTCCGCTACCGTGAACCGCCGATCCCGGCGCGCACATTAGCGGTTTTCGTCAGCCAATCGGGTGAGACCGCCGACACGCTCGCCGCTCTGCGCTATTGCGAGGGCAAGGCCGCGCGTATCCTGTCGGTCGTCAACGTGCCCGAAAGCTCCATCGCCCGCGAAAGCGATCTGGCGCTGCCGATCCACGCCGGAGTCGAAGTCGGCGTGGCCTCGACCAAAGCCTTCACCTGTCAGCTCGTTGTCCTCTTCGCGTTGGTGCTCAAAGCCGCGCGGGACCGCGATGTGATCAGCACAGAGAGCTTCGCCGATCACATCTCCGCACTTCGTGGACTGCCCGCGCTCATCAGCACGGCGCTTGAACAAAACGACGCGATGCAAGAAGCCGCGCTCAAACTCGCCCATGCCCGCGATGTGTTGTTCCTTGGCCGGGGCCAGATGTACCCGCTCGCCCTTGAGGGCGCACTGAAACTTAAGGAAATCAGCTACATCCACGCCGAAGCTTATGCGTCGGGTGAACTGAAACACGGCCCCATCGCACTGGTGGATGAGCATGTGCCGGTAGTCGTCATGGCACCACGCGACGCGCTCTTCGACAAGACCGTCAGCAACATGCAAGAAGTCATGGCGCGCAAGGGCAAGGTGATCCTGATCTCCGACGCCAAAGGTCAGGCCGAGGCCAATGACGGCGTCTGGTTCAGCATCGAGATGCCCCCGGTGCCGGATGCTTTGGCCCCGATCCTCTATGCGGTTCCGGCGCAGTTGCTGGCCTATCACACCGCCGTGGCGAAAGGCACGGATGTGGACCAGCCACGCAATCTCGCGAAATCGGTGACGGTGGAATGACCCCCGAAACCGCCCTTGAGGAACTTCAAGCGCAGGCCAACCCGGCCCGCGCGGAAGAGATGCGCGCATATCACAAAGCCAACCGAGGCTATCTTGGCCTAACTAACCCGCAAATTGCGGAGCTTGCCCAATCGTGGCGAGCGGCGCTGGACGTCAAGGGCCGTGTCGCGCTTGCCGATGCCCTTTGGCAGTCGGACATTTTCGAAGCACGCGTCGCCGCGGCAAAACTGCTCACCCAAGCGCGGCTGCGCCCGGAAGATCAAGCCGCATGGGCGCTGATCGCAAGCTGGACCCCCGATTTCGACAGTTGGGCAATTGCCGATCATGCCAGCATGGCGGCGCAGAAACGTCTGGTGGCCGATCCGACGCGCTTGGACGAAGTGGAGAACTGGGTCGCTTCGGATCACCTTTGGACCCGACGCGCGGCACTTGTCTCCACCCTGCCTTGGACCAAGCAGAACAATCCTAAGCCTGAGGAGCTGGCCGCGCGCGACCGTATCCTCGGCTGGGCCGCGACGATGGTACCGGATCACCGGTGGTTCATTTAGAAGGCAATCGGCTGGTGGCTGCGCGACCTTTCGAAACACGACCCCGAGCGGACCCGTGGCTTTATCGCCGCCCATGGGGAGGCGATGAAACCGTTCGCGGTGAAAGAAGCCCTGCGCCTGCTGAAAAAGGCAGAAGGCGCAGGCTGATCCCTAGCTTTCGGTCGAGACCTCGACCGTTGTGAGGTCGGTCAGCGACGCGCCGATCAAACGCAAGGCAGGCAGCGACATGCGGCTGCCTGCGGTTGCGGGCCCCTCCAGCGGGATCAGCGTCACCGCGGCGGATTTGCCCGTCGCGGGGTTGGTCACCCGCCCCGGCTGTTCCGCGTCGACCAGAGGTGTTTTCAACCACAGCCCCGGCTCCGTCGCGCTGCCCAAGCTGACCACGGTCGACCCCAAGGCGGCACCGGTACTGGCGGGCGCGCGGGTGGCCGCCTCGCGCTCTGCCGCCGTGGTGGTATCCAGCGCCTCGGCGCTGCTGCCCGCGGTGGCGATGGGAGAGGCGGCGGGCGGCGATGCAGGGGCCGGTCCGCTCGGCGTTGCAGCCTCAGCCGTGGCATCGACCGATGCGGATGCGGGTGCAGGCTCAGACTGGCTGGCATCCATCCCGAGGCGTTCCGTCAGGTTGCTGCAACCGGCGGTGGCGGCGGCGATGAAAAGCGGTAAGATTATACGTGTCATCCACGCAGCCTATCCGCGCCCTGCCCCCTTATCAATCGCCCAAATGGCGCTTGCCCCGGGTTGGGCGGGGCATTACCTATGAAGCATGACAGCACCCCTCATTGACCCTTTCATGCGCGCGATCACCTATCTGCGCGTCTCCGTCACCGACCGCTGCGATTTTCGCTGCGTCTACTGCATGTCGGAGAACATGACCTTCCTGCCGAAGAAGGAATTGCTGACGCTGGAGGAGCTCGACCGCCTGTGCAGCAATTTCATCGACCTCGGCGTCGAGAAGCTGCGCATCACCGGGGGTGAGCCGCTGGTCCGGCGCGGCATCATGACCTTCTTCGACGGCATGAAACGGCATCTCGACAGCGGCAAGCTGAAAGAGCTGACGCTGACCACCAACGGCAGCCAGTTGGAGCGCTTCGCCGATGACCTCTACGCCTCCGGGGTGCGCCGCGTGAATGTCTCCCTCGACACGCTGGACGAGCAGAAATTCGCGGATATCACCCGCTGGGGGCGCCTGCCGCAGGTGCTGCGCGGGATCGACGCAGCGCAGCGGGCGGGGCTTAAGATCAAGATCAACGCTGTGGCGCTCAAGGGCTTCAACGAGCCGGAACTGCTGCATATCACCGAATGGTGCGCCGAGCGGGACATAGATCTCACATGGATCGAGGTCATGCCGATGGGCGATTTGGGCAACGAGGATCGTTTCGGCCAATACTGGTCGCTGCGTGACGTGCGCGCGCGTTACGCCGAACATTACACCGTCACCGATCTGGCTGAGCGTACAGGGGGCCCTGCGCGCTATGTGCGGCTGGAGGAGACCGGGCAGAAGATCGGCTTCATCACGCCTCTGAGCCACAACTTCTGCGAAAGCTGTAACCGCGTGCGGGTCACCTGCACCGGCGAGATTTTCATGTGTCTGGGCCAAGAAGACGTGGCCGACCTGCGCAAACCCCTGCGCGATCACCCGGACACGGACCTGCCGTTGCAGGAGGCCATTCGTGCGGCCATCGACCGCAAGCCCAAAGGCCACGATTTCGACTATTCGCGGCAGCGTGTTGACGGGCAGATGCCCCGCCACATGAGCCACACGGGCGGCTGAGCCTTTGGCGGTGCCGTTTCTCTACCGGGCATGGGTCGCGGCAAGCCGTGTGATCTTGCCCGTGGCCGGGCGGCGCTCCATGGCCAAACTGCGCCGCGCCGAGGTCACACCGGAACGCGCGCGCGAAAAGTTGGGCCATGCCAGCCAACCCCGCCCCGAGGGGCAGTTGATCTGGTTTCACGCAGCCTCGGTTGGGGAGAGCCTGTCGGTTCTGGCGCTGATCGACCGGATGGGGCGCGCCCTGCCGCAGGCGCATTTCCTCATCACTTCCGGCACCGCCACCTCGGCCCGTTTGGTGGGCGGCCGCCTGCCCCCGCGAACGCGGCATCAGTTCGCCCCGCTCGACGCCCCCGGCCCGCTGAAACGTTTCCTTGACCATTGGCGCCCCGATGCGGCGCTCTTCGTGGAAAGCGAGCTTTGGCCGCAGATGCTGCGACGGACCCATACGCGGGGCACGGCGATGGCGCTGATCAACGCCCGCCTCTCGCAACGCTCAATCGAAAGCTGGCAGAAACGGCCCGCGCTGGCTGGGTTCCTCTTTGGCGTGTTTGACCTGATCCTGACGCAGAATGACGCGATGGCCCGGGCCATGGCCACGATCAACGCCCCGGCTGACCGGGTCACGCCGGGGATCAACCTCAAGTCCATGGCAGGCCCCCTGCCGCAGGACGAGGAGACCATCGCCGAGGCGCGAAAGGCCTTGGAGGGCCGCCCTGTCTGGATCGCTTCCTCAACCCACCCGGGCGAGGAGAAAGCGGTGTTGGAAGCGCATCGCCAACTGCTGGAGCGCATCCCCGAGCTGTGCCTGATCCTTGCCCCCCGCCACCCCGAGCGGGGGGAGGAGGTGGCCGGTCTCATCGCCAGCTACGGTCTGACGCATGGGCGTCGAACACGGGGCGACATGCCGCGCGAACAGGTCTATCTGGCCGACACTCTGGGCGAGTTGGGCACATGGTACGCGCTATCCGACATCGTCTTTCTGGGCGGGTCGCTGCACCCGATCGGGGGGCATAACCCCTATGAGGTCGCGCAGGCCGGGGCGATGGTGCTCTCGGGCACCCATGTCGCCAATTTTGCCGAGACCTATGCCGAGATGGAAGCCGAGGGCGCCGCGCGGCTGGTGGCGGGCACGCAGGATTTGGCGGACCGTGTGGGGGCTCTGCTGCGCAACGATATTGCCCGTGCAAGTGGTGTAGCCGCGGCCAAGGCCTATGCCGCCGGGCAGACCGACAAGCTCGACAGTATTGCCGAGCGCCTGATCACGGCCCTGCGCCTGCGAGGGGACAGCGATGCCTGAGCTTTTCGTCACCAACTACAACCGTAATTTCACCGGGGTCTCGGCCACGGCGGCGAATGTGATCCGGCAACAGCTCGACCGGCATGACTTGGCGCTGGTGGGCCAGCCCCTGCCCGGCTGTCCGGTGCCACTGACCCGCGTCGCGGCGGGGCGGATCACCCGCAAACATCCCCCCCAAGACCGCCCCTTCGCCATCTGGCATGTGCGCCGCAACACGGAAATGCGCAGCGCGCTTTGGCTGCGCGATGTGCGTGGGGCAAATATCCGGATCGTCTTTACCTCTGCCGCGCAGCGCCTGCATTCGGCCTATCCCCGCTGGCTGATCCGGCAGATGGACGCGGTGATTGCCACGACCGAGCGCGCGGCGGAGTTTGTGCCCCATGTCCGCGCCGTGGTGCCGCATGGGGTAGACACCGATGTCTTCTCCCCCGCGACGAACCGGGCGAACGCTTGGGAGCAATTGGGCTTTGGCGGCACCTATGGCATCGCCACCGTGGGGCGCATCCGGCCTGAGAAAGGCACCGACCTTTTCGTCGAGGCCATGCTGCGCCTGCTGCCCCAATGCCCCGGCGCGGTGGCGTTGGTGATTGGCCGTGCGGGCGGCAAACATGAGGCGTTTTTGACCAAGCTCAAGGCGCAGGTCGAGGCCGCGGGCCTTGCCAATCGGCTGCTTTTCATCGGCGAGTACCCCGCCGCCGATCTACCGAAACTGATGCGCGCCCTGTCGCTGGTGGTGCAACTGCCGCGCTACGAGGGCTATGGCATGGTCCCGCTCGAAGCGCTGGCCTCGGGCGTGCCTTTCGTCGGCAGCGATGCGGGCTATTACGGCGCTTTCTCGAACGGAGGTCGCGTGGGCAAGGTCGTGCCACTGGGTGCAGCAGAGGCTGCGGCCCAAGCCGCGCTGTCCCTGCTAGGGCGCGAGGATCAAGCCGCCCTCTCGGAGGCCGCGCGCCACTGGGCCGAACAGCGTTTCAGCGCCCGGGCCGAGGCCGATGGGATCGAAGCCGTCTACAACGCGCTTTGGGAGCGCGGCTAGCCCCCAAAGCAAAACGCGCCCCCCGAGGGAGACGCGCTCGCACGTCTTTCGCCGCTATCAGGCCGCCGGCATGCGCTGCTCGACGATGCCTGCCCACCAGCTACAACCCGCGGGGATCGCTTCGTCGTTGAAGTTATACTCCGGATGGTGCACCGCCGCCGTGTCGCCGTTGCCGACGAGGATATAGGCGCCGGGGCGCTCTTCGAGCATGAAGGCGAAGTCCTCGCCTCCCATGACCAGCGGCGCTTCGTCACATTGGCCCGAGATCGAGCGCGCCACATCGGCGGCGAACTCGGTCTGCTCCTCGTGGTTCACCATGACCGGGTAGCCGCGATGGTAGGTCACATCGGCGCTACCGCCAAAGGTGCCTGCGATGCCGTTGCAGATCTCGTTGATCCGTTTTTCGGCCAGTTCCCGCATCTCGGCGGACATGGTGCGCACGGTGCCTTTGATCTGCACCTTCTGCGGGATCACGTTGAAGGCTTTCGAGGAGGTCTCGAAAGAGGTGACCGAGACCACGATCTGCTCCACCGGGTCGGCATTGCGCGCGGTGATGGTCTGCAGCGCCAGCACGGCCTGCGCCGACATCACGGTGGTGTCAACGGTCTCATGCGGCTTGGCGGCATGGCCGCCGCGGCCTTCGAAGGTGATGTCGAACTGATCGGTGGCTGCAAAGAACGAGCCCGCGCGGATGCCGAAGGAGCCGGTGGGCATGCCCGGCCAGTTGTGCATGCCGTAGACTTCCTGAATGCCCCAACGCTCCATCATGCCGTCTTCGCACATCTCGCGACCGCCGCCGCCGCCCTCCTCGGCGGGCTGGAAGATCACCACGACAGTGCCGTCGAAGTTGCGGGTCTCGGCGAGGTATTGTGCAGCACCCAAGAGCATGGCGGTGTGGCCGTCATGACCGCAGGCATGCATCGCGCCGTCGGTCTTGGAGGCATAGTCCAGCCCGGTCTGTTCGTGAATCGGCAGCGCGTCCATATCGGCGCGCAGGCCAAGCACCTTGCCCGAGGCGGTGGAGTTGCCCTTAATCACACCGACGACACCGGTGCGGCCAATGCCCTCGACCACCTCATCGCAGCCGAAGCTGCGCAGTTTCTCCGCCACGGTGGCCGAGGTGCGGTGGGTCTCGAACAGGATCTCGGGGTTTTCATGCAGGTCGCGGCGCCATGCGGTAATGTCGTCATGCAGCTCGGCAAATCGGTTCTTAACGGGCATTTAGGAAGTATCCTCCGGAGTTGGGTTGGGCGCTGTTTTCATGCAGTCGCATTTATCTGCCACATGCTTACGCCCTTGCCAGCCGGTCCTCAACCACCTGCGCGAACCATGAGCAGCCCGCCGGGATCGCGGCATCGTCAAAGTCATATTCCGGGTGATGGACCGTCGCCCCTTCCCCGTTGCCGATCATAATATAGGCACCCGGTCGCGCATTGAGCATATAGGAAAAATCCTCTCCGGCCATGATCGGCGGCGTGTCCCGATCGGTGCCGGGAGTGACCTTGTCGGCGGCCTCAGCGGCAAAGCGGGTTTGATCGGCATGGTTGCGGGTGACCGGGTAGCCGCGCTGGTAGTCGATCTCGGCCCGGCATTGATGTGCCTCCGCCGTGAGGCGTGTGAGGTCGTGCAGACGACGCTCGGCCAAATCCTGAACCTCCGGATCCAGCGTGCGCACCGTGCCGCGCAACAGCACCTTATGCGGCAAGACGTTGTGGCTGTCGGTGTCGCTGCGCAGGGTGCAGACCGAGACGACGACCTGTTTCAGCGGATCGGTGTTGCGGCTGGCGATGGATTGCAGCGCGATCATCACATGGGCGGCGGCGAGGTTCGTGTCCACCGCCTCATGCGGGGCCGCGGCATGGCCGCCTTGGCCCGTCAGCGTGATGGCAAACTCGTCCGCCGCGGCCAGCAGCGCGCCCTCGCGGATGGCGAACTGCCCGGTCGGGTGGCCGGGCATGTTGTGCATGCCGTAGACCTCGTCGATGCCCCAGCGGTCCATCAGCCCTTCCTGCACCATGACGTTGCCGCCACCGCCGCCCTCCTCGGCGGGCTGGAAGATCAGCACCACGCGCCCGTCGAAATTGCGCGTCTCTACGAGGTATTGCGCTGCCCCAAGCAGCATCGCCGTATGACCGTCGTGGCCGCAGGCATGCATCTTGCCGGGGTGTTTCGAGGCATGCGGCAATCCCGTCGCTTCGGTGATCGGCAGCGCGTCCATGTCCGCCCGCAGGCCGATGGTGCGGCCCGAGCTGTTGCTCTGCCCCTCGATCACCGCGACCACGCCGGTCTGGGCGATGCCGGTGGTGATGTCGGTGATGCCGAAGCTGCGCAGCTTCTCCTCGACGAAGCGCGAAGTCTCGGGCAGGTCGAACATCAGCTCCGGATGCTGGTGCAGATGGCGGCGCCAGGCGGTGATCTCGGCGTGGGTCTCGGCAAAGCGGTTCTTGATCGGCATGGAATGTCCTTTTCGAAATATGCTCAGAGCGTCGGGCCAAGGCGGATGGCACTGCCATCGCTGAAACGGTCGGCGCGGAATCTGCGCAGATCATGGCCCGGCGCGTCGCCCATGACCAGAGCCGCCAGCACCCGCCCCATGGCCGGCCCGATGCCGAAGCCGTGGCCCGACATGCCGGTGCCGATGACAAGGCCGGGGATCTGCGCGCAGGTGTCCACTACCGGCACGATATCCGGCATCGTGTCGATCATCCCGGCCCATGAGGCGCGGGCGATGATGGGCGGCAGATCGGGATAAAGCGCGGCAAAACGTTTGCGCGCCCGGCGCAGCGCGCGGTGGTCCGGCATGGGGTCGAGGATGCGCATCGCCTCAAAGGGGCTGTGCGCGTCAGCCGCCCAGTTGCGAGGCGTGCGCCAGGCATCGGGAAAGCCGCGCGGGGCTGCGCCGCGCAGACGCTGACCGAAGGGGCTTTGGCGCAGTTGCGGCAGGTAGTGCCGCAGCGCGCGGAAGGCATCCGGTCCGACATAGAGATCGGGACCCCCGCCGGGCGCCAGCGTATAGCCGCCATCGGCGCGGCGGCGGAAGGCAAGACCCGCCTCGGCGGCGGCCCCGGCGTGAACCTCGGGCAGCTTATTGGTGGCCAGCACGCTCTCGCGCACCGAAAGCTGCGGCAGGCTGACACCATGGGCACGCAGGAACAGCGCCGACCACGCCCCGCCCGCCAGCACGACCGAGGAACAGCGGATTGCTCCCGCCTCGCTCACCACGCCCCCTACGCGACCGGCGGCAAGGTCGAGGCGGCGCACTGCGCAATTCTCGATGATCTTCACGCCTTCGCGCGCTGCCAACGCCGCCAAGGCGGGCACGGCGACCCAAGGCTCTGCGCGCATGTCCGAGGGGGTGGTGAGCGCCCCGGCATAGGTCCCGGCCAGCCCCGGGAAAGCCTTGGTAACTTCGCCCGCGTCCATCAACCGGCTGTCGACGCTGTGGGTCTTGGCATGGGGCAGCCAGTCGGCATAGCCCTGCATCTTGGCCTCGGTCTGCGCCAGATAGGTGACGCCGGTCTGCTGCAAGCCGATGTCACGGTCGAGTTCAGGCGCCAGTTCACGCCAAAGCCGCGCGGCCTCGACCATGATCGGCAACTCGTCCGGGTCGCGCCCCTGTTGGCGTATCCAGCCCCAATTGCGGCTGGATTGCTCCGCGGCGATACGGCCCTTTTCCAAGAGCGTGACCTGTTTGCCTGCGCGGGCTAGAAACAAGGCGGTGCAGACGCCGATCACCCCGCCGCCGAGGACAACGACCTCGCTCTCGCGCGGCGGGGTGCGCGGGTAGCTGGCGGGGGTGGCAAGGGTGATAGGAAAAGCGGACATGCGGACCCCGGTGGCTGACGCCGCGCGGCTGCACCGGGCGGCCGTGAAAAGGACAGGCCCCGCGCGGGGCCAGCCACAGGTCTGTCAGGGAAAGCTCAGCCCTGCAAGCGGGTCAGCAGACGGCGCATGAAGTCGTGGCCGGCCTCGAATTGCGCCACCTCGATGAACTCATTAGGCTGATGCGCCTGCGCGATGTCGCCGGGGCCGCAGATGACGGCGGAATAGCCCGCCTCCTGGAACTGCCCGGCCTCGGTGCCGTAGCTGACTTTGTGGCTGGCGTTGTCACCGGTGATCTGGCGCACGATCTGCTCGGCCTCGCCGTCCTTCTCGGGCTGCAGCGCGGGCACGTCGAAGCGCGTCGAGGTCTCGATATAGGTCTCGGGCACCACGTCCTGCATCTGCTTTTCGACCTCGCGCACCTTCTTGAGGTAGGCGGTGCCCCATTTGTCCTTGTCCTCGCCGGGGACCACGCGGAAATCCATCGCGAACTTGCAGTCCTTGGCGGTGATGTTGTGGGCCGTGCCGCCCTCGATCACGCCGACATGGGCGGTGGTGAAGGGCGGGTCGAACATCGCCGCCGTCTCGGTCGGTTTGGCGGCCATGTTGTCGCTGTTCACGTCATTGGCCCATTCGATAAGCTTCGCGCCCGCCATGATCGCGTTGACCCCGGTGTGCAGCAGCGAGGAATGCACCTCGAAACCCACGAGATGGGTGTTGAAGCCGATGCCGCCCTTGTGCCCGGTCACCGCCTGCATGGTCGAAGGCTCGCCCACGATGACCGCCGAGCCCTTGGGCACCACGCCCTGCATCGCTTGGATCATCGGCGGAGCGCCGGTGCAGCCGATCTCCTCGTCGAAGCTGAGTGCGATCTGCAGCGGGCGATTGACTTCTGCATAATGCGCCTCGACCAGCGCCCAAATCGCCAACGCGTCGAAGCCCTTCATGTCGCAGGCGCCGCGGCCGTAGTAGCGGCCGTCCTTCTCGGTCACGGTGAAAGGGTCGGTGTCCCATGCCTGCCCGTCGACCGGCACCACATCCGTGTGCCCGGAAAGGACCACGGCCCCCTCCTCCCACGGGCCGGCATGGGCAAAAAGCGCATGTTTCGGCTGGTCGGGATCGATGTAGCGGTGGCTCTCGACCCCGTGCGAGGCGAGGTAGTCAGCCACCCAGTCGATCAGCGGGATATTCGTGTCGCGCGACACGGTGGGAAAGCTGATGAGTTTGGTCATCAACTCGAGCGGGGTCAGGCGTTCGGTCATGGGTCTTCTTTCAATAGCCGCTGTCGGTGGTCAGCACATGGTGCCCCGGCTCCACCTCGCGGTAGACCGAAGGCTCGGGCCGGTAACTGACCGGGTGGATCGGCGAGGGGATGGGTTTGAAGTTCAGGTCTTTCTCGGACTTGCGGCGGCGCGGATCGGCGATCGGCACGGCCTTCATCAGCGCCTGCGTATAGGGGTGCTGCGGGTTCTCGAAGACCCGCTGGCGCGAGCCCATCTCGACGATGCGGCCCAGATACATGACGCCGACATAGTGGCTCACGCGTTCGACCACGGCCATGTCGTGGCTGATGAACAAGAACGAAAGTTCCATTTCGGCCTGAAGCTCCATCATCAGGTTCAGCACCTGCGCCTGCACGGAAACGTCCAGCGCCGAGACCGCCTCGTCCGCGATGATGAGCTTGGGGTTCAGCGCAAGCGCGCGGGCGATGGCGACGCGCTGGCGCTGGCCGCCCGAAAGCTCATGCGGGAAGCGGCGCATGAAGCTGCGCGGCAGTTCCACGCGGTCAAACAGCATCTCGATCCGCTTGTTGATCTCCCCGCCCTTGAGCGTGCCGAAGTTGTGGATAGGCTCGGCCACCTGATCGGCCAGCTGCATCTGCGGGTTGAGCGAGGCGAAGGGGTCTTGGAAGATCATCTGCATGTCGAGCCGTGCGGTGCGCAGCGCCGATTGGTCCAGCGACATGATGTCGACGCCGTCGAGGTTCACCTCCCCCGACATCGGCTCCACCAACCGTAGGATCGAGCGTCCGGCGGTGGATTTGCCGCAGCCCGATTCGCCTACGAGGCTCAGGGTCTGGCCCTTGTTGAGCGAGAACGACAGGTCTTCGACCGCATGAACATTGGCGACGGTGCGGCGCAGGAAACCGCCCTGCACCGGGAAGCGCGTGGTCAGGTTCTTGACCGAGAGAAGCGTCTCTTCGCGGCCCTTGATCGGCACGATCTCCTTGTCGGGCGTACCCAAGAGTTTCATCGGCTCAGGGTATGGCTTGCCCGTCATCTCGCCAAGCTTCGGCACCGCGGCGAGAAGCGCCTTGGTATAGGGGTGCTGCGGGTTCTCGAAGATCTCCTCGACGGTGCCTTCCTCGACCTTCTTGCCGCGGAACATCACGACCACGCGGTCGGCCATCTGCGCCACCACGGCCATGTCATGGGTGATGAACATCACCGCCGTGCCGGTCTCGCGCTTCAGCCGGTCCATCAGGGCGAGGATCTCGGCCTGAATGGTCACGTCGAGCGCGGTGGTGGGCTCATCGGCGATCAAGAGACGCGGCTCACAGGCCAGCGCCATAGCGATCACCACACGCTGGCGCATGCCGCCCGAAAGTTCGTGGGGGTATTGCTTGAGCCGGCGCTCCGGCTCGGGGATGCGGACCTGTTTCATCAGCTCCAGCGCGCGGGCCTCGGCCTCTTTGCGGGTCATGTTCAGATGCAGGCGCAGACCTTCGGTCATCTGCTTGCCGATGGTGAACACGGGGTTCAGCGCGGTCATCGGCTCTTGGAAGATCATGCCGATCTCATTGCCGCGAATCTTGCGCATCAGATTGCCGCCGCTGGCCGCAAGATCAACCTGCCCTTCTTCACCGCGCTCAAAAAGCAGGCGACCGCCTGCAATTTCACCGCCGCCATACTCAACCAGTCGCATCAGCGACAGGGAAGACACCGATTTGCCCGATCCTGATTCTCCGACCACGCAAACCGTCTCACCGGGATTGATGTCGAAACTGACATCCTCAACACCGACCACGGGGCCATCTTTGGTTTGAAATTCGACGCGCAGGCCCTGAATTTGGGCGATTGGCGCCCCATTGGTGTGATCCAGCATCTGTTTCCCTGTTGTTTTTATTGGCGCAGATTTTGCCCGACGCTACGGCGAATGTCACGAGACTGTCAAACCTGACGCGCAGAGTTCGAGCTTTGTCATAATTGCGCCACGTCCGCCCTTGCAATTTCCGGCAAACCTGTTTCGATATAGCCCATGCGGTTTGGAAAGAGCGCTTCGATCACAGGTTGAATATTGCTTGTTTTGTTATGTTTAGCTGGCGAAGCTCATGTTCTTTCCGGGGCGACAACAACAAGGCGGGGAACATCCCGTCGACAATAAGCGGCACGCCCACGTGTCCAACATGGAGTAAGATATGAAATTGAAGACCCTATTGATGGGGGCTGTCGCATCGACGGCGCTTGCCCCTATGGCCTTTGCAGAAGCCCATGAGGGCGAGCGGGGCCGCGACGGCGAAGTCAAGATCATCTATTGGCAGGCGCCTTCGATCCTGAACCCCTATCTGTCGAGCGGCACGAAGGACGTCGAAGCCTCCTCGCTGGTTCTCGAACCGCTGGGCCGCTACGACCAGAACGGCGCGCTGGTGCCCTATCTAGCAACCGAGATTCCGACGCTGGAAAACGGCGGCGTGAGCGAAGACCTCAAGACCATCACATGGAAGCTGAAAGACGGGCTGATGTGGTCCGACGGCACCCCCGTCACCGCCAATGACGTCAAGTTCACCGCTGATTACTGCATGAACCCCGAAGGCGGCTGTGCGCAGCTGGCCAAATTCGAAGGTGTCTCCTCGGTCGACGTGGTCGATGACCAGACAGTCAAAGTTACCTTCTCCGAGCCGATGCCGAACCCCTACGGCCCCTTCATGGGCGGCCAATCCCCGATCATTCAGGCGGCACAGTTTGCCGATTGTACCGGCGCCAAAGCGCCCGAGTGCACCGAGGCCAACTTCAACCCCATCGGCACCGGCCCCTTCACCGTCACCGAGTTCCGTCCGAACGACGTGATCACCATGGCCGCGAACGAGAACTACCGCGATCCGAGCAAGCCTGCCTTCGCCACGCTGACTTTCAAAGGCGGCGGTGACGCGACAGCGGCGGGCCGTGCCGTGATGGAAACGGGTGAGTTCGACTACGCCTGGAACCTGCAACTGGCCCCCGATGTCATCGCCAAGATGGCCGAAGGCGGCAAGGGCAAGCCCATGTCGGCTTTCGGCACGCTGGTTGAGCGTCTTGAACTGAACATGACCGATGCCTCCCCCGATCTGCCGGAGGGTGAGCGCGCCACGGCCAAACACCCGCACCCGATCCTGAGCGATGAGAAAGTGCGCCGCGCGCTCTCCATGGCGATCGACCGCGAACTGCTGGTCGAGGTCGGCTACGGCCAAGCGGGCCGCGCCACCTGCAACATGGTGCCTGCGCCTGAGCTTTACGCCTCTGACAACACCGACTGTCTGACCCAAGACATCGAAGGCGCCAAGGCGCTGTTGGACGAAGCGGGCTGGGTTGACAGCGATGGCGACGGTGTGCGCGAGAAGGATGGCGAGAAACTGTCCCTGCTCTACCAGACCTCGACCAACGCCGTGCGTCAGGACTTCCAAGCGCTGATCAAGGATTGGTGGAGCCAGATCGGTGTTGAAACCGAGCTGCGCAACATTGACTCTTCGGTCTTCTTCGGTGGCGACCCCGGTTCGACCGACACGTTCCAGCGTTTCTATGCAGACGTTGAAATGTACGCCAACAACTTCGACGGCACCGACCCGCAGAGCTACCTTGCCCAGCGGACCTGCGCCAAGTTCCCCAGCCCCGAGACACAGTGGCAGGGCGAAAACATCAACCGCTTCTGCAACGAAGAGTATGATGCGATGGTGGCCGAACTGGGCCGCACCGGCGAGATGGAAAAGCGTGGCGAACTGGCCAAAAAGCTGAACGACATGCTGACCAAAGACAGCTACTCGATCCTGCCGCTGGTGGACCGTGGCCGCGTCTCGGCTGCTTCCAACACCCTTGGTGGCGTTGTGCTGAACACATGGGACTCCGAGCTGTGGAATGCCGCCGATTGGTACCGCATGGAAGAGTGATCTAGGACGGAGGCGCGGCAGGCCCGCGCCTCCCTTCACCGACCTTCGGGGGTGTGCGTCATCCACGCGCCCCCGTCTCGCCCCCACCCCCTCACAGACTGACCTACAAAGGCGACGCCCATGTTGACCTTCACCATCCGACGACTTCTTTTGTCGATCCCGACGCTTTTGTTTATCAGCCTGGTGATTTTCCTGCTGCTGCAACTCGCCCCCGGCGACCCGATGGCCCAAGTGCCGCTGACGGTCCCGCCCGAGGTGAAAGAGAAGATGCGCGAGGCGCTTGGCCTCGGCCAGCCGATCTATATCCAATATTGGAAATGGCTCGTGCAGGTCTTCTGGATCGAGCCGCAGGTTTTCATCGACTACCTGACCAACCACTCCGCTCTGTTCAACTGGCTGCCTGATACGGCGCTTTCCGAAGGCAAGCTGCGCGTGATCTCTTGGCAGACCCGCTCGCCCGTGATGGACATCGTGATCCAGCGCATGCCGCAGACCCTTTGGGTCGTGGGGTTGGCCTATATCGTGGGCATCGTCATCGCCATCCCGATCGGCATCTACTCGGCCTACCGGCACTATTCGGTCTTCGATCAGGCCGGGACGTTCATCACCATGATCGGCTTTTCGATCCCGCCCTTCTTTACCGGTCCGCTGCTCATCGTGATCTTCTCGGTCTCTCTGGGCTGGCTGCCGTCAATCTATGACACGACCCATGTCGTGAACGATTGGGAGAGCTTCAAGGTGCAGTTCTTCCAGATGATCATGCCGGTGATGGTGCTGGCGCTGCAAACTACGGCGCAGATCAGCCGCTACATGCGCGGTGCCATGCTCGACAACCTCAACCAAGACTACGTGCGCACCGCCCGCGCCAAGGGTCTGAAGGAAAGCGTCGTGGTCATGGTGCATGTGCTGCGCAACTCGATGATCCCGGTGGTCACCGTCATCGCGCTCGGCATGCCCGCGATCTTTGGCGGCGCCATCATCACCGAGAACGTCTTCAAGGTGAACGGCATCGGCCAACTGCTGCTGACCGCGCTACGCGCCAACGACCTGCCGATGGTGATGACCCTAACCTTCATCTTCGCGGTGCTGATCGTGCTGTTCAACCTGATCGCAGATATCCTCTACGGCCTGCTTGACCCAAGGATCCGTTATGACTGAGCAACCCATTCCCGCAAGCCCGGTCGAAGCCGACCTCGAGTTCATGAAGGCCCTGCAAGACAAGGGCCCGCAAAAGCCGCCGCGCAGCCAATGGCGCGATGTTTGGGACCAGTTCCGCAAGCACAAAGGCGCGCTTTTCGGCGGTGGCTTCCTGATCTTCATCACGCTGGCCGTGATCTTTGGCCCCTATCTGTGGGACATCGACGCCAAGAAGCTGGACATCCGCAACAAGAACTGGCGGCCGATCTATACGCTGCTCTGGAACGGCGATGCGAAGGCGGGCTGGGCCCATCCCTTCGGTACCGACCAGCTGGGCCGCGACATCCTTGCGCAGATGCTTTTTGGCGGACGGGTGTCGATGGCCGTGGGCTGGATGGCGATGGCGCTGGCGCTGATCATCGGCACCGCCGTCGGCGTGCTCTCGGGCTTTTTCAAACGTATGGACTTCTGGCTGATGCGGTTCACCGACCTGATCCTCAGCCTGCCGATCCTGCCTCTGGTCCTGCTCGCCGTGACGCTCTTTGGCCAACCGCTGCGGGCACAGTTCGGGCCAGAGGGTGGCATGTTCATCCTCATCGTCTCGGTCATCAGCCTGACCTCATGGATGCAGACCGCGCGGATCGTGCGCGGCGACATTCTGGCGCTGAAAGAGCGTGAGTTCATCCTCGCCGCGCGCTCCATCGGCACCACGCCGGGCAAGATCATCCGCCGCCACCTGCTGCCCAACGTGATCTCGCCCATCATGGTCTCGGCCACCTTGGGCCTCGCCACGGCGATCATCACCGAAAGCGCGCTTAGCTTCCTCGGCGTCGGCTTCCCGTCTGACTTCCCCACATGGGGCAAGCAGCTGGCCGATGCCGTGGACCGCATGCAGGAGTTCCCCGAGCGGGTGATGCTGCCCGGCATCGCCATCTCGCTGACGGTGCTTGCGGTGAACTACCTCGGCGACGGTCTGCGCGACGCGCTCGACCCGCGCATTCGCGGACGCTGAGCAAAATAAGAACCGACCGGCCCCTGCCCCCTGTGGCGGGGGCCGATTGTTTTGCGCCCCTTGACGCAGGGTGAACAGCGTCGCCCCTTTTCCCATCAATGCGGAATTTAATTCACCCCTCCGGGGGTCGGCCCTGTGCGCTTTCACTTGATTGTGACCCGCGCCCGCTCCAAATGGGAAATAATTCCGTTTTCGAGGGTTTTCGCGATGTTTGAGTCTTTCGGCTTTGAAGAGACGACAGCAAAAGAGGCGTCCGTTCTGCTGGCGGCCCTCATCGGGCTGGCGTTCGGCGTGCTGGCGCAGCGCACGCGGTTTTGCTTTCGCCGCAGCCTCGTGGGCGAAGACCGACGCCAAGCGCTTGGCATCTGGCTGACCGCACTGGCGCTGGCCGTGATCGGCACGCAGGCCGCCGTGGCCGCCGGATGGATCAATTTTGACGCGCATCGCTTCATGGCCAGCGACGTGCCGCTTTTGGCTATTGCCGTGGGCGGGCTGCTCTTTGGCGCGGGCATGGTGCTGACACGCGGCTGCATCTCGCGCCTCACAGTGCTGACAGGCGGCGGCAACCTGCGGGCGGCGCTGGTGGTGCTCGTCTTTGCCGTGGTGGCCCATGCAACGCTGAAGGGCGTGTTGGCACCGCTGCGCGTGGCGCTCGGCTCTGTCACCGTGAATATGGGAGAGAACGTGAGCCTCGCCGCCCTGCCCGGCGGTGCGCTGCTCTGGGCTGGTGTGATCGCCGTGGCCGCGCTGGCCTATGCGCTGCGCTCGGGCAACCGTCCGGGGCAACTGGCGATGGCAGCGCTGATCGGTCTTTTGGTCCCCGCCGCATGGGTGGGCACCGGGTTCATCCTGCTCGATGAATTCGACCCGATCGCGATGGAAAGCCTCAGCTTCACCTCCCCCTCCGCCGATACGCTGTTCTGGACCATCGCCAGCAGTTCGATCCCCGCAGGCTTTGGCACTGGGCTATTGGGCGGCGTTTTTGTCGGTGCGCTGATCGCCAGCCTCTTCGCGCGGGAGTTCCGGTGGCAGAGCTTTGACGCCCCCCGCCAGACCGGGCGCTACCTGACCGGGGCTGCCATGATGGGCGTGGGCGGCGTGTTGGCCGGGGGCTGCACATTGGGCGCAGGGCTTTCCGGCGTGCCGACCCTTTCGGTCGCGGCCATCGAAGCCATTGTGATGATCGCTTTGGGCGGCCTGGCCATGCAGGCTCTGCTCAGCCGATCTTCCGCCGCAGACGGCGCAGCGTCCACCACACGCCAAGCACAACCGGCAGAGTGACGGCGGCGGTCAGCAGCCCCTTGCTGACCCCCAATGGCGCGGCAAGAGGGTAGATCAGATAGCCCGCCAGCGACACCGCGTAATAGCTGATCGCCACGACCGACAGCCCCTCTACGGTGTGTTGCAGGCGCAGTTGCAGATCGGCGCGGCGGTCCATACTGGCAAGGATCGCTTGGTTCTGGGCCGAGCGTTCCACATCCACCCGCGTCCGCAAAAGATCCGCTGCCCGCAGTGCCCGCGCGGCGAGGGTCTGCAAGCGCGTCTCGGTCGATTTCACCGTGCGCATCGCGGGCGCATAGCGGCGCATCATGAACTCGCCAAAGCCCTGCCGCCCCAGAAAACGCGCCTCACGCAGGGCCGAGATACGTTCATAGACGATGGCCTCATAGGCCCCCGTGGCGGCGAAACGATAGGCGGTTTCCGCGGTCAGGGCCTCCAGTGCAACCGACACGTCCAAGAGCGCGTGCAGCGTTTCCTCAGCCGCCGTGCCCGCCCCGCTGCGCATCGCCCCCATGAGCGTCGATAGCTGCCCGTCCAGATCGTTCAACGCCCCGGCCATGTCGCGCGCCTGCATGAACCCCAGCATCGACATCGCCTTATAGGTCTCGATCTCGCAGAGCCGCTGCACGATGCGCCCGATCCGCCGCTGGCCGGTCGTCGCATCGGTGAAGAGCGCGAGGCGCAGATGGCCTGCGGGATCAATGCGAAAGTCGCTGGCCACCACCGCCGCTCCGTCCAGCACCTCCGCCACGGCGAGGCTTTCGGGCACGAACCAGTCCTGCAAATGCGCCGCGATCTCATCGTCGGCTTCCGGCTTCGGCAGCACCGCAAGCAGGGCTGAGGTGATCCGCTCCCCCTGCACCTCGGCCAGCCAATCCTCTGGAAAAGCGTCGAAATCCGTGGCGGCGAAGGGCAGGCTCCGGCCCGTGGGGGCGATAACCGTATAGGTGACGAACTCGGTATGCTGCTCCCATTTCAGGGTGAAGCGGCCCATCTCTCCGTAATAATGCGTGGCCGCCGCATCGGCGCGCGGGGCGCCGTAATGGGCCAGCAGCGCGTTCAACTCGGCCTGCGGCACGGCATCGGGCGCGGGTTTCACCGCGAGAAAGGCAACCCGAGAGGGCGCGGCAAGCTGCGGAAACGGGCGCGCGTGCATTTCGCCGGTAAGGGCAAGCCGCTGCGGGTGGTCTTTGATCGGGGCCATGACGGGGTCCGCTGTTGGGTGTATTCCACCAAGAATAGCGTCATTGCCGCCGATGAACAGTGAAAAATCACGCTTTTTCAAAGGGTTAATGCATACCGAGGTATACAGAAAGGCCATAACGGAAAACGCCCCACCGTTTCCGGCGGGGCGCTCATGGGGTGGGCTGGGAATTTTTCAAAAATTCCCAGCCGTTTTCTTTAAAAGAAAACGTTAGTCGATCAGCGGCAGCAGCTTGTCGAGGCTGGCCTTCGCGTCACCGTAGAACATGCGCGTATTCTCCTTAAAGAACAGCGGGTTCTCAATGCCCGAATAGCCCGTGCCCTGCCCGCGCTTGGAGACGATCACCGTCTTGGCCTTCCAGCATTCCAGCACCGGCATGCCGGCGATGGGGCTGTTGGGATCGTCCTGTGCGGCGGGGTTCACGATGTCGTTGGAGCCGATGACGATGGCGACGTCGGTCTCGGGGAAGTCGTCGTTAATCTCCTCCATCTCCATCACGATGTCATAGGGCACCTTGGCCTCGGCCAGAAGCACGTTCATATGCCCAGGCAGACGGCCCGCCACCGGGTGGATAGCGAAACGCACGTTTTTGCCCTTGGCGCGCAGCTTCTTGACCAGATCGCTGACAGCACCCTGCGCCTGCGCCACCGCCATGCCGTAGCCGGGGATGATGATGACGCTGTCGGCCTCGTTAAGCGCCTGTGCCACACCGTCGGCCTCAATCGCCACCTGCTCACCCTCGACCTCCATCGCGGGGCCCGAGGTACCGCCGAAGCCGCCGAGGATCACGGAGATGAACGAGCGGTTCATCGCCTTGCACATGATGTAGCTGAGGATCGCACCCGAGGAGCCGACCAGTGCGCCGACCACGATCAGAAGATCGTTGCCGAGCGAGAAGCCAATCGCCGCTGCGGCCCAGCCGGAGTAGCTGTTCAGCATGGAGACAACCACCGGCATATCCGCGCCGCCGATGCCCATGATCAGGTGATAGCCAATAAAGAGCGCCGCCAGCGTCATGATGAACAGCGGCAGGAAGCCCCCGGTGTTGAAGTACCAGACCAGGCAGAGCAGCGAGATCACCGCCGCGCCCGCGTTGAGCAGGTGACCACCCGGCAGCTTGGTGGCCGCAGAGCTGACGCGGCCCGCGAGCTTGCCATAGGCGATGACAGAGCCGGTGAAGGTCACCGCACCGATGAAGACGCCGAGAAACAGCTCAACCCGCAGGATCGCGATCTCGACGCTGTCCTTCTTGGCCAGAAGTGCTGCGAAACCCTCGGTCGCCTTGCGCGCCACCTCGTCCATCGCCAGCACGTTGCCCAGTTCGATATGGGCGTTGTAGCCAACGAAAACCGCCGCGAGGCCCACAAGGCTGTGCATCGCCGCGACCAGTTCGGGCATCTGCGTCATCTGCACGCGGGTGGCCAATTGGTAGCCGATCGCGCCACCGGCGGCGATCAGAATCAGCGAGAGGAGCCAGAACCCCGCCCCCGGCCCGATCAGCGTGGCGACAACCGCCAGCGCCATGCCTGCAATGCCGTACCATACCGCGCGTTTCGCGCTTTCCTGCCCCGACAGACCGCCGAGCGACAGGATGAAGAGAACCGCTGCGACCACATAGGCCGCTGTCGTAAATCCGTATTCCATGATGCTCGCTCCTTCAGGATTTCTGGAACATGGCGAGCATGCGCCGTGTTACGAGGAAGCCGCCGAAAATGTTGATCCCACACATAAAGACCGACAGGGCAGCAAGAAGGATCACCAGCCACGAGCCAGAGCCGATCTGCATCAGCGCGCCCAGAATGATGATCGAGGAGATCGCATTGGTCACCGCCATCAGCGGGGTGTGCAGGCTGTGCGCCACGCCCCAGATGACTTGGAAACCAACAAAGACCGCCAGAACGAAGACGATGAAGTGCTGCATGAAGCTGGCAGGGGCGACGAGGCCGACACCGAGCAGCAGCGCGGCGCCTACGGCCAAGAGCGTGACTTGGTTCTTGGTCTGCGCTTTGAAAGCAGCCAATTCGTCAGCACGCTTCTCTTCGGGGGTCTTTTCCTTGACCTTTTCCTTTTTCGGCGCAGCCGCGATGGCTGCGACCTTGGGCGGTGGCGGCGGGAAGGTCACTTCTTTTTCGTGGGTGATGGTCGCGCCCCGGATCACGTCATCTTCCATGTCGTGGTTGATGACACCGTCCTTCTCGGGCGTCAGATCCGTCATCAGGTGGCGGATGTTGGTGGCATAAAGCGTCGAAGCCTGCGTCGCCATGCGAGAGGGGAAATCGGTGTAACCGATGATCGTGACACCGTTGTCGGTGACGATCTTCTCGTCCATTTTGGTGAGCTTGCAGTTGCCGCCCTTCTCTGCCGCGAGATCGACGATCACGGAGCCGGGCTTCATCGCCTGCACCATATCCTCGGTCCAAAGCTCCGGCGCCTCGCGATTGGGGATCAGCGCCGTGGTGATCACGATGTCCACATCGGGCGCCAACTCGCGGAACTTGGCCAGCTGCGCTTCGCGGAATTCGGGAGAGGAAACAGAGGCATAGCCGCCGGAGGCGGAGCCATCCTGCTGCTCTTCCTCGAAGTCGAGATAGACGAATTCAGCGCCCATCGATTCGACCTGTTCGGCCACTTCGGGGCGCACGTCAAAGGCCAGCGTGATCGCGCCGAGCGAGGTCGAGGTGCCGATGGCGGCAAGCCCCGCGACACCCGCGCCGACGACCAGCACCTTGGCCGGGGGCACCTTGCCCGCCGCGGTGATCTGACCGGTGAAGAAACGTCCGAAGTTGTTGCCCGCTTCGATCACCGCGCGGTAGCCCGCGATGTTGGCCATGGACGAAAGCGCGTCCATCTTCTGTGCACGGCTGATGCGCGGGACCATGTCCATCGCCATGACGGTCGCGCCCTTCGCGGCCGCGGCCTCCATCAACTCGGTGTTGCCGGCGGGGTTGAACATGGAGATCAGCGTCTGGCCTGCGCGCAGGTGCTTGACCTCATCCTCAGATGGCGGGCGCACCTTGGCGACCACATCGGCGGCCTCGTAAAGCGCGGCGGCGGATTGCACCACCTCGACATCCGCGGCTTCATAGGCGGCATCGTCAAAGCCCGCAGCCGCCCCGGCGCCCGTCTCGATGACGCAGCTATGCCCGAGCTTTTGCAGTTGCAGCGCGCTTTCCGGGGTCATCGCGACCCGGTTCTCGCCCTCAAATATTTCTTTTGGTGTCCCGATCTTCAAACCAAGAGTCCCCCTTTGCTGGCCCGTCGCGCCGCTCTGGCGCAACTTTGTTAGTCAGAGCGATAGCGCGCGCGCAGCAATAGTACAAGCAAACCGCGGGGTGAAACGGTGCAAAATTGCTGCACCGCGACATCGGAAGAACGGTTTGCTGTTTTCGGCGCAGAGATAGAACAGCCGTTCCACCCCGCGCCAGTAGCATGGCCCGAGGGCCATGCCGAAGTGTCAAACGACGGCTAAGTCGCGATCAAAGACCGGGGATCAGACGCGCCAAGCCGCGCTGGTCGAAGGTGGTGCCACGATCCGCGCCGAAGTTGATCTCACCGCCCAGACCGACGAAGGGCTCGGACTCGCTGATGCTGCCCACGTCCACCTTGGCAGACCCGACTTCCAAGAACAGATTGGTGGTCGGGGAAACCTCACGATCGAGCCGCATGGCAAAACGCGACAGGTCGTCTCCATCGCTGCCTAGCCGATCATAGGAGCCGCTGATGCCAAAGCCTTCCGCCAGCGCATAACGCGCCTTGATACCGCCAAGCGTGCCGTCGCCTGCATCGGTATCGACATGGGCCAGATAGCCTTCGAAGTCCCAATCCAGCATTTCATAGCCTGCTTCGAAACCCAAGATATCCGCATCTCCGCCCAAGGCTTCCTCCCGGGTGTAGAAGGCCCCGAAAGAGGTTGCTTCATCCCAGTGGTAAATGCCATGCAGGCCCAGCAAATGGCTGTCTTCGTCGACAAAGTCGAAGTCGCTGTAACCGGCGTCGAACTGCAAGCTAAGGTTGCGGTTAAAGCCAAGCTCTACCGACCCATCAACGCCAAGCCGGCTGAAATCGGTGTCGTCCGCGAATGCGGAATAGGAAAGGCCGACCGATCCACCCGTCACTTCGACCGCCTGCGCTGTGGTTGCCCCAAAAGCGAGGGCTGCGGAAAGGGCGAGAACTGAAAATTCTATGTGTTTCATTTTACTGCTCCAATGGTTCTGGCAAGGCCCTGTCATCAGGTTACCCATCCGACCAGTGCGCTAAGGCGGCGAGCGCTGCAATAGTCAGGCGTAAGGCTTCCGCAAATGTGATCGGCGGGCGGCAAGATTTGGCCTATCGCCGTGCCAGCCGCCCCGCACATAACGCCCCGTCATCACAAGCTGCCTATTGTACTGCCGCCCCCTCCGCGCCACCCTGCCCGCAAAGGGGAGGCTTTATGACACTGAAAGACAAACACGCATTCATCACCGGCGGCGGCACAGGCATCGGCCTTGCCATCGCGCAGGACTTGGCCGCCAAGGGCGCGAAGGTCACCATTACCGGGCGGCGTCAGGAGGTGCTCGACGCCGTGTCAGGCAATGGCATCAGCGGCATGACGATGGACGTGCGCGACGAGGCCCAGGTCACCGAGACCATCGCCCGCGCGGTTGAGGCCAATGGCCCGGTGCAAATCTGCGTGGCCAATGCGGGCGTGGCAGAAGGCCGGTCCCTGCATAAAACCGACCTCGATTTCTGGCGTGACATGATGGCGACCAATCTCGACGGGGCCTTTCTCACCATCCGCGAGAGCCTGAAATCCATGCGCCAGACCGATTGGGGCCGGGTCATCGCCGTCTCCTCCATGGCCGGGCTGC
Source organism: Sulfitobacter sp. M85 (assembly GCF_029285915.1). Lineage (NCBI taxonomy): Bacteria > Pseudomonadati > Pseudomonadota > Alphaproteobacteria > Rhodobacterales > Roseobacteraceae > Sulfitobacter > Sulfitobacter sp. M85. The sequence goes on from NZ_JABECQ010000005.1 coordinate 287,817, forward strand.
GCGGCCTGCCGGGGGCGGCCTGCTACTCGGCCTCCAAACACGGGATGATCGGGCTGATCCGCTCGCTCAGCGAAGATTACATGGGCCAGCCGTTTACCTTCAATGCGCTCTGCCCCGGTTACGTCGATACCGAGATCATCGCGCGCAACACGCAGGCGATCTCCAAACGCGCCGGGCTGTCCGAGGAAAAGGCCCGCGATGTCATGGTTAATGCCAACCGCCACAAACGCCTGATCGCGCCCTCGGAAGTGGCCGCCGCGGCGGCATGGCTGGTCGGCGAAGGCTCCGAAAGCGTCAACGGCCAGTCGATCGAAATCGCTGGCGGGCAAATGTAGCGGCGTTAAGGTTGCTTTAACCAAGCTGCGCCAAGCTCAGGGCCATGAGAGACAGCCCTTCATCCCATGGCCCGAACAGCTATTTCTTTACCCTGCGCCTCGCGCGGCGCGATGATGATGCGCTGCTACGGCATATCACGGCCCTGCGCCAAGCGATGCGTGAGACTTTGGCGCGCAAACCCTTCCGGATTGATGCCATCGCCATCTTGCCGGATGTGCTCCATACGGTCTGGACCCTGCCGCCGAACGATACCGATTACGGCAATCGGATCGGCATGTGGAAGGGGCGGTTTTCCCGCCATCTCCCTCCGGCCCCGCATCGCAGTCTGCGGCAGATCAAACGGGGTGAGAAAGGGATTTGGCAGCGTCGATTCTGGGAGCATCGGATCCGTGACCCCGCGGATTTCGAACGGCATTGCAGTTTGGTGCACCTCAGCCCCGTGCATGCAGGCTATTGTGACCGTCCTGAGGCTTGGCCCTACAGCTCCTATCGCCACGCCTGCTCAGGTCCGGCAGCACCTCAGGACGCGAAAGCGGGGCCACTAGAGGAAGACGCGGTCTTGGATGAAGATGTGACGCCGCTGAATCACGCGGCCCAAGCTGTTGCGCCATTGAGCGGGCAGCACAGTTGAGAGGCGTTGAGGCTAGGCATCCGTTGGCGGCGCGATTGGGGTCGCGGGGGATTGACAGAACGACTGCGTCGCGATGCAGGCTGCCGCGGCTTGAGCAGCGCGGCGCGCGGTCATAGAGAGTGCAACGTGCGCGCCCCGGCGCCGCGTCCTACTGCGCGGCGGTCATCACCGGCATGGCCGATCCATCCGCCGCCCAAGCCCGCACCGCCGCGCCGAAATGTTCGAACAACGGGCGCGATACGGGGTCATTGGCCGCGTTCCACTCGGGATGCCACTGCACGGCGAGGGTAAAGCCCGGCGCGTCTTTGATATAGATCGCCTCGGGCGTGCCATCATCCGCGCGGCCGTCGATCACCACGCGCGGGCCGGGTTCCTTGATCCCCTGCCCGTGCAGCGTGTTGGTCAGCACTTTGGACGCGCCCATCACACGGTGGAACACGCCGCCTTCGGTAAAGCTCACGTCATGGCGCAGTTCAAATTTCTCTTCGATGGTGCCATCGGGGGGCATCCGGTGGTTCATTCGCCCCGGCAGATCGCGAATCTCAGGATAGAGCGACCCACCCATGGCGACGTTCACCTCCTGAAATCCGCGGCAAAGGCCGAGGAAGGGTTGGCCCCGCGCAACACAGGCCCGTACCAGCGCCAGCGCCACCGCGTCGCGCGCGCGGTCAAAGGCACCATGGGCCTCCGTCTCAGGCTCACCATATTCTTCGGGATGCACATTGGGGCGCCCGCCGGTCAGCAGGAAACCGTCGCAGACCTCCAGCAATTCCTCGACCGAGACAAAGCGCGGATCGCTCGGCACGATAAGCGGCAGACAGCCCGAAACCTCGGCAATCGCTTCGGTGTTCATCTGCCCGCCCGCGTGGACAGGGTATTGATCGTTCAGCAGGTAGGAATTGCCAATGATACCAACGACGGGTCGGGCCATGAGTTACCTCTTATTCACCATGGCCCGAACATAGGCGCTTCGCGCCGCGGTCTCAACCTCAGCTCTGCGCCTTCAGCTCCAACCGTCGCGCGTGCAGCACCGGTTCGGTATAGCCCGATGGCTGTTCGCGCCCCTTCAGCACCAGATCGCAGGCCGCCTGAAAGGCCACCCCGTCAAAGCCCGGTGCCATGGGGCGATAGCTGGGATCGTCGGCGTTTTGACGGTCCACCACGGCTGCCATTTTTTTAAGCGCGGCCTCGACTTCCTCTCGGCTGATGACGCCGTGATGCAGCCAATTCGCCAGCGCTTGGGCCGAGATGCGGCAGGTCGCGCGGTCTTCCATCAGGCCCACATCGTTGATGTCCGGCACTTTGGAACAGCCGACGCCCTGATCGATCCAGCGGACGACATAGCCCAGAATGCCCTGTGCGTTGTTCTCGATCTCGCGGGTGATTTCCTCACTGCTGAGGTTGCGGCCTTCCATCACCGGGATGGTCAGCAGCGCGTCGAGCGTGGCGCGTGCGCCGCCCTCTTTGATCTCTTCCTGCCGCGCCAAGACGTTAACCTTGTGGTAATGTGTAGCGTGCAGGGTAGCCGCGGTGGGCGATGGCACCCAGGCGCAATTGGCCCCGGATTGGGGGTGGCCGATCTTGGCCTCCAGCATCTCGGCCATACGGTCGGGCATGGCCCACATGCCCTTGCCGATCTGCGCCCGGCCCTGCAAGCCGCAGGCGAGGCCGATATCGACGTTGCGGTCCTCATAGGCGGCGATCCAAGCGCTGTTCTTCATCTCGCCCTTGGGCACCATCGGCCCGGCTTCCATACTGGTATGGATCTCGTCCCCCGTGCGGTCGAGGAAACCGGTATTGATAAAGGCCACGCGGTGTTTCGCGGCGCGGATACATTCCATGAGGTTGGCGCTGGTGCGGCGCTCTTCATCCATGATGCCGAGCTTCACGGTATACTGCGGCAGGCCGAGCGTCTTTTCCACATGGGTGAAAATCTCATCGGCAAAGGCCACTTCCTCGGGCCCGTGCATCTTGGGTTTCACCACATAGACGCTGCCGGTGACCGAGTTGCCGCCCGCGCGTTTGAGGTCATGAATGGCGATCAGCGTGGTCACCATGGCATCCATCAGCCCTTCGCCAATCTCGCGCCCCTCACGGTCGAGCACGGCGGGATTGGTCATCAGATGGCCGACATTGCGCACCAGCATCAGAGAGCGGCCCTTCAGCGTGACCTCCCCCTCCCCATGGGGCGCGGTATAGCGACGGTCCTCGGCCATGCGGCGGGTGACGGTCTGGCCGCCTTTTTCAAAGGTCTCGGCAAGGTCCCCTTTCATCAGGCCCAGCCAATTGCCATAGGCCAGCACCTTGTCTTCGGCATCCACCGCCGCCACACTGTCTTCGCAATCCATGATGGTCGAAAGCGCGGATTCGATGATCACATCCGCAACGCTGGCGGGGTCGTCCTTGCCAATGGCATGCTCGGGGTCGATCTTGATCTCGATATGCAACCCGTTGTTGCGCAAGAGGACCGCGTCGGGCGCCTCCGCCGCGCCTTGGTAGCCCGCGAACTGCGCCGGGTCGGCTAAGCCGCAGGGCGCGGCATCCTGCGCCATTACAGCTTCAAGCTGCCCGTCCACAACGCGGTAACCTGCCAAATCCGCATGGCTACCCGCCGAAAGCGGCACGGCGTCATCCAAAAAGGCTTTTGCCCGCGCCACCACCCGTGCACCGCGCTCCGCGTCATAGCCCTTGCCCACCGGCAGATCGCCCAGCGCATCGGTGCCATAGAATGCATCATAAAGGCTGCCCCAGCGCGCATTTGCGGCGTTGAGCGCGAAGCGTGCGTTGGTGATCGGGACGACAAGCTGCGGCCCGGGCACCTGCGCGATTTCGGGGTCTACATTCTGCGTTTCGATCTGGAACGCCGGCCCTTCGGGCAGAAGATAGCCAATCTCGCGCAGGAAGGCGGTGTAGCTTTCCGCGTCATGGGGCTGGCCTGCGCGCGCGCGGTGCCAGTCGTCGATCTTGGCCTGAATTTCGGCCCGTTTTTCAAGCAGCGCACGGTTCTTCGGCCCGAGGTCATGCACTAGGTCCGACAGCCCCGCCCAGAAGACATCCGCGTCCACACCGGTGCCCGGCAGCGCCGATCCTTCGATGAAGTCGACCAGCGCGGGCTCTACCTGCAAACCGTTCTTGTCAATTCTACCCGTCATTCTCCGCCCTCTCCCGCGCTGGATACCTTTGTGAAAGGTCTAGCAGAAAGGCAAAGCGGCGCAAGCGCGGGCAGGCAGGCGGTAGTGGCGCTAGTCGGCCACCGGCTCCGGGGTGGCGATCACCGGCTCGGCGTCCGCCGGGCCATCGACGGGCAGCACCTCACCTTCCGGCGAGGGGTCGGTGGTCTGCAACACCGCGTAGACGATACCGGCAATCATCAAGAGCGCCCCTGCGATGATCGCGGTTTTGATACCGATCAAAGCGGGGCGATGACGTTTCTTCTGCGTTTCGGTATCGGTGTCGGGGGCGGACATGGATACACCTCATTGCTCGAAGTTGGGGCAGCTCGGCTTGCAGGCCGCCTTCTGGAGACATAACATTTCCCAGACCAATTACGTTCCCGCGACTGGAGGCCCAATGCGCGACGCCACCCCCCAAACGATCTATCTCAGTGACTACCAGCCCTTCGGCTTTCTGGTGGATGAGGTGGCCCTGACCTTTGACCTCGATCCCCATAAGACGCGGGTCAAAAGCCGCATCGCCTTTCGCCCCAACCCGGCAGCGCAGGAGGCAGAGTTTTTCCTGCATGGCGAGCAACTCAAGCTTATCTCCGCGCAGATTGACGGCAAGCCGGTCACTCCGAAGGTGACAGAACGCGGTCTGACCTGCGATGTGCCCGACGGCCCCTTCATCTGGGAGGCCGAGGTTGAGATTGACCCCAAAGGCAACACCGCCCTCGAAGGGCTTTATATGTCGGGCGGCATGTATTGCACCCAATGCGAGGCAGAAGGCTTTCGCAAAATCACCTATTACCCCGACCGCCCCGATGTGATGAGCGTCTTCACCGTGACCATCAACGGTCCGCATCCCGTTCTGTTGTCCAACGGCAATCCCGTGGCGCAGGGGCAGAACCATGCCGAGTGGCATGACCCATGGCCCAAGCCTGCCTATCTTTTCGCGCTGGTGGCGGGCGATCTGGTCGCCCATTCCGACCGTTTCACCACCATGTCGGGCCGCGAGGTCGATCTGAACCTCTATGTGCGCCCCGGCGACGAAGGCAAATGCGCCTTTGGGATGGAGGCGCTCAAAGCCTCGATGAAATGGGACGAAGAGGTTTACGGTCGTGAATACGACCTCGACATCTTCAACATCGTCGCGGTGGATGATTTCAACATGGGGGCGATGGAGAACAAGGGGCTGAACATCTTCAACTCCGCCGCCGTTCTCGCCTCGCCCGAAACCTCGACGGATGATAATTTCGAGCGGATCGAAGCGATTATCGCCCATGAGTATTTCCACAATTGGACCGGCAACCGCATCACCTGTCGCGATTGGTTTCAACTCTGTCTCAAGGAAGGGCTGACCGTCTACCGCGACAGCCAGTTCACCTCCGACATGCGCTCTCCGGCAGTGAAACGCATCGGCGATGTGATCGACCTGCGCGCACGCCAATTCGCCGAGGATCAAGGCCCGTTGGCCCATCCGGTGCGGCCCGAAAGCTTTCAGGAGATCAACAACTTCTACACCGCCACCGTCTATGAGAAGGGCGCCGAGGTGATCGGCATGCTCAAGACCTTGGTGGGCGATGACGCCTATGCCAAGGCGCTGAACCTTTATTTCGAGCGTCACGACGGCGATGCGGCGACGATCGAAGATTGGCTGAAGGTGTTTGAAGACACCACGGGCCGGGATCTGACCCAGTTCAAACGCTGGTATTCGCAGGCGGGCACGCCGCGCCTTTCGGTGGTGGAGGCTTGGGATGCGGGCAAAGGCATCTTCACGCTGACCTTCACCCAGCACACCCCGCCCAGCACTGCCACGCCTGAGCCGAAACCGCAGGTTCTGCCCATCACCGTGGGGCTGATCGGCACAGATGGGGCCGAAGTGGCCCCCTCTCGCGTGTTGGAGATGACCGAATCCGAACAGAGCTTTACCTTCGACGGGCTGGATGCACGCCCCGTGGCCTCGGTGCTGCGCGGCTTCTCCGCCCCCGTGGTGCTTGCACATGACCTCTCAAAAGAAGAGCGGCTGCTTCTGCTGGCCCATGACAGCGATCCCTTCAACCGCTGGGAGGCCGGGCGCACTTTGGCGCGGCAGTCTTTGCTGGCGACGATCACCGAAGGCAGCGCACCGGATGCTGAATGGCTTGCCGCACTTCAAGCTGTACTCGGGGATGAGACGCTTGAGCCCGCCTACCGTGCCTTGATGCTGGGCCTGCCCAGCCATGCGGATTTGGCCAACACCCTCTATGACACGGGCACAACCCCGGACCCGGCCGCGATCCATCAGGCGGTGGAGGCCACGCGTGACGCCATGGCGCAGGCTTTTGCCTCAACCCTGAGTGAGCTTTACGACCAGCACATCGTCGACGCCCCCTACCAGCCGAATGCCGAGCAATCCGGAAAACGCGCATTGACCAATGCGGCCCTCGCCCTGCTCACCCGCGTGCAGGGCCCTGAGCGTGCGCAGGCGCAATACGATCAGGCGGACAATATGACCCAACAACTCAGCGCCCTCGCTGCTCTGCTGCGCGCGGGCCAAGGCGACAAGGCGCTGGCCGCCTTTGAGGCGCAGTGGCGGGATGACCGTCTGGTGATGGACAAATGGTTCGGGCTGCAAGTCAGCCAAGCCGCGCCGGAAGAGACGGCCGAAGTGGCGCGCAGGCTTACCGAGCATGCCGATTTCAATTGGAAGAACCCCAACCGTTTCCGCGCAGTCTTTGGCAGTCTTGCCATGCATCACGCCGGGTTCCACCATGAAAGCGGCAAGGGCTACGCCCTGCTGGCCGATTGGCTGATTAAGCTCGACCCCGTAAACCCGCAGACCACGGCGCGGATGTGCTCGGCCTTCCAGACATGGCGGCGCTACGACATGGCGCGGCAAGAGATGATCGAGACCCAACTCGACCGCATCCTCGCCAGCCCCGATCTCAGCCGGGACACCTCCGAGATGCTCAGCCGCATTCGCGGTGCCTGACACGCCTATTCAGACAGAGGGCATGGCGGCCTATACCTACCGCCGCCATGCCCGCAGCCGATCGGCCCTGTTGCTGTTGCCCGTGATCTGGCTGGCCCTCGCGGCGGCGTGGATCTGGCTTGACGCCTCGGGCTGGATCATCGGGCTGCTGGGGCTTTTTACCCTGCCCGCGCTATGGGAGGTCTTCAGCAACCCCGCGAGCGGCCTGACGCTCGACCAGAACAGCCTGTCGTGGTTCACCGGCAAACGGGATGCGAAAATCGCGCTGGCGCAGGTCGACCGGGTTCGGCTCGATACGCGCCTGGATATGTCCGTGCGCGCCACGGTCATTCTCCGCACCGGGCGCAAGATCAAACTGCCCTTTGAGGCCACCCCGCCGCACCGCGCATTGGAAGCCGCGCTTCAGGCGCGCGGCATCACGACGGAACGGCATCACTTCACGCTGATCCAGTAATCTAGGGACGGCTGCGGGGTCGAGTCGCGTTCAACGGTTTGCAATAGGACTGCCGCCGGAGCCAGCGAGACATATCCGCCCGTTTGGACGCGCTGCGCATCGGCCCCCAATCGGCCCCGACGCCGCGCCGCCCGTTTCCGGCGATCACCCCGTCGCGCGGCACGGTCGTGGCCATGATCCGTACCGCGCAACTCAGGTTCGCGGCCCCGTTCTTAAGCGCATCCCCACTGCCGACGTTACATTTATAGCCCCGCGCGGTGCCCGGCAGGATTTGCAACAACCCATACCAGCGGCCCCCGCCACCCACGGCCCAAGACCGATAGGTGCTTTCATGTTTGGCCAGCGCCGACATGAAGCCGACCCAAAAGGCCCTGCGCTGGCTGTCGGATGCCGTGGGATAGGCCGGGCACCACTCCGCCACATCACCGGGCACCATATCCACCAAGGGCTTGCCGTGGGACTTCAGCGCCGAGATCGCCGCGCGGGTCCAAAGCGAATGCCCCCGCATATGCTGCCAGCGCGTGCGCGGCAGGTTGCCCGGACGCGCGGGCGGGCGCAGCGTTGTGGTGAAGGGTGCGGTTTCAAGCGCGGGCGGTTCGTCCTCGGCCTCGACCTCGTCGGGGAAGGACAATGACGTGGCGGCGGTCTGCACCACGTTATCCACCTCCACCACCGGGGCGGGCTGTTTGGGCAATTCGGCCCAAATCATGGTGGGGCCGGCGCAGAGCAATAGGGCAATCATAGCAGGTTTCATGGCGCGCATAAGACCGCCCCAAAACGCGCTTGGCAAGCGCGGCAGGGGCGCGGGATCGGCAGATTTCCTCTGATCGGGAAACAGCGCCCGCCGCGCCGCCGGATTGTCGCGAAGGATTGCCCCCGCCTGCCCGACTGCGCTGCAGAATTTTCCCGAAAGCTCCGCACGCCGGACACGGTTCCGCCCCATTGCCCGGTCAAACCTAAATCATCGACAAACAGCAGGCAGGACCGGCCCCAGATGAAGAAACTCTCGCATATGATCCCGTCCGCCTTGCAAGGGTTCTTTGCCAAGCCCGCACCGCAAGCGCCCGAGTTCGAGCCCCTGGAAATGCCGCTCCTGCGCCGCCGTGCACCGCGCGACGCACTGCTGCGCATTTCCTGCCCCGACCCCACTGCCGAAGAGATGCAGCGCGACCGTCACCAGTACCGCGCGCAATGGCTGGTCCGCCAAGAACGCTGGGAGGAGATGGCAGAGCTTTTGCAGGAAGCCGACGATCACCGCGAGATGACACCGGGTGCGATGCCGGTGGCCGAGCTGATGGCCTTTGGCGCACGGGCGGATGTGATTCTCGCCGCGGAACACGCGCTTTACGACGGCAAACCGGCCAGTGACGCGCCCCTGATGGCTGGGATCGAAGCGCTGGAACATGTGCTGGAAGATCACGCCGGGAGCGCCATGATCGCCGCCATCGTGGCGCAGGCGCATATGGACATCGGCTGGGCGTGGCGCGGCACGGGCTGGGACAGCGACGTGCCCGCCCGCAACCATGCGGCCTTCGCCGCGCATTTTGAACGCGCGGAGCAAATCCTCGCACCATTCGACAAGGACATGGCTGCCTCGCCCCTGCTCGCGGCGACGCACTGTGCCCTGCTTGGGGGAACCGGCGGTGACGCCCGCGCCGTGGCGGACCGCTACGCGCGGCTCATCGACCTGAACCCCGCAAACCCGCGCCCCATGCGGGCCATGGGCAACCACCTTCTGCCAAGGTGGCATGGCTCATATGACCAACTCGAACTCGAAGCCCGTCGCACTGCCGCGCGGACCGAAGAGACATGGGGCGCGGGCGGCTATACTTGGGTGCAATTCGACGCGATCAGCTGCGATGCGCGGGCCTGTGCCAATCTTGACGTGCCGTTTTTCATCGAAGGGCTGCACGACATCCTCGCCCGCCGCCCCGATCCGCATACCGCCAACCTGCTGGCCGCCTATTGCGCCAGCGCCATCGGTCAGGCGGCAGAGACAGCGGATGCCGCCGGGGCCGTCCGGGCCGAGATCGCCGATTGCGCGCGTTGGATCGTGCGCGACCACATGACGGAACTGCACCCGATGCTCTGGGCCCATGCCGCGCGCGGCTTTGACAACAACCTGCGCGTCCGCTCTGCCCGGCGTTTCGCCGCCTCGGGCCGGGACGAGGCCATGCGCATCATCACCGGCCTGTTCCAACGTGAGATCGAAGCGGGCAAACGGGTCATTTTCACCGAAGGCCGCCGCCAGATTGCCGTGCCGGGCTAAGCCTGCCTCTTGAAGCGCGTGGTGCGCTCCAGTATGACCGGCCAAGTTCCAATTGACCGAAGGCGGCCGCGATGCTTGATCTGAGTTACGACACCCCGAAACCGCGCGTGATTGCCGGTGCCAAACATGACTGGGAACTGGTCATCGGGATGGAGGTGCACGCGCAGGTCGCGTCGAACGCGAAACTCTTCTCTGGCGCCTCCACCAAATTCGGCGCCGAGCCCAACAGCAACGTGGCCTTCGTCGATGCCGCGATGCCCGGCATGTTGCCGGTGATCAACGAATATTGCGTCGAACAGGCGGTGCGCACGGGGCTGGGCCTCAAGGCCGAGATCAACCTGAAGTCCGCCTTCGACCGCAAAAACTACTTCTACCCCGACCTGCCGCAGGGCTACCAGATCAGCCAGCTTTACGAGCCCATCGTGGGCGAAGGCGAAGTGCTGGTGGAACTGGGCGACGGCACCGCGCGCTTGGTCCGGATCGAGCGCATCCACATGGAACAGGACGCGGGCAAGTCGATCCACGACATGGACCCCAACATGTCCTTCGTCGACCTCAACCGCACCGGCGTCTGCCTGATGGAGATCGTCTCCCGCCCCGACATCCGCGGACCCGAGGAGGCCGCTGCTTATCTCGCCAAGCTGCGCCAGATCATGCGCTATCTTGGCACCTGCAACGGCGACATGCAGTCGGGCGCGATGCGCGCCGACGTCAACGTCTCGGTCTGTCGTGTTGGGCAATACGAGAAGTATCAGGAAACGCAGGACTTCTCGCATCTCGGCACCCGCTGCGAGATCAAGAACATGAACTCCATGCGCTTCATCCAGCAGGCCATCGAAGTCGAAGCCAAACGCCAGATCGCGATTGTCGAAGCCGGTGGCGAGGTGGTGCAGGAAACCCGCCTTTTCGACCCCGACAAGCAGGAAACACGCTCCATGCGCTCTAAGGAAGAGGCGCATGACTACCGCTATTTCCCCGATCCCGACCTGCTGCCGCTGGAAATCGAACAGGCATGGGTGGACGATATCAAAGCCAACCTGCCGGAACTGCCGGACGAGAAGAAATCCCGCTTCATCAAAGACTTCGGCCTGTCGGATTATGACGCCTCCGTGCTGACCGCCGATCTCGACAGCGCGGATTTCTTTGAGAAAGCTGTTTTAGCCGGAGTTCCTGAAGACGCAAAAAGTTCAATTCCATCGAATGCCATAGGTGTAGCGACCACCCTTAGTTCAAAACCATCAATTTCGGCATCAGAACTCGTTAAGAGAGGGAAAGCTGCGGCGAACTGGGTCATCAACGAACTCTTCGGGCGTCTGAAGAAAGACGACAAGGGCATCACCGAAAGCCCCGTCACCCCGGCGCAATTGGGCAGCATTGTTGACCTCATCGCCTCGGATGCGATCTCTGGCAAGATCGCAAAGGAAGTCTTTGAAATCACGTATACAACAGGACGCGAGCCGGAAGAGATCGTAGAGACTGAGGGCCTCAAGCAGGTGACCGACACGGGCGCCATTGAGACGGCAGTGGACGAGATCATCGCCGCCAACCCCGCGCAGGTCGAAAAGGCCCAGCAGAACCCGAAGCTGGCGGGCTGGTTCGTCGGTCAGGTGATGAAGGCCACGGGCGGCAAGGCCAACCCCAAGGCCGTCAACGAAATCGTGTCGCGCAAGCTCGCCCAGCAATGAGCGACACCCCGGCCCCCTTCCGTTCGGGCGAGATGACGGTTCTCCCCGAATGGATCGATTTTAACGGCCATTTGAACATGGCCTATTACAACGTCCTGTTCGATCAGGGCGTTGACCAAGCCTATGGCGAAATCGGTCTGGGGCCGGAGTATCAACGCACGGGTTGCACCACCTATGTGGCTGAATTCCACGTCCGCTACCTGCGCGAACTGCATGAGGGTGACCGCGTCTATACCACCTTCCAATTGCTCAACCATGACGAGAAGCGGTTTCACAGCTTTCAGGAACTGTGGCACGTCGACGGCTGGCTTGCCGCCACCGCCGAGGGGCTGACGCTGCATGTGGACCAGTCCGGCCCGCGTGTGGCCCCCATGCCGGACCATATCCTGACCCGTCTTGACGCGATGCGCCGCAGCCATGCCAAACTGCCCAAACCGGCGCAGGCCGGTCGCAGCATCGGCATCCGCCGCAAATCCGCCTGAAACTCACCTGACGCGGCTTATGTCGCCAACCCAGCCGAGGCCCCTATGCGCTACGAATACAAGATCCTTCCCGCCCCCAGCAAAGGGCAGAAAGCCAAAGGTCTGAAAGCCCCCGAAGCGCGTTTCGCCAAAACCTTGGAAGAATGCCTGAACGAACAGGCCGCCGAGGGCTGGGAATACCAGCGGGCCGAGACCTTGCCTTCGCAAGAGCGGTCGGGTCTGACCTCGACCACCACGGAATGGCGGAATGTGCTGGTGTTCCGCCGCTTGGCGACCGCCGCGGGCCAGCAAGAGGATGGCGATCTGCTGCCGCCCGCCACTGCTACCGCAACGCCTGCCTTGGCCGCCACGATCGAAGGCGAAGACACCGCGCTTCAGGCCGATGCGCCCGCCTCCATCACGCCCGAGGATGACGCGCCCGCGAAAGAGGAACCCGCCAAAGCGGCGACGCCGCCTGCGTTTCTGTCCGGCCCCTCGGCGGATGAAGCTTCGCCGCAGGGCAGCGACGAAGACGACGATAAAACAAAGCCCTGAACGCGGCGCTTATTCGTCCAGATCAAGCGCCAGCGCATGAATGCGCCCCATCAGGTCCGGCCCCAAGGCGCTGTGCACCGCCCGGTGCCGCGCCAGCCGGTTCTGGCCCTTGAAACGCTCTGACCGGATGCGCACGTTAAAGTGGCTTTCGCCCCCCTCCTGAAATCCGGCATGACCGCGATGGCTTTCGCTGTCATCCACCACCTCCAGTTCACGCGGCGCAAAAGCGGCTTCCAGCCGATCCGAAATCTCTTGTGTTGTGGACATGTTTTTACCCCCGGCCCCCTTCAATCCTGCGACGCAGGGTATATGGTGACCGGCCTGAGTCGGAAAGGTCTATCCACATGCCAAAACCTGATCCCTTCGGATTCGACATGTCCGTGTCGTCCTCCAAAAAGAAAAACCCCCGCGGCCGCCGCGGCATGTCCGGTGCGTCGGAAACCTCGACCCGGATTTGCGACCACGAAGGCTGCGACGAGCCGGGCAAGTTCCGCGCGCCCAAAGCGCCTGATGTGCTGGATGACTACTTCTGGTTCTGCCAAAAACATGTGCGCGAATATAACGCGAAGTGGAGTTTCTTCGACGGCACCACCGAGGCCGAGATGAACGCGCAGATGTCCAAGGACAAGGTCTGGGAGCGCACCACCAAACCACTGGGCGACCCCGAGCAGCGCGCATGGGCCCGTCTTGGCATCGAAGACCCGCATCAGGTCTTGGGCAAGAACGCGACCCAGAACCCCGGCAAAGGTCAGCAAGCGGGCCGCCGCCTGCCGCCCACCGAACGCCGCGCGATCGAGATTCTCGAGGCCAAGGACACTTGGACAAAGCCCGAGGTCCGCAAAGCCTACAAAGCGCTGATCAAGGTGCTGCACCCCGATATGAACGGCGGTGACCGCAGTCAGGAAGAGCAGTTGCAACTGGTCGTCTGGGCATGGGACCAGATCAAAGGCAGCCGCAACTTCAAGGACTGATCCCGCGACCGGACCAGCGGCCGGTTGCGGATAATGCCAGTTGCCCCCTTCCCCTTGCGGATATGCACGATATGTTGCACCAGATACGCGCGCGGCCCCGACCGCGCGCCTAAGGAAAAGGATGACGAGCGATGGCCGACGGTGCACTGGAACATGACATGAAACCCACCGAAGAGGTCTCGGTGCGCGATGTCTTTGGCATCGACACCGATATGGTCGTCAAGGGTTTCCCGCAGCGCACCTCTCGCGTGCCGGACATCGACAGCACCTATAAGTTCGATCCCGACACCACGCTGGCGATCCTCGCAGGCTTTAGCCACAACCGCCGCGTCATGATCCAAGGCTATCACGGCACGGGCAAATCGACCCATATCGAACAGGTCGCCGCCCTGCTGAACTGGCCCACCGTGCGCGTCAACCTCGACAGCCACATCAGCCGGATCGACCTGATCGGCAAAGACGCGATCAAACTGCGCGACGGCAAACAGGTCACCGAATTCCGCGAGGGTATCCTGCCTTGGGCCCTGCGCAACCCGACCGCGATTGTCTTTGATGAATACGACGCAGGCCGCGCCGATGTGATGTTCGTAATCCAGCGCGTGCTGGAGCATGACGGCAAGCTCACGCTGATGGATCAGAACGAGATCATCACCCCGCACCCCTATTTCCGCCTCTTCGCCACGGCCAACACCGTGGGCTTGGGCGACACCACCGGCCTTTACCACGGCACCCAACAGATTAACCAAGCGCAGATGGACCGTTGGAGCCTTGTCGCCACGTTGAACTACCTCAGCATCGACGCCGAGACCGCGATCGTGCTGGCGAAAAACCCGCATTACAACACCGAGAAGGGCCGCAAGACCCTCAAGCAGATGGTGACCGTGGCCGACCTCACCCGCACCGCCTTCATGAATGGCGAGCTTTCGACCGTGATGAGCCCGCGCACCGTGATCGCATGGGCGCAGAACGCCGAGATTTTCCGCAACGTAGGCTATGCCTTCCGGCTGTCCTTCCTCAACAAATGCGATGAGCTTGAGCGCCAGACCGTGGCCGAGTTCTATCAGCGTTTGTTCGATGAGGAACTGCCCGAAAGCGCGGCCAGCCTGAGCTTGGGCTAAGCCGCCCCGGCGGGTTCGCCCGCCGCCCTGCAGGACGCGTTTCGGCACGCAAAGGCGCCCTGCCCTTCCCAGACGCGCGCCTGCCTGACAGACAAGGGGACCGGCATGAGTAAACAAAGCGACAACCCCGCTGACGCGTTCAAAAAGGCGCTGGCCGAGGCGACCAAGGTCATGGCCGACGACGCCGAGCTGACGGTCAGCTACTCGGTCGACCCCTCAGGGCTTTCGGGCGACGCGATGCGCCTGCCGCAAGTGAGCCGCCGGATGACCCGCGAAGAGGTGCTGCTGGCGCGCGGCACAGCCGATGCGCTGGCGCTGAACCGCCGCTACCATGATGCCGCTACCCACGCCCGCTATGCGCCGCAAGGCGACATGGCGCGCGAGCTTTATGAGGCGATGGAGACCGCGCGTTGCGAGGCCATGGGCGCGCGCGACATGCCCGGCACCGCCGGCAACATCGACGTCAAGATCAAGCACGAGGCCCTGCGCCGTGGCTACGATCAGGCCAAACAGGCCAGCGACGTGCCACTCTCGGTCGCGGCGGGTTATATGGTGCGCCATATGGCCACCGGTCGCCCCCTGCCCGCAGGGGCCGAGAACGCCATGGAACTCTGGCGCGGCTTTATCGAAGATCAGGCCGGCGGCACCCTTGAGGGGATCGACGGCAGCCTTGCCGATCAGGCGGATTTCGCGCGGCTGGCGCGCAAGATGATCTCGGACCTCGGCTATGGCGATCAGTTGGGCGACGATCCCGACAGCCAAGACGAGGATCAAGAGGATCAGGCCGAAGAGGGCACCGAAGAAGAGCAGGATCCCGACAGCACCGGCCAAGACGATCAGGACGAGGAAGAGGCCGAAGGCACGCCCGAAAACAGCCAAGAGCAGCAGCAGGACGAAAGTCAGGCGCAGGTCTCGATGGACGACGAGGCCGATCAGGAGCTGGGCGACGAAGCGGATATGCCCGAGGGCGACGCCCCCATGGACCCGCCGCCGCCGCCGCCCGTCTCAGACGCCGACCCGGAATACCGTGTCTATCAGGGCGAGCATGACGAGGTGATCGGGGCCGAGGAATTGGCCGAACCCATCGAATTGGAACGCCTGCGCGCCTATCTGGACCAGCAGCTCGAGCCGCTGAAAGGCGCTGTGGGCCGTCTGGCGAATAAGTTGCAACGCCGCTTGCAAGCGCAGCAAAACCGCTCGTGGGAATTCGACCTTGAAGAGGGCACGTTGGACGCGGGCCGTCTGGCGCGGGTGGTGGCCAACCCCACGACGCCGCTCAGCTTCAAGATCGAAAAGGACACCGAGTTCCGCGACACTGTTGTGACGCTGCTCTTGGACAACTCCGGCTCGATGCGAGGCCGCCCGATTTCCATCGCCGCGATCTGCGCCGACGTGCTCGCCCGCACGCTGGAGCGCTGCAACGTCAAGGTCGAGATCCTCGGCTTTACCACCCGCGCCTGGAAGGGCGGGCAGGCCCGCGAGGCTTGGCTGAACGATGGCCGCCCCGCCCAGCCCGGACGGCTGAACGACCTGCGCCACATCATCTACAAAAGCGCCGACGCCCCGTGGCGCCGGACGCGCGACCACTTGGGTCTGATGATGAAAGAGGGTCTGCTGAAAGAGAACATTGACGGTGAGGCGCTGGAATGGGCCCACCGGCGGATGCTGGCCCGGCATGAGGCGCGCAAGATCCTTATGGTGATTTCCGACGGCGCGCCGGTGGATGACAGCACCCTGTCGGTGAACCCGGCCAACTATCTGGAAAAACACCTGCGCGACGTGATCGCCATGGTCGAGAAACGCCGCGCGGTGGAGTTGTTGGCGATTGGCATCGGCCATGATGTGACGCGCTACTACGACCGCGCCGTCACGATCACGGATGTGGATCAGCTTGCCGGGGCGATGACGGAACAGCTTGCAGCGCTGTTTGACAGCGATCCGCGGAAACGGGCGCGTGTCATGGGCATGCGCCGCGTGGGCTGAACCGTCGGATCGGTATTTGAAAAAGGATGAAGGAGGGGCCGCGTGTTCCAGAGTTTCGAGGTCACCGCGCGTCCGGAACAGGGTCCCCCGCGTTTGGCGGCGCTGCGGGCGGAGTTGCAGGCGGCGGGCTTGGACGGGTTTCTCGTGCCGCGCGCCGATGCGCATCAGGGTGAGTATGTCGCTCCGCGGGATGATCGGCTGGCTTGGCTGACGGGGTTCACCGGCTCTGCCGGGTTCTGTGCGACGCTGCGCGATGTGGCGGGGGTTTTCATCGACGGGCGCTATCGGACGCAGGTCAAAGCGCAGGTTGCGGATGTCTTTACCCCGGTGCCTTGGCCCGAGGTGTCTTTGGCCGATTGGCTGAAGGATCAATTGTCCGAGGGCGGTGTGGTTGGTTTCGATCCGATGTTGCATACGCCCGCGCAGATGGATCTTTTGTTCGAGGCCTTGGCGGGGTCCGGGATCGAGATGCGGCGCGTCTCGAATATGGTGGACCGTATTTGGGAAGACCAACCCGATGCCTCAATGGGCAAGGTGGCGGCGCATCCTGAGCGTTTTGCCGGGGAAAGCCATGAGGCCAAGCGCCGGCGTTTGGCCGCGGATTTGCGCGCGGCGGGGCAGAAGGCGGCGTTGATCACCCTGCCCGACAGCCACAACTGGTTGCTGAACATTCGCGGACAAGACATTCCGCGCAACCCGGTGGCGCATGGGTTTGCCGTGTTGCATGACGATGCGCGGGTCGATCTGTTCATGGCGGCTGAGAAACTGGTGGATGTGGAGGACCATCTGGGGCCAGAGGTGGTGCAGCGGGATCCTGAGGGGCTGCCCGATTACCTGCGCGCAATCGACGGGCCGGTGCGGCTTGATCGGCAGTCGGCCCCGCTGTTGTTCGCGGATTTGCTGGGGGATCGGGCGCAGGCTGGTGAAGACCCCTGCGCCTTGCCCAAAGCCTGTAAGAATGACGCCGAGATTGCCGGGGCGGCTGAGGCGCATTTGCGCGATGGTGCCGCGATGGTCGAGCTGCTCGCTTGGCTGGATGCGCAGACGCCCGGCACGGTTACCGAGACGCAGGTTGTACAGCAGTTGGAAGCGCTGCGCCGCCGGGATCCTGCCCTGCGTGACATCAGTTTCGAGACGATTTCGGGCACCGGGCCAAACGGGGCGATCATCCATTACCGGGTGAATGAAGAGACCGACAGCGTGTTGCAGGACGGGCATCTTCTGGTGCTCGACAGTGGTGGTCAGTATCTGGACGGCACTACCGATATCACCCGCACCATCGCCATCGGCTGTCCCGATCAGGAGGCGCGCGCGGCTTTCACGCGGGTGCTTTCAGGGATGATCGCCATGAGCCGCCTGCGCTGGCCGCGCGGGCTCGCAGGGCGGGATATCGAGATGCTGGGCCGTTTGCCGCTTTGGATGGCGGGGCAGGATTTCGATCACGGTTTGGGCCATGGGGTGGGCGCCTATCTGTCGGTTCATGAGGGGCCGCAGCGGTTGAGCCGGATGAGCCATGTGCCGCTGGAACCGGGTATGATCCTCAGCAATGAGCCGGGTTATTACCGCGAGGGGGCTTTTGGCATTCGGATCGAGAACCTGTTGGTGGTGCAAGAAGCCCCCGCCCTGCCCGGCGGGGACGCGCATCGCAAGATGCTTGATTGGCGCACGCTGACGCTGGTGCCGATTGATCGGCGTCTGATTGCTGTGGCGGCGCTCAGCCCCGAGGCGCGGGACTGGCTCAACGCCTATCACCGCGACGTGGCGGAAAAGATCGGGCCGCGGGTATCACCTGTTACAAAACTGTGGTTGGATGTGGCAACGGCGCCCCTGTGAGCGTCCGATTTAAGTAAAGGGGGGTACGGCATGGCCGACCATATCAAGATTACTCCGGCTGAGGGCACATGGGTTGTTCGCGCTGGCGGGGCCGTATTGGGCGAGTCCACGGGCGCGCTGGAACTGCGCGAGGGGGACTATCCGCCGGTGATCTATTTCCCGCGTGGCGACATCGCCATGGCTTTCCTCGATGGCACTGAGAAGACCAGCCATTGCCCGCATAAGGGCGATGCGACCTATTTCTCGGTGGTGACCAAGAGCCGGACCTTGCAAGACGCCGTCTGGTCTTATGAAGACCCGAAGGCGGATGTGGCCGAGATCAAGGGCTATCTGGCCTTCACCCCGATGGAGGAAATCGCCATCGAACGGATCTGAGCGCGGCTCAGGAATGCTCCTCAGCTGCCGTGGCGGCGAGGGCGCGGTTATAGGCTTTCAGCGCATCGACATGGAACAGCGCGCCCAGCAATTCGGGCGGCGCATCCGCGCTGAGGGTGACCACCGGGATAAAGTTGGAATGGGTCTGATCGAACAGCGGCAAGGCGGCCTCTAGCGTGGCGCTGCCGTCGATATAGGTGCCCTTGTCGATCAAGTCCCAACAGGCGTCTTCCGAAGCCGCGTCTTCATCATCGGGGCGGCGCATGATGCGGCCCACCATGAACATCGAGAGCAGATAGGCCTGCGGACCGGCGGCCAGATGAATGCCGCGCCGCTCCATCTGGGTGAGGAAGAAGGACCGGTCGACCAGCCGGGAAGCCAGCGCGGTCGACATGCTGACGGCGACCATCACGGCCAGACCGGTCTGCCAGTCGCCCGTCATCTCAAATACGATGAGTGTGGTCGAAATCGGCGCGCCCAGCACGGCGGCGGCCACCGCGCCCATCCCCGCCAGAGCATAGAGCGAGGACGAGCCCGAAATCTCAGGGAAGACACCGGTGGCGATGATCCCGAAGCCAAGCCCGGTCAAGGCGCCAAGCATCAGCGAGGGCGAGAACACCCCGCCGCCCATGCGCCCGCCGAGCGTGATCGCCACGGCGGCGACCTTGAGCACGGCAAAGATGATCGCCTCGTGCAGCACCAGCTCGCCGACCAGCGCGCGGGAGGTCGTCTCATAGCCCACGCCGATGATATGCGGGAACCAGAGCGCGATGACCCCAAGGATCGCCCCCGCCACCGCTGGGCGCAGCCAGCGGGCAAGGCCGGTGCGGGCTTGCAGATAGTTGCCGAAATCCTCGGCCCAGAAGATCGCGCGCATCAGCACGACCGACACCAGACCGCAGGTCAGCCCCAAAAGCAGGAAGGCGGGCAGTTCGACGTAGAATTGCACGTCGCCAAGGCCGGGCAGGACGAATTCCGTGAGCCCGCCGAACTCCAGCCGGTTGATGACCGTGCCCGCGGCGGAGGCGATGACGATGGGGGCGAAGGCGTGGACTGCAAAGTGGCGCAGCACGACTTCGAGCGCGAAGAGCGCGCCAGCGATGGGGGCGTTGAAGCTGGCAGAGACCGCCGCCGCCACGGCGCAGCCCAGCAGGTCCCTCCCGGTGATCCCATCGGCCTTGATGAAGCGGCTGACCTTGGTCGAGATCACGGCGGCGAGATGCACCACCGGCCCTTCGCGCCCCGATGAGCCGCCTGTCGACAGGGTGATGAGCGAGGCCAGGGCCGAGGCCACCCCGGCACGGGTCTCGACCCGGCCGTCGTGCATGGCGGCGCCGAGGATCACATCGCCCACGCTGCGCGCGCGCCCGTCGCGGGTGAAACGGTGCAAGATCAACCCCACAAGCAACCCGCCCAAGGTCGGGATCAGCACCACCCAATACCACGGCAGCCCGGCAAGGAAACTGTGCAGGAATTGCACATCGTCCGTACCGTAAAGCGTGGCCTGCAACCAGTTGATCCCCTTGCGAAAGAACAGGGCGGCAAAGCCCGCGGCGATGCCCACCAGCAGCGCGATAAACCAGAATGTGACCTTCCCCGGCCCGCGGGTGCGCAGCACCGTCCAGCCCTGTTTGCAGCCGCCGAGCGCCTGCTGAAGTTGTTGGGAAAAGAAAGCGTTATCTTGCGAAGGCATGGGACTAAGACCAGTTGAACCCTTTCTGTCTAGGGCAAGCTGACCTTGGGTAAAACCGCCATTTAAGAAGTCGTCGCGCCCTGTTGCCCGTTGAGCAATGCCTCCGCCGCCGCACGGGCCGCATCTGTAATCGTATCGCCCGCGAGCATTCGGGCGACTTCATCAACGCGCTCTTCGGCGGCAAGGGGGGTGACGGTGGAGGTGGTCATGCCCTTGGTCACCGATTTCGCCACACGCCAGTGATGCGCGCCAAGGGCTGCGACCTGCGGCGAATGGGTGACGACCAAGACCTGCCCCTCGGCGGCCAATGCCTTCAGGCGGCGGCCCACGGCATCGGCGGTGGCGCCCCCTACCCCACGGTCGATCTCGTCAAAGATTAGGGTGAGGCCGGATTGGGTCTGGGTCAGACAAACCTTCAGCGCCAAGAGGAACCGGCTGAGTTCCCCGCCCGAGGCGATCTTGCCCAAGGGCCCGGCAGGCGCGCCGGGGTTCGTGGCGACGGTAAAGGAGACCGCATCGCGCCCTTCGGGGCCTGCGGGTTCTTCGGTCAACTGCGTCTGGAAAACCGCGCGCTCCATCTTGAGCGGGGCAAGCTCTGCCGCCACGGATTTGTCGAGCTTGGCTGCGGCCTTGCGGCGCTTCTCGGTCAGCGCGGTGGCCCGTTCGTCGTAAAGCACCTGCGCATCGCGAACGGCTTTCTCCAGCCCCTGCTGCGCCGCTTCGCCTGCATCGAGCGCGTCGAGCTTGGCGCGCAGCGTGTCGGCGAAACCGGCCAGTTCATCGGGCTGCACGTCATGTTTGCGCGCCAAGCCGCGGATTGCAAAAAGCCGCTCTTCGCAGGCTTCCAACTCATAGGGGTCAAACGACATGCCGTCGATCGCATCGGCCACGCCGGACATCGCCTCGTCCAATTCCACCATGGCGCGGTTGAGCGCGGCGAGCGGGCCCTCCAGCGCGCCTTCGGCCTTGTCGGCCACCCCGTCGAGCCAGCGCAGCGCGTCGCCCATGGCCGTCTCTGCCCCGCCTTGGCCCAACAACTCATAAGCGTTGACCACATCACGGCGGATTTTCTCGGCCCCCTGCATCTGGCGGCGGCGGGTGTCGAGGGTGGCCTCCTCTCCCGCTTCGGGGTCAAGCTTGTCCAACTCAGCCACGGCGTGGCGCAGGAACTCTTCCTCAGCGGCGATGGCCTCGCGTTCGGCGGCAGCGGCGGCGGCGGCTTTGCGGGCGGCGCCGAGGGCGTTCCACGCCTCGCGCAGCTTGGCAATCGCCCGGGCATTCCCGGCGTAGTCGTCGAGGATTGCACGGTGGCCGCGTGGGTTCAGCAGGCCGCGGTCATCATGTTGGCCGTGCAGTTCCACCAATGTCTCCGACAGGCGGCGCAGCACCTCACCCGAACAGCGACGGTCATTGACCCAAGCGGTCTTGCGCCCGTCGGAGGTGTTGATGCGGCGCAGGATCAATTCGTCTCCGGCAGGCAGTCCCGCCTCTTCCAGCACCGCATGGGCCGGGTGGCCGGGCGGCAGATCGAACCAAGCGGTCACCTCACCCTGTTCTGCCCCTTGGCGCACCAGATCGGCACGCCCGCGCCAGCCCAGAACGAAGCCGAGCGAATCCAATAGGATCGACTTGCCCGCGCCCGTCTCACCGGTCAGCACGTTCAGCCCCGGCTGGAAGCCAAGCTCCAGCCGGTCGATGATCAGCATGTCTGAAATATCAAGTCCGCGCAGCATCTAGAACCGTCGGGTGGGCGATCCCACCCCCCTTAAAGCCACTCGCCCTTGATGGTCTGGCGATAGGCTGCACCCAGCCAATTGTCTTTGTAGAAGGCAGGCTCAAGGCCGCGCCCGGTCAGCAGTTTGTAGCTGTCCTCATACCATTCAGAGCCACGGTAGTTGTGGCCGAGGATGGCCCCCGCCGTCTGCGCCTCATGGTTCAGACCCAGCGAGAGATAGGATTCCACGAGACGGTGCAGCGCTTCGGCAGTGTGTGTCGTTGTCTGGAAATCCTCGACCACCACGCGGAAGCGGTTGATCGCGGCGGTGTAGTGATCGCGGCGCAGATAGTAACGGCCGATCTCCATCTCCTTGCCCGCCAGATGGTCGAAGGCGAGATCAAATTTCAGGATCGCGGAACGGGCATATTCGCTGTCCGGGTAGCCTTCGATCACGGCGCGCAGGGATTGCAACGCTTGGAAGGTCAGCCCCTGATCGCGGCCCACTTCGTCGATCTGATCGTAATAGCTCAGCGCCAAGAGGTACTGCGCATAGGCGGCATCGTCATCGGCGGGGTAGAAATCAATGAACCGCTGCGCGGCGGAGCGGCTGTTGGGATAGTCCTGATCCTTGTGATAGGCGAAAGCCTGCATGATCAGGGCGCGTTTGGCCCATTCGGAATAGGGATAGAGACGCTCGATCTCGGCGAAATAGAATGCCGCTTCGCCGGGGTTGTTGTTGGTCAGCTCATATTCGCCGCGCTCGAAAATCTGCTCGGCCGAATAGGTTTCAAGCGGGATTTCCTGCGGGTTGAAGAAGTTCCCGTCAGAGCGTCCGTCACCACCGCCGCAGGCTGCCAATGTCGCGACCAGAAGCACCGCACTGATCGTCCGCTTGCGCGATCCCGCTACCGTCATGCCCGCACCCCTTGCATCGTCCAACCCATGGTCTTTGACCCTCTTGCGCATGTGACTAGCACAATAAACTGCGTTGCAAAACGCCCATTCCGCCCCCGTCCGCAGGCGGCTGCGCGGTGGCGCATCGCTGGGTCAGGCTTGTCACTTCGGCTTAGTGAATACAAGGCATTGGCAGGGCGTTCAATGGCACTTCGCCGCCTAAGCGCCCTGCGCTTTGCGGTACTGCTCCCCTGCCCCGGGATCAGGCAACCTGCGGGATTTCGTCCCAAATCAGACCGGAGCCGGGCAGCCGCGCCGTTTGCGCCGCATCGCAGGCCACCAGACGCACGGCGTCCGGCGTGGCAAAGAGCGCGCGCAGCAGCGTGTTGGTCAGCGAATGGCCCGCGCGTTTGCCTTCGTAATGGCCCAAGAGCGGTGCCCCGGCCAACGCCAGATCGCCGAGCGCATCGAGCATCTTGTGGCGCACAGGCTCATCCGCGTGGCGCAGGCCGCCGGGGCTGACCACGGCATCGCCGTCGAAAACCACCGCGTTCTCACCCGCTTCGCCACCAAGCGCCAGACCATTGGCCTGCATCGCCTCGACATCTGCCTGACGGCAGAAGGTGCGGCTGTCGCAGAGTTCGCGCGCGAAAGAGCCGTTGTTCATCACCAGCGACTTGCGCTGCTGGCCGATGGCGGCATCGGCAAAGTCGATCTCAAAGTCGATGCGCAGCGTATCGGCGGGCGAGATCGTCGCGACCGCGTCGCCATCCTGCACGGTGATGGTTTTCAGCACTTCGAAGGCCATCACGGGGGCTGCAAGCTGGCGCAGACCGCGCTGCATGATGCCGCGCACGAAAGGCACGGAGGAACCATCGAGGATCGGCACTTCGGGGCCGTCGATCTCAATCAAAAGGTTGTGGATGCCGCAGCCCGCCACGGCGGCCATCAGATGCTCGACGGTCGAGATCGACAGGCCGGTGGGGTTTTCCAGCTTGGTGCAGAGCGGCGAGCGGTTCACCGCGTCCCAGCGGGCGGGGATCAGACGGTCACCGACCGCCACATCGCTGCGCGAGAACCAGATGCCGTGATGGGCCGACGCCGGGCGCAGTGTCACCGTCGCAGGCAGACCGGAGTGCAGGCCTGTGCCAGTAAAACTTACCGCTGATTTGATCGTTGTCTGCACCGGGTCATCCTCAAGCTTCGAACATCTTCTTGTGTGTTGAACTCTGGATTAAGGGGCGGGTTCGTTTTGCTCAACTCAATCTTTGCAACGGTCTGAAACATCACTGCAACATTTGAGCGCGGCTGCGCTTACCCGGAGGCAAGGCGTTGTTCTAAAAAGAAAAAGGGCCGCCCTAAGGCAGCCCTTTCGTCATCTATCGTGATCAGTTCAGTTGGCCTGACGGCGCAAGAACGCGGGGATTTCGATGCGTTCTTGATCGGGATCGTTGTTTTCCTGCGGCTGCGGCGCGGCGGCAGAGGCGCGGGTTTGCACCGGCGGCTGCTGACGCGCGGGGCGGGCTTGCGCCTCGCCTTCGGCGTGGCCGGTCATCCGGTTGATCAGGGAGTTGATGCCGAAACGGCCCTTGTCGCCCTGCTCACCCTGCTGCTGCTGGGCCTGACGGTGCTGCTCGGGCGCGGCCTTCTGTGCGGCGGCGCGCAGGCGGGCCAGCGCTTCGGGGGACGGTGTACCGGGGGTCGGCGCGCGCGGGGCGACGAAGGCTTCGGGCTCGGCTTCGATGTTCTCTTCCTGACGTGGCTCGAATGCGGCGACCTCAGGCTGGTAGGCCGGTGCGGGCAGACCGTCGTCGTCTTCGACAACGTTCTCGTCCTCATACTGGTCCTGCTCACGCTGTGTCGGCTGAAGGTCTTGGAACAGGGCAGCCTGCTCAACTTCCTGCGGCGCTTCGGCAGCCACGGAGGCAGCGACCGGCGCCTGCGCGGCGGACACCTGCGCCACATCGTCAACCGATACGTTCTGACGCAAAGGCTGGCTCATGGAGCGGCGCGGGACCGGGATTTCGGTGTTCACATCGGTGGCGTCGATGCCGGTGGCGACAACGCTGACGCGCATCAGGCCACCAAGGCTTTCGTCCAGCGTGGAGCCGACGATGATGTTCGCTTCGGGGTCCACTTCCTCGCGAATGCGGTTGGCCGCTTCGTCGAGTTCGAACAGGGTAAGGTCCTGACCGCCGGTGATGTTGATGAGCACGCCCTTGGCACCGCGCAGGCTGATTTCGTCCAGCAGCGGGTTGGCGATGGCTTTCTCGGCGGCTTGGATGGCGCGATCTTCGCCCTCGGCCTCGCCTGTTCCCATCATCGCCTTGCCCATCTCGTCCATCACGGCGCGGACATCGGCGAAGTCGAGGTTGATGAGACCCGGACGGACCATCAGGTCGGTCACGCCCTTCACACCTTGGTACAGCACGTCATCGGCAAGCGAGAAGGCTTCGGTGAAGGTGGTCTTTTCGTTCGCCAGACGGAAGAGGTTCTGGTTTGGAATGATGATCAGCGTGTCGACGACCTTTTGCAGCGTCTCAACGCCGTCTTCGGCCTGACGCATGCGCTTGGCGCCTTCGAATTGGAAGGGCTTGGTCACGACGCCGACGGTCAGCACGCCCAGTTCACGCGCGGCCTGCGCGATGATCGGGGCCGCACCGGTGCCGGTGCCGCCGCCCATGCCGGCGGTGATGAAGCACATATGCGCGCCGGCAAGGTGGTCGACGATCTGCTCGATGCTCTCTTCGGCAGCGGCAGCGCCGACAGAGGCACGCGCGCCCGCGCCCAGACCTTCGGTCACTTTGATGCCCAGCTGCACGCGGTTTTCGGCCTGTGCCTGCTGCAGCGCCTGTGCGTCGGTGTTGGCCACGACGAAATCAACACCGTCAAGTTGCTTTTCGATCATGTTGTTGACCGCGTTGCCGCCTGCCCCGCCAACACCGAAGACGGTGATACGGGGTTTCAGATCATCATGTCCTGGCATTGAAAGGTTGAGTGTCATGTGCTGTCCGCCTGTCCAGTTATCCGCGTTCTGCGGGAGTTTTTCGACCAAATTTACCCGACCCTACCGGGCTAGGGCCGCATCGTCACCTAAAAAACATCGTTTTGACGCTAAATATGGGCAGAAACTTGCCAGTTTCCGCCTTATCTCGGGCTTCTCACCCGATATTGGGGTCACCAGTTGTCTCTAAACCATTTCACCGCGCGTTTGAGCGAGCGGGACGGGTAGCGATCGGCGGGAATGTCGAAATCCCACCATTCGTCCTGCGGATGCGCCGCGAAAAGCGCAAGCCCCACGGCAGAGGCGAAGCCCGGCCCCGTCGCGGCCTGCGGCAGCCCATGCACGCGCAGCGGGCGTCCCAGACGAACCTGCTGGCCAAGGATCTTGCTGGCCAGCCCATCCAGACCCGGTATCTGACTGCCCGCCCCGGTAAGCACAATCTGTTGGCTTGGCAAGTGGTCGAAACCGGCGGCATCCAGCCGAACGCGGACCTCTTCGAGGATCTCTTCGACACGCGGGCGCATGATGCCGATCAACTCCGCCCGGCTGGCGGTGCGGCGGTCGTGTTCGTAATCACCAGTCTCGCCGCCGATCTCGATCATGTCGCGGTCGTCCATGCCGGTGGCATGCACCCCGCCGTAGAAGGTCTTGATCCGCTCGGCATTGGCCATCGGCACTTGCAGACCCATCGAGATGTCGGAGGTGACGTGATCCCCGCCCATCCGCACCGTATCGGCATAGATCATATGTTTCTTGATAAAGATCGACAGGCCGGTGGTGCCACCGCCAAAGTCGATACAGGCGGCACCGAGCTCCTGCTCATCCTCGACCAGCGCCGAGATTCCCGAAGCGTAGGAGGAGGAGGCGATCCCGGCCAGTTCCAGATCACAGCGTTTGATGCAATGGGCCAGATGCTGCACGGTATCGGCGTCGACGGTCAGCATATGCATGTCCACCGACAGGCTGTTGCCCAACTGGCCGCGCGGGTCGGCCAGACCGCTGCGGTGATCCAGCGCGAAGTTCACCGGCTGGGCGTGCAGCACCTCACGGCCCTCGCCATACTCCGGCACGTCGCAGCCGGCCAGCACCCGCGCCACGTCTTGCTCCGAGACCGATTGCCCCTCCAACTCGACCGAGGCGTCGAGCCCATAGCTGCGCGGCTCCCCGCCCGAGAAACAGGCGATGACGTGATCGACGCGGATACCAGCCATCTTCTGCGCGGCCTGAAGGGCGGTGCGGATCGCGCGCTCGGTCTCGCCCATGGCGCAAATCTCACCAAAGCGGACCCCGCGCGAGCGGGTGGTCGCCGCCCCGATGACCCGGAACCCCGACTGTCCGGCCAAAGACCCGATATCGCCGCCATCACCATCAAGCCCCGCCCCATCAAAGCGCAGCACCAGACAGGCGATCTTGGAACTGCCCACGTCCAAAATGGCGACCACTCCGCGTTGGATCGCCAATTTGCGCATGTGCCGCATCGAACGCTGACTGTCGTATAGGTCCATCATTTCGTTACTGTCCCGATTCCAATGGCCATCTTACTGGCCGGAAAGCTGCCTGATGTGCCACCATTCGCGGGTGGCATCTTCGTTCATTCTAAGGGTCGGTCTTGCCGCCAACCGCATGTCCACACGCGCCACATCCCGCGTAAGAACCTCTTGCGCGCCTTCCAGCGCGATCACCCGTTCCAGCGCTTGCAGCGCGTTTTCTTCGGGCAACATGATCGTTTGATCGCGGTCCAGCACCACGTCCCAGCGGCGCTGGCCGACGCGGACCAAACCGCGCAGCCGGTCGCCCAAGACATTCGCGGCTCCGATCAGCTTGAGCGCTTCGGGCACCGCTTTGTCGGCCCCTGCCCCGGCGATCAGCGGCAGATTGGCATGATCGCGCCGCGCCTCGATCCGTGCCACATGGGCACCGGTATTGTCCACCAGTGCCAGTCCCGTTTCGCTGCGCCAAACGGCCACGGGAACGCGGGGGGTCACGTCGATCTGCAGCACGCCGCCGGGGCGGATGCGCACATTGGCCTGTTTCACCCCGTCGATATCGGTGATCTTCTCGCGGATCTGCGGCAGGTCGAGATCGAAGGAGGACAGCGGAAATTCCAGCGGCAGCGCGGTGCGGATTTCGGTCGAGAGCATGTCGCTCGCCCCGTCGATGGCCATGAGTTTGACCATGAACTCGGGCCGCTCTTCGATGCTGGCGCGCACGTCGGCGATGGCCTGCACCACGGTGCCGCGCCGCTCTTCGTCCGCCATATAGATCGTGCCCGCCAGCAGGCTCAGCGTGAAGGGCAGCCCCACGCGCAGGGCAAAACGGAACCCCGGTGTCAGCATCAACCGCTGCATCCGCCATGACCACCGCGACGGGGCGGGATCGGCCTTGACCGTTTCCGGGCGGCGGCGGATCAGCGATCGCATGTAGCGTCCTCCACCATCCAAGCGCAAAGCTCAGGGAATGAAATGCCGCAGGCCGCGGCCTGCTCGGGCGAGAGCGAAGTGGCGGTCATGCCGGGCTGGGTGTTGGTCTCCAACAGGATCAGCCCCTCGGGGCCGCGCGCCTCGTCCCAGCGAAAATCGGTGCGGCTAATGCCCTTGCAGCCAAGCGCCGCATGGGCGCGGCGGGCATAGTCGAAACACAGATCGGTGATCTCTTGCGGCAGATCGGCGGGCACCACGTGGCGCGAGCCGCCGGGCTTGTATTTCGCGTCATAGTCATACCAGCCGGTGGTGATGATATCCGTCACCGCCAACGCCCGGTCGCCCATCACGGTAGTGGTCAGCTCACGCCCCGGTGCGAAAGTCTCGACCATTACCTCGGCGGGCATGTCTTCGGACAATTGCGGCGGGCCGTTGTTTTCCTCGGCCACGAGATACACCCCGACCGAAGAGCCTTCGTTATTGGGCTTGACCACATAGGGCGGCGCCATGACATGGGCGGCCATCACATCGGCCTTGGGCGCGATCACGCTTTCCAACACCGGCAGCCCCGCGTGGCGGAACACGTCTTTGGAGCGCTGTTTGTCCATCGCCAGCGCCGAGGCCAGCACGCCGGAATGAGTGTAGGGCAGCTTGAGCCACTCTAGCAGCCCCTGCACACAGCCATCTTCGCCCCAACGGCCATGCAGACAATTCAGAACGGCATAGGGTTTGAGATCTGTCAGAACGGCTGCAAGATCGCGATCGGCTTCGACCTCGATCACGTTATATCCGCCATGTTCCCGCAAGGCAGCGGCGCATGCACGCCCACTGGACAGGGACACCTCACGCTCGGCCGAGGGGCCACCCATCAATACCGCCACTGTCGGGGTCTGTCCGCTCGACTTACCCACCAAAGTGCCTCTTCGCCTCGGACCGTTTGCGGCCCCTATCGTTGTTTTCTTTGCTTCTGCCGTGGCTTAGCTGCTGCGCCGCGGCTTAGCTTTGCGACGCCGGATCGCCCAATTTCTCACCGACGCGCTTAATTTCCCATTCTAGCCTTATACCGCTTGAAGCGTAAACCTTTTTTCGCACCTCTTCGCCCAATGTCTCAAGATCATGGGCCGTGGCGCCGCCGGTGTTGATCAGGAAGTTTGAGTGTTTCGGGCTTATCTGCGCGCCGCCTACGGTGGCCCCGCGCATCCCGGCGTCGTCGATCACTTTCCACGCCTTCAGATCATGCACATCATCCGCCTTCCCGGTCGAAGAGAAGCCCGCCGGGTTGCGGAAAGTGGAGCCGGCACTGCGGTCTTTCGTGGGCTGGCTCTCATCCCGTTTGGCAAGCTGCTGCTCCATCCGGGCGTGCAGCTCCTCCGGCACGCCTTTGGGCGGCGCAAAGGTCGCCCCGATCAGCACCGCGCCCGGGGACAGATCGCTCTGCCGGTAGCGGAAGTTGAGGTCATCCGCCGTCAGGGTCACCACCTCGCCCGCGCGGGTCACAGCCTGAGCCGAGACGAAGTGATCCGCCGTGTAGCTGCCGTAACAGCCCGCATTCATGCGCAACGCGCCGCCGATGCTGCCGGGAATGGTGCGCAGAAAGGTCAGATCCAGCCCCGCATCCGCCGCCTTGCGTGCCACATGGGCATCGAGCGCTGCGGCCCCCGCCGTCACCTGATCGCCGTCGACCTCGATCCCGTTGAAACCGCGGCCCAGCCGGATCACCACCGCCCGCAGCCCGCCATCGCGCACGATGAGATTGCTGCCCACCCCCATGGGGAAAACCGTCACCCCTTGCGGCAAACGCCGCATGAAAAGGCACAGGTCCTCCACATCGGCGGGTTGGAACAGGTAATCCGCAGGGCCGCCGACGCGGAGCCATGTCAGGTCGCTCAGGGCGCGATTTGGGGTCAGCCTGCCGCGCAGGTCAGGGATATTGAGCTTAATCATGGCGCCCGACTTAGCGCATTTATAAGGCGGGGCAAACCATCAAGAAGACGGCGGATCGACGCGGCTCTCGCGCCAGCGTTTGGCCACCCGCCCCGCAAGCCAGCCCAGCCCGAAACCGCCCACCGCATAGAATAGGACGGAAAGCTGCGCCAAAAGCGCATGCGGCTCGAACACCCGCGCATCCAGCCCGAAAACCATCCATGTGGCATTGAGGGCAAAGCCTGTCGCCAGCACGAGAAAGAACCACAGCACGCGGGCGCGAAAACCGGTCCAGATACAGGCGATCATCCAGACCGCAAAGACCGACAGCAGCGCCACAAGGGTCGGCGTCAGGGTCATTCCGCCGGGCCTTTGACCCGGCCCGCGCCGCGGCGCAGCCAGCGCGCGAAATAGACCACGGGCCAGCGCAGCACCGAACAGCCCCCCGCCAGCACCAGCAGGCCCAGCCACGGCCCATGCTGCGCGGTGACGAAACCAACGATTGGGATGCCCACGGCGATCAGCAGATAGGCGCTGCGCCAGTGGGAATCCTTGCTCGGCGTCATGGCAAGGATGTTCGCGATCACGAACCAGAAGCAGGCGAGGATGAGAGAGAGGCTCATTTCGGCAGCTCCGGCTTTTGGCCCCGCAGCCGCGCCAAGAGATAGCGCAGCGGGTTGCGGGACATCGACAGGAACGCCAGCAGCGCCAAAAGCGCATAGGCCCAAGACTGGGTCACACCGATGGCGATGATCAGCAAGGGCGCGGCAATCAGCAGAACCACCCCCGGCAGGTATTGAGAGCGCAGCGGCAGCATGGCCACGGTCACGGCGGCGAAGACCCAGAGGATCGACAGCCAGACGAGGGTCACGCAGCTGCCCCCTTGGCCGCGCGTAGCGCCTCGGGCAGGTCATTGGCCCAGCCGCTGATCGTACCCGCCCCGAGGCAGACCACCATATCGCCCGGGCGCGCCTCGCGCAGGACCAGTTGCGTCAGCGCCTCGGCATCCTCGACCGCATAGGCATGGCGATGGCCATGCTGGATCAACCCCGCGACCAGCCCGTCGCGGTCGGCACCGGGGATCGGCTCTTCGCCCGCGGCATAGACATCGGCGATGCCCACGACATCGGCATCGTTGAAACAGGCGCAGAACTCGTCAAAGTGATGCGACAGGCGGGAATAGCGGTGCGGCTGGTGCACGGCGATCACGCGGCCTGCGCTGGCCTGCCGCGCGGCTTTCAGCACGGCGGCAATCTCGACCGGGTGGTGGCCGTAGTCGTCGATGATGGTCACGCCGTCCACCTCGCCCACGCGGGTAAAGCGGCGGTTCACCCCGCCAAAGCTGCCCAAAGCGTCGCGGATTTGCTCAAGCTTCATCCCAAGGTGCCGCGCCACGGTCACCGCCGCCAGCGCGTTCGAGACGTTGTGATCCCCGGGCATCGGCAGGGCGCAGTTTTCGATGACCATGTCTTCGGACTGAAGATGCACGTCAAAATGCGCGACGCCGTCTTTGTAGTGCAGCCCCACGGCGCGTACATCGGCCTGCGCGTTGAACCCATAGGTCATCACGCGGCGGTCAGTGAGCTTGCCCACAAGCGACTGCACCTCCGGGTGATCGGTGCAACAGACCGCCAGCCCGTAGAAAGGGATGTTTGAGACGAAGTTCAAAAACCCCTGCCGCAGCGTGTCGAAGTCGCCCCAATGCTCCATATGCTCGGGGTCGATATTGGTGACGATGGCGATGGTGGCGGGCAAGCGGTTAAAGCTGCCATCGCTTTCATCCGCCTCGACCACCATCCAGTCGCCCTGCCCCATCCGCGCGTTGGAGCCGTAAGCGTGGATGATGCCGCCGTTGACAACGGTGGGGTCAATGCCGCCCGCAACCAGCAGTTCTGCGACCAGCGTGGTGGTCGTCGTCTTGCCATGCGTTCCCGCCACGGCGATGTTGGACTTAAGCCGCATAAGCTCGGCCAGCATCTCGGCCCGGCGGACGACGGGCAAGCCACGGCGACGGGCCTCGTCTAACTCAGCATTGCCCGGCTTGATCGCCGAAGAGATCACGACCACCGCCGCGCCTTCGATATTCTCAGCCGCCTGCCCCTCGAAGATGCGCCCGCCCAATTCGGCCAGCCGCACGGTGATTTTGGTGGTTTTGAGGTCCGAGCCCTGCACCTTGTAGCCGTGGTTCAAAAGCACTTCGGCGATGCCGGACATGCCGATGCCGCCGATGCCGACGAAATGGATCGGGCCGACATCGGTCGGCAGTTTGGTGGCGGCGGCGTTCATTGCGGGTGTTCCTCTTCTGCGGGGGTGAGCGTGCCTTGGGCGGCAAGCTGCTCAACCATATCGGCCAAGGTCTCGGCCGCATCGGGTTTGCCGACCGAAAGCGCGGCGCGCGCCATCTGCATTGCCCCTTCGGGCATCTCAAGCACGGCGAGGATCTGGTCGGTCATGATATCTGGATTGGCTTTGCGTTCGGGCACCATGATCGCGGCCCCGGCCTCAACCAAGCCGCGGGCATTGGCGCTTTGGTGATCCCCCGCCGCGGCGGCAAAGGGGATCAGGATCGACGGACGCCCGATGACCGACAGGTCGGCCACGCTGGAGGCACCGGAGCGGCTGATCACCAGCTGCGCCTCGGACATGCGGCGGGGCACATCGTCAAAGAAGGGGCGCACATCGGCGCTGATGCCGGATTCGGCGTAGTAGTCCGCCACCCGCTGGCCGTCTTCGTCGCGGGCCTGATGGCTGACGCGGATGTTGCGGATCATGTTCATCGGCATGGCCGCAAGCGCCGGGGGCACCACGTCCGAAAGGATGCGCGCGCCTTGGCTGCCGCCCATGACCAATACCTCCATCGGGTAGTCACCCGGCGGGATATAGGCGGCACCGGCGCGGTCCAGAACGGCGGCGCGGACCGGATTGCCCACATGCCAGCCCTGCACGCCCTCGGGTAGCTTGGTGGGCCAGATGCCGCAGGCCACGGCGTGAACCCGTTTGGCAAAAATCTCATTCACGCGGCCCAAAATGCCATTCTGCTCGTGGATCATCCGGGGCATGCGCAGCGCCCAAGCAGCACCGAGCGCCGGGATCGACGGATAGCCCCCAAAGCCCACCACGACCGATGGCCGGTCGCGCAGCATGTTGAGGCCCGAGCGGACCACACCGGCGGCGATGCGGAAGGGCACCAGCGCCTTGGCCACCACCCCGCCGCGGGCAAATGTGGCGCTGCTGATCTGGGTGATCTCGACCGCTTCGGGAAAGCCGCCGGTATAGCGCGCGCCGCGCGCATCGGTGCTGAGCTTCACCCGCCAGCCGCGCTTCAACATCACCTCGGCCAAAGCCTGCGCAGGAAACATATGCCCACCGGTCCCCCCGGCGGCGATGATCAACAGTGGGGCGGCCATCAGCGGCGGCCCCGGCCCAGAATATCGCTGATCTCACCCTGCGGGCGGGTCCGGGTAAAGGCCAACAGCATGCCCACTGCGATGCCGCTTGCGATCACCGAAGAGCCGCCGTAGCTCACGAAAGGCAGGGTCATGCCCTTGGCAGGCAAAAGCCGCACTGCCACACCCATGTTGATCATTGCCTGTACTCCAAATGTGCAGGCCAGCCCGGTTCCGGCCAGCCGGATGAAGGGGTCACGCTCGCGCACCAGACGCAGCAGCGACCGGACGACCACCACAGTATATAGGGCGATAATGCAGACGACCATGATCAGGCCATATTCCTCGGCGGCGACGGCGATGATGAAGTCGGTATGCGCATCGGGCAGCGACCATTTCACCTCGCCCTCGCCCACGCCTACGCCGAAAAGCCCGCCCTCGCGGATGGCGTTTGTGGCATAGCCAAGCTGGGTGGTCGGATCGACATCGACGCTGAGAAAGCCATCGATCCGCCGCGCGAAGTGCTCGGAATTGGAATAGGCGAAGGTCCCCGCCAGAACCACCAGCCCCGCCATGCCGACCAGCAGCACCATCGGCGCGCCGGCGACGAAATACATCACGCCCCAGCCGAACAGGACGAGACAAGCCTGCCCGAAGTCGGGCTGCATCGCCAGCATCAGCACGATGGAGATACAAAGCGCGAAGGACCACGATTTGCCCGGAGGTCCGTTGATCTCGGTCGCGGCGGCCATCATCCATGCGGCGGCGACCATGAAACCGGGTTTCAGAAATTCAGAGGGCTGGAACGAGGCGAAGCCCAGCGAATACCAGCGCGTCGCCCCCTTGCCGAAATCGGTGCCGAAGAAAGGCAACAGCGCCAGTGCCACAAAGGCCACCACAAAGCCCAACACCGCCAGACGCCGCACCAGCACCGGGGACATCATCGAGGTCAGCAACATCGCGATCAGCGCCAATCCGCCGAAGAACGCCTGCCGCTGCACATAGTGGAAAGCATCAAAGCCGTTCTTCGCGGCCAAGGGCGGGGATGCGGCCAGCCCCAAAAGCATGCCGACGGCAAAAAGGATCAACACGCAGGACAAAGCCCAACGGTCGACCGTGCGCCACCATTTTGGAAGGATCGGTTCACCATCCCGCACCGGGACCGCGCCATAGACCATCTCTGTCATGGGTATCTGCCTTAACTGCCTCAACGGCCCCTTTGCGGGGTCTCTTCCAGG
Organism: Sulfitobacter sp. M85; assembly: GCF_029285915.1. NCBI lineage: Bacteria > Pseudomonadati > Pseudomonadota > Alphaproteobacteria > Rhodobacterales > Roseobacteraceae > Sulfitobacter > Sulfitobacter sp. M85. Next base: position 322,892 of record NZ_JABECQ010000005.1, read on the forward strand.
CAGAATAGCCCGAATTGTCATATGAAGCTAGTGCATTTCACCCCGCTAAAGCGGGCGGGGTCAGCGGGGCTTTGCCAAGCCCCGCCGCCGGGCGATCAGCTCGCCCCTTCAACGCGCGCGATCAGGCGGCCTTATGGGTGCCGCGCACCGGGTAGCCCTTGTCGCGGACGAATTTGAGGCCGTTCAGCAGACCCTCCAACTCGGGCCGCGCGAAGGGCGCGTTGGAAATGTCGATGATCTGCACCTTGCCTTCGTCGTTGATGACGAAGGTCGCAGGTTCGGCGAAGGGCCGATCGGTCTCCTGCGGGCTGCGCGGGTCAGAAATGTAGAGCCCCAGTTCCGCCATCTGGTCGAGGCTGAGGTCATAGCCGATGGGCAGGGTCAGGCTGTCTTCCTCGGCCATGGCCTTGGCCTTCTCTTCGGGGTCGCCGGAGACGGCGATCACATCGACGCCAATCTCATGGAACTGGCTTTGCAGCTTTTCCAATTGCGCGAGATACTTTTTGCAAATCGGGCAGTGCAGGCCGCGGTAGACCACCACCAACTGCCAATCGCGCCCCTCTTGTGGCTGGCCCAAGGTCAGCGTGCCGCCGCCGAGCTTGCTCACGTCCATCTTCGGAAAATTCTGTTCTGCGGTCAGTTTGGTCATTTTCTGCTCCTTTCGTCAGTTGCGTTGCACCCCAGCTATGGCGCCTTGGCAAAGCGGCAACCGGTCTCACGTCTTCTTGACCGGGGCGGCACATTGAGGCAGAGCGCGCCTATGCAAGTCGATACAGCCATTATCGGAGCCGGTGCCGCAGGCATGATGTGCGCTGCCCATGCGGGCGGGCGGGTGCTGGTGGTGGACCATGCCAAAGCCCCGGGCGAGAAGATCCGCATCTCGGGCGGCGGGCGCTGCAACTTCACCAATATGTATTGCGAACCGCAGGCCTTTCTCAGCCAGAACCCGCATTTCGCCAAATCCGCTTTGGCCCGCTACACACAGTGGGATTTCATTGAGTTGGTCGACCGTCATGGCATCGCGTGGCATGAGAAAACCCTCGGCCAGCTTTTCTGCGACACCAGCGCGAAAGAGATCATCGCCATGCTGCGCGGTTTGATGCAGCAGGCCGGGGTCGAACTGCAGTTGAAAAGCAGCGCGAGCAATTTCGCAAAGGTCGATGGTCAGTTCAGCTTTGATCTGCAAACCCCTGATAAGACGGTGAAAGTCACCGCCCGCAACCTCGTGATCGCCACTGGGGGCAAGTCGATCCCCAAGATGGGCGCAACCGGGGTGGCCTATGACATCGCGCGGCGGTTTGGCCTAAATGTCACCGAAACGCGGGCCGGGCTGGTGCCCTTCACCTTTGCCGAAGGGCGCTTTGCCCCGCTGGCCGGTGTCGCCACCCCTGCCCGTGTCACCGCTGGCGATACGGGCTTTGACGAGGCGCTGCTCTTCACCCACCGCGGCCTTTCTGGGCCCGCCGTTTTGCAGGCGTCGTCCTACTGGTGCGAGGGGGAGCCGATCACCGTGAACCTCGCCCCCGAAGGCACCCTTTTGGACGCGCTGCGCGACCAGCGGCAACGCGCGGGGCGGCGGAACTTTACCACCGTTCTCGCGCAGCACCTGCCCGGGCGGCTGGTGGAACATCTGGGGCAAGAGTTCGATGTTTCGGGCAATCTGGCGGATTGGTCGGATGCGCGGCTCTCCGCATTCATCGCAGGCATCGAGAACTGGCAGCTACACCCCGGCAGCACCGAAGGGTATCGCACGGCAGAGGTCACTCTGGGCGGCGTCGACACCGACGGGCTATCGTCCAAGACCATGGCCGCGAGAGAGGTGCCGGGGCTCTATTTCATCGGCGAAGCCGTGGATGTGACCGGTTGGCTCGGCGGCTATAACTTTCAGTGGGCGTGGTCTTCGGGCATGGCGGCGGCACGGGCGATTGCGGGCTAGGCACCGCCCTACTCCGCCAGCACCTTCTGCACCTGCGCCACGAAATCCTCACCGCGGCGCTCGAAACTGTCGTATTGATCGAAACTCGCCGCCGCCGGGGCCAGCAGGACAACATCGCCCTCTTCGGCCTCTGCCGCCGCCCGTGCCACGGCCTGCTCCATCGTGCCGCAGACTTCGGTCTCAGCCGTGAGTTGCATGGCGAAATGCGCGGCTTCGCGCCCGATCACATAGGCTTTGCGGACCGATCCTTGCGCCTCTGCCAACCCTTTCAGGCCGCCCTCTTTCTCAAGCCCGCCGCAGATCCAGCGGATGTTCTTGAACGCCGCCAGCGCCTTGGCCGCGCTGTCGACATTGGTGGCCTTGCTGTCATTGACGTAGCGGACGCCATGCGCCTCGGCCACGGTCTGGCTGCGGTGCGGCAGGCCACCGAAACTGTGAAACGCCGCCTCGATCACCCGTGGGGCAAGGCCGAGCGCCCGGCAGGCGGCATAGGCGGCGCAGGCGTTCTGGTGGTTATGCGCGCCCGGCAGCCCTTGGATGCCGCGCAGGTCGATCGCGCCGACCTGCTTGCCGCGCCGATATTCGCTCAAGAACCCTTTGCGGGCAAAGACATGCCAGCCGGGGCCGGAAAGCTTGGTCTCGGCGCTGATGCGGATCACACGGTCGTCGCTCGGCCCCTCGCTGAGTTGCCCGGCAAGGAAGCGGCCCTCGGCCTCATCCACGCCGATCACCGCGCGGTCGGGGCCACCTTCGGCAAAGAGGCGACGCTTCGCGGCATAGTAGCCCCCCATCCCCGCATGGCGGTCCAGATGGTCGGGGCTGAGATTGGTGAAGACCGCCACATCCGGCGTCAGCGCGCGCGCCAGTTCGGTCTGGTAGCTGCTAAGCTCCAGCACCACGACCTCCCCATCCACGGCGGGATCGAGGTCCAGCACACCGCGCCCAATGTTGCCCGCCAATTGGCAAGGCCGCCCGACATGCTCAAGGATGTGGTGAATAAGCGCCGAAGTCGTCGATTTCCCGTTCGAGCCGGTCACCGCCACCACCCGCGGGGCCACGTCGTAGTGATCCCATGCCAGCGTGGCGAAGCTTTGGAAGAAGAGGCCAATGTCATTGTCCACCGGCACCCCTGCGGCAAGCGCTGCCGCCACCACCGGGTTCGGCGCGGGGTAGAGATGCGGGATGCCGGGGCTGACGATCAGCCGGGCGATCTTGTCCAAGGCACCGGGGGCGTTGAGATCGACACAGGCGAAGCCTTCCCGCTCGGCCCGCGCCCGTGCGGCGGGGTTGTCGTCCCAGCAGCTGACCTTGGCCCCGCCCGCTTGCAACGCGCGCGCCGCACTCAGGCCCGAGCGGCCCAATCCCAGCACCGCCACGCGTGCGCCTTCCAAGCCCTGTACTGGAATCATCTGCAATCCCCTGCTACCCGTTGACCCCAGAATGGGGGCATGATGCGCCCATCACAAGCCAGAGGCCGCCGAAGATGTCCAGCCCCGCCAAACCTGACCTTGACGATGTGTTGCCGCGCCTCAATGCCATGATGCGCGAGGATGACCACTGGGGTGACGTGGCGGCCTATATCCCGCAACTGGCCAAGGTGGACCCGGCGCAGTTCGGCATCGCTGTGGTGACGGCGGATGGCAAATGTCATGTGGCGGGCGATACGCAGGTGCCCTTTTCGGTCCAGTCCATCACCAAGGTCTTTACGCTGGCCATCGCGCTTGGCCGATCGGGCGACCAACTATGGCACCGCGTGGGGCGGGAGCCTTCGGGCCGGGCCTTCAACTCCATCGTGCAGTTGGAGCAGGAACAGGGCCGCCCGCGCAATCCCTTCATCAACGCGGGTGCGATCGTGACGACGGATGAGGTCTTGGGCAACCGCGAGCCGCGCGAGGCGCTGGCCGAGATCCTGCGTTTCGTGCGCGAAGCGGCGGGGACGGACGACATCCACATCAATGACACCGTCGCCGCCTCGGAGACCGATTTTGGCCACCGCAACTTTGCGCTGGCGCATTTTCTGGCGAGCTACGGCAACCTCATCAACGCGCCGGAACGCACGCTCGGCACCTATTTCCACCATTGCGCGATGGAGATGACGGTGGAACAGCTTGCCATGGCGGGCCGCTTCCTGATCGAAGCCCCCGATGTGCCGCGGCTGGTGGCCCCCAGCCGCATCCGACGGCTCAACGCGCTGATGCTGACCTGCGGGCATTACGACGGCTCAGGCGATTTCGCCTATCGCGTGGGCCTGCCGGGCAAGTCGGGTGTGGGCGGCGGCATCCTGGCCATCGTGCCGGGGCGGGCCAGCATCGCGGTCTGGTCGCCGGGGCTCAACCGCTATGGCAACAGCCAAAAGGGCACCGAAGCACTGGCCCTTTTGGCACGTCACATGGATTGGTCGATCTTCTAAGGGCTTAGCGCACCTTCAGCGTCGCCAGACCCAGCAGGGCGAGGATAAGTGAAATGATCCAGAAACGGATCACGATCTGCGGCTCGGCCCAGCCCTTTTTCTCGTAATGGTGGTGGATCGGCGCCATCAGAAAGACGCGCTTGCCGGTGCGCTTGAAGTAGAGCACCTGCACGATCACCGATAGCGCCTCGACCACGAAGAGCCCGCCGACGACCGCCAGCACCAACTCGTGTTTCGTCGCCACAGCAATGGCACCCAAGGCCCCACCAAGCGCCAGCGACCCGGTGTCGCCCATGAAGACGGCGGCGGGCGGCGCGTTGTACCACAGGAACCCGAGGCCGCCACCGAAGAGACCGGCGGTAAAGATCAGGATTTCGCCCGTACCCGGAACATAATGCACGTCAAGATAGTCGGTGAAGTCGACCCGGCCCACGGCATAGGCAATGACGCCAAGCGCTCCGGCGGCGATCATCACCGGCATGATGGCCAGACCATCAAGCCCGTCAGTCAGGTTCACCGCATTGGCCGAGCCGACGATCACGATGATGGCAAAGGGCACGAAAAGCACCCCGAGGTTGATCAGCGTGTCTTTGAACACCGGCAGCGCAAGCTGGTACTGCAACTCTGCCGGATGGTATTGCGCGGCCCAATAGCCCGCGATGCCCGCGATCAGAAAACCTAGCAAAAGCCGCAACTTACCCGGCACGCCATCGGTGTTTTGCTTACTGACCTTGGCGTGGTCGTCGGCATAGCCGATGGCGGCGAAACTCATGGTGACGAAAAGCACCAGCCAGACGAAAGGATTGTCGAGCCGCGCCCAAAGCAGGGTCGAGGTCAGCAAGGCCCCCACGATCAGCAGCCCGCCCATGGTGGGCGTGCCCGCCTTGGCGAAATGCCCCTCTGGGCCGTCATCGCGGATCGGCTGGCCCTTGCCCTGCCGCTTGCGCAGCACTTCGATCAGCGGTTTGCCGAAGATAAAGCCGAACACCAATGCCGTCAGAAACGCCCCGCCCGCGCGGAAGGTGATATAGCGAAACAGGTTAAAAAAATCGCCGCCATCCGACAGCAGCGTCAACCAATAGAGCATATATCGCGTCCTAACTCATCATGTGGGGTGAATCGCCGATCAGGCGGTCGGGACCGGATGGCCCATTTTGCGGATGGCGTCAACAATACCGCCCAGCTTCATCGAAAGCGACCCTTTGATCAGCACGACATCGCCGGAATCGAGCCTTGCGCGGAGTCCTTGCAACATCTCTTCGGCGGTTTCCGTCCAATCGCCGCGCTGATGTTCGGGCAGATTGTCGTAAAAGGCTTTCATCAACGGGCCGACGCAATGCACCACGTCGAGCGCTTGGGTGGCTTCGAGATCGGCGAGACCGGCGTGCAGCGCCACAGATTCGGGGCCGAGTTCTTTCATATCGCCGACAAAGGCGATCCGCCGCCCCTTGCTGACGCGCCCGATGTCATGGGTGACTTCCGAGGCGGCCAGCACCTCAAGCGCGGCGGCCATGGAGGTTGGGTTGGCGTTATAGCTGTCGTCGATCAATTCCAGCGCCAGATAGGTGTCTATGGGGTCGAGCTGGATGCGCTCACGCACCCCGCGCCCGGCATAGGGCGACCAGCGGCCCAGCGATTGCACAGCCAGCGCCCGATCCGCGCCAAGCGCCTCGGCCACTGCCAGCGCGCCAAGCGCGTTCATCGCGAAATGCCGCCCCGGCGTGGCGATCTTGAAGATCACCGGCGCGCCTTCAACCTCGGCCTGTGCCACGGTGGCATCGCCCTGAACCTTGACCTCGCCCAGCTTGTAGTGATGCCCTGCCTGACCAAAGGTCGTCTCGCGCAGGCCGCGCTCTAGCGCTTTGGCCAAGACGATATCGCTGTGCGCGTGGTCGGCGTTGATCACCGCCCCGCCGCCCGGCTCCATCCCGTCAAAGATGCTGGCCTTTTCCACCGCGATGGCGGCGACATCCTTGAAGGCTTCGAGGTGGACGGCGGCGACATTGGTCACCATCGCCGCATCGGGCCGCGCCTGTTTGGCGAGGGGGGCAATCTCTCCGGGGTGGTTCATGCCGATCTCGATGACCGCGTAATCGGTATCGCGCGGCATCCGCGCCAGTGTCAGCGGCACGCCCCAGTGGTTGTTGTAGCTGTCGACGCTGGCATGGGCCCGGCCTTGATCGCCAAAGATCGCCAGCAGCATCTCCTTGGTCGAGGTCTTGCCGACGCTGCCGGTCACCGCCGCCACCTTTGCCTGTGGGCCGAGGCGGGCGCGCCCTGCCCTGCCAAGCGCTTCGAGCGCCTGCTGCACATCCTCAACGATCAGCAGCGGCGCGTCCGTGGCCACGCCTTCGGGGATATGGGTCACGAGCGCGGCAGCGGCCCCTTTGCTGAGCGCTTGGGCCACAAATTCATGCCCGTCCCGCGCGGCCTTGAGTGCGACGAAGAGATCGCCGGCCTGCAAGGTCCGTGTGTCGATGGAGACACCGTTGCAAGCCCAATCGCCCTGCGCCTGCCCGCCCGTGGCCTCCGCCGCTTCGCTCGCTGTCCAAAGGCTCATGCCAATCTCCCGTCCAGTGCCGCCACGGCCACGCTGGCCTGTTCCACATCGTCGAAAGGCAGCACGTCGTCGCCCACGGTCTGCCCGGTCTCATGCCCCTTGCCCGCGATGAGCAGCGCGTCGCCCGGCTCTAGCGCTTCCACCCCGCGCAGGATGGCTTCGGCCCGGTCGCCGACTTCCCAAGCCTCGGGTGCGCCGCCCAGCACGGCGGCACGGATGCTGGCCGGGTCTTCGCTGCGCGGGTTGTCGTCGGTGACGATGACCATATCCGCATGTTGCGCCGCCGCCTGCCCCATCAAGGGGCGCTTGGCACGATCCCTATCACCCCCCGCGCCGACGATGGCGACGAGGCGGCCCAGCACATGCGGGCGCATGGCGGCAAGTGCCGTGGCCACCGCATCGGGCGTATGGGCGTAATCGACAAACACCGCCGCGCCGTTGTCGCGGGTGGCGGCAAGCTGCATCCGGCCCCGCACGGTGGTGAGATGCGGCAGCGTGTCGAAGACCTCCTGCGGATCGCCGCCGCAGGCGATGACCAGCCCGGCGGCGAGCAATACGTTGTCGCCCTGAAAGCCGCCGATCAGGTTGAGCCGCTTTTGATAGGTCTTGCCGCGCCAGCTAAAGCGCAGGTCTTGGCCCGTGGCATCGAACCGCTGGCCTTGCAGATGCAGATCGCCCCCGTCGCGGCCCACGGTGATCACCTCACAGCCCCGCGCGCGGGCGATGGCCGCGATGTCGACGCCTTTTTCATCGTCGATATTGACCACCGCCGTGCCGTCTTCGGGCAGGACACGGGCGAAAAGCGCGGCTTTGGCGGCGAAATAGGCCTCGAATGTCTCGTGATAGTCCAGATGGTCTTGGGTGAAGTTGGTAAAGCCCGCCGCCTTGAGCGTCACCCCATCCAGCCGCCGCTGGTCGAGCCCATGGCTCGACGCTTCCATCGCGGCATGGGTGATGCTATTCGCCGCCGCCTCGGCCAGCGTGCGGTGCAGGGTGATCGGCTCGGGCGTGGTATGGGCCAAGGGGGCGGCCCATGCACCCTCTACCCCCGTTGTGCCGAGGTTCACGGCAGGCAATCCCATTTCAACCCAAATCTGGCGCACGAAGGTCGAGACGGAAGTTTTCCCATTGGTGCCGGTGACCGCGATCATCGTGGCGGGCTGGCCGCCGAACCAAAGCGCCGCCGTGCGCGCCAGCGCCTCCCGCGGGAGGTCGGAGACCACCAGCGCGACATCCGAGCCCGCCAATTCCTCGGCGGCGAGTTTGGCGCCCGCCGCATCGGTCAGCACCGCCGCCGCGCCCATGCGCAGGGCGTATTGAATGAAACCTGCCCCATGCACACGGCTGCCGGGCAGAGCCGCGAAAAGCGTGCCCTCGCGCACTTCGCGGCTGTCGACCGCGATGCCGGTGATCATAGGGTTGGCCCCCGCCCGCGCGGTCAGCCCGAGAGAGGAAAGGGGTACGGCCCGGTCGGTCATAGAGATGTCTTTTCAGTTGCTGCTGGTCAGCGTTAGCACAGCGTCGTTGATCGGTTCAACAGCGGGGCGCAGCCCCAGCAAAGGCGCGATGCGGCGGACCATCTCAGCGGCTACGGGCACGGCTGTCCAACCCGCCGTGCGGCGCGGTTTCGGGCCCGAGGTTTCCACCGGTTCGTCCAAGGTGACGATCAGCACATATTTCGGGTCATCGATGGGAAAGATGCTGGCGAAAGTGTTGATCACCTTGTCGTCGTAATAGCCGCCCGTGGGCTTGGGCTTGTCGGCGGTGCCGGTCTTGCCCGCGATCTGATAGCCCGGCACCTCGGCAAAGCTGGCCGTGCCATCGGTCACCACCTTGCGCAGCATCATCCGCGCCTGCGCGGCGGTCTCTTCGGACATGACGCGGGGGCCGAGTTGGGGGGCGGATTGCTTCAGCAACGTGGGTTTTACCGCGCGCCCGCCATTGGCGATGGCGGCATAGCCCGCCGCAAGGTGCATCGGCGTGCTCGACAACCCGTGGCCGTAGGAGATCGTCACGCTCGACAGCTCGGTCCAGCGGCTTGGCAAGAGCGGCTTGCCGCCCGAAGCTTCAACGATCTCAAAGGGGGTCGGCTCAAAGAAACCGAGGCTTTTGAGGAACTCCTGCTGCCGTTCGATACCGATTTCCAGCGCCATCCGGCCCGTGCCCCGGTTCGAGGAATGCACGATGATGTCGGCAACGCTCAGCTTGCCGTAGTTCTTGTTGCGGAATTCACCGATGCGGAAGCCACCAACCTTCATCGGGCCGGAGGTGTCGATGATCGTGTCGGCGTTGAACAGCCCCAGTTCCACCGCCTGTGCCGCTGCGAAAATCTTGAAGGTCGAGCCCAGTTCATAGACCCCCTGCACCGCGCGGTTGAACAGCGGGCTGTCCGAGGCATCGCCTTGGGTCAAAGGCCGGGGCCGGTTGTTGGGGTCGAAGTCCGGCAGGGAGGCGACCGAGATCACCTCGCCCGTGTGCACGTCCATCAGAATGCTTGTGGCGCCCTTGGCGTTCATCAGCTTCATGCCGCCATAAAGCACCCGCTCCGCCGCGGCCTGCACGGTGAGGTCGAGCGACAGCTCTAGCGGTTTGTTGCCATTGGCCGGGTCGCGCAGATAGTCGTCGAAATACTTCTCGGCCCCCGCCACGCCGATCACCTCGGCGGCATGGACGCCTTCCTTGCCATAGCTCGCCCCGCCCAGCACATGGGCTGCAAGCGAGCCGTTGGGGTAAAGACGCATGTCGCGCGGCGCGAACAAGAGCCCCGGATCGCCGATATCATGCACGGCCTGCATCTGTTCGGGGCTTATTTTCTTCTTGATCCACAGGAACTTGCGCTTGCCTGTGAAATCCTTAATCAGGCGTTCTTCTTTCAGATCGGGAAAAATTTTGACCAGCTTTTTCGCGGCTATCTCCGGGTCGATCATGTGGCGCGGCTGCGCATAGAGCGCATGGGTCTCGAAATTGGTGGCCAGAAGGTTGCCGTTCCGGTCCGTGATATCCGCACGCGAGGCCGAGATCACGGCCCCCGGCGCATGGCCGCGCGGCTCAGACGGTTCCGACATGGCCAGCAGCCCCATGCGTCCGCCGATCACGGTGAAAGCACAAAGAAAACAGACCCCCAGCACCAGAAGCCGCCCCTCGGCGCGCATCCGCGCCTTGTCGCGCATCTGCTCGTGGCGGATGCGCTTGTTCTCACGTTCGATCGCGTCGGGGTTTTCCCCCTTCTCGCGGGCCTCGAGGATGCGGGCCAGCGGGCGCAGCGGGGTGCGGATCATTCAACCTTCTCCTCGAAAAGACCGTTCAGCGCCTCGTAATTCATCGTCGAGACATCCACAGGATCGGTGATCGGCAGCAAGGGCTGGGGCGGATAGGCGACTTGATCGACCTGACCAAACTGGCCGGGATGCAGCGGCAACAGGCCCAGACGGTCAAAGTTCAGATCCGCCAGATCGCGCAGCCGGTCCGGGCGGTTCTGAAAGGCCCATTCGGCGCGCAGCACGGCCAGACGGGCGTGGGCGGCGCGGATATTGGCATGCAGCCTGTCGGCATCGCTCAGCGCCTGCTGGGTCGCGTAGTTCTCGCGGTAGGCCCAGAAGGCCAATCCAACCACGGCAATGGTGGTGAGGATATACATCACCGTGCGCATCACTCAGATCCCCCTGACCATCGGCATGCCGATGGTTTTCGCGTCAATCTCACCACTGGGCGCGTCGGTGCGCGTGGCGACCCGCAGCTTGGCCGACCGGCTGCGCGGGTTCTCTTTCAATTCCTGCGCGTCGGGGCCAATCGCCTTGCGGGATTTCAGCGTGAACTGCGGCGGCGCCTGCTCAAGCGCGGGGGCGAAACGGTTGGCATTGCCCCCGGCCCCGGCACGCGCGGTGAGGAAGCGTTTGACCATGCGGTCCTCGACCGAATGAAAGGTCACCACCGCCAGTTTCCCGCCCGCCTTCAACGCCCGCTCGGCGGCCATAAGACCTTGAAAGAGTTCGCCATATTCATTGTTCACCGCGATCCTCAGGGCTTGGAAACTGCGGGTTGCGGGGTGGCTCTGGCCGGGCTTGGACCGTGGCAGGCAGCCTTCGACGAGTTTGGCCAATTCCAGCGTGGTGGTGATCGGCGCTTCTTCGCGGGCACGGACAATCGCCTTGGCGATCCGGCGCGAGGCGCGCTCTTCACCGTATTGAAAAAGGATATTGGCGATCACCGCTTCCTCGGCCTCGTTGACCAGATCGGCAGCCGAGGGGCCATCCTGGCTCATCCGCATGTCGAGCGGGCCATCTTTCATGAAAGAAAAGCCACGCTCCGCCTGATCGAGCTGCATGGAGGAAACCCCAAGATCCAGCACCACACCATCGAGGTCTTGGGCATATTCATCCATGCGCGAAAAGACGCCCTGCTGCATGGTGATCCGATCGCCATAGTCCCCGGCCCATGCCGCCGCCATCTCAAAGGCCAGCGGATCGCGGTCGACGGCCACCACACGCGCGGCCCCGGCCTCAAGCAAGCCACGGGTGTAGCCGCCCGCGCCAAAGGTGCCATCCAGCCAGACCCCCTCTACGGGCGCCACGGCAGATAGGATCGGGCGCAGCAGAACAGGGGTGTGAGGGGCGGAAGGGTCAGAGGCAGCAACCATTCCCTCAGATCTCCATATCACCATCAAGGAACGAGAGCGGATCGACATCGTCGGGCAGTTCCTGCTGCCACGCCTCTTCCTCGGTCTCATAGGTTTCGGGCTTCCAGATTTGGAAGGTGTCACCGGCGGCGATAAAGAACGCCTCGCCGTTGAGTTCGATCTTGTTGCGCAGCTTGGCGGGCAGCACCAAACGGCCTGTCTCATCTACCGTCGTGGGGAAAGACTGACCGTGGAACAGACGCTGAAGCGCCTTGCGCTGCATGGAGCCGCGCGGCATGCGGTCGATCTTGGCGTCGACCTCTTCGATGGCTTCCATGGTATAGCATTCAAGGTAGTTGCGGCGGTGATCGCCATAGACGATGACCAGCTCGGGATTGTCGCCGTTCTTCCAGTTCGGGTCGCCAGCCTCCAACACACGCCGAAAAGAGGCTGGGATAGACACCCGCCCCTTCGTATCGACTTTGTGGTGGCTTTCGCCTCTGAACCTGCGGCTCACTTGTTGTCCCTGCCTCTTGCGCCTTTGCGCTTAAACTCTTTATTCGCCTCAATCCCCTGCCCCGGAAATGGAAACGGCGGGTTGATCTGCTGCCACTGATCAACCCGCCGCCCACGTCCCGCAGCTTGGCGGGGGAAGTCCGACTGCGCGCGCCACCTGGGGGGATGTCTGCTCGCTCGCGCGCCGGATCTCTTTGGTCTGATGAAAGCGAGGTGCCTGTATGAAACCTGCTAGGTTTTGATTTATTTTGGGGTCGTTTGCTGCCCCGTGTCCCGTTCTCATCCGATGCATAAGGGATGCCATGGGAATTGATGGGCGTCTAGATATTTTTTGGATTTCCGCCCAATATTTTGTTTTGCACAGGCTGTGAGAACAACATCTGGTATAACTTTTCGGGCGCGGCGTGGCTTAATTTGGGATCATCTAAGTCCAGAACACTATATCTTGTTAACGAATTGCGACCTGCACAATATCCCACAGTTTCCCACTAAAATTTGCTCACATAGTTATCCACAGGGCATGTTCGTTGCCTGTTCCGCAGAATGCGCGCAGAGCATTCGAATTGCACGCCAATTCCCGTGGCTGCGAATCGGGCAAGACCCCCAATGAAGCAAGGGGCGCCCATGATTTCCCAGACTTCCCATGCATTCCCGCGACTTTTCCCATGACCTCCCAGCGGCCCATGCTTTCCCAGCCGCGCAGCTCCTCCCGACAGCGGTATCTTGTCCTTTCGGCCCACGCACGGCATGTAATGGCGCGAAACGGAGGGAGTGCATCATGATCCAAGCCACGGCTCTATTTACCCACGCGCTGAACATGCTGTTTCACGCGCCCTCAACCACGCTGCGGGTGATCCTGCCTGCGGTGCTTTGGGTGATGGGGGCCGCCGCTGCAGCGGGCTTGCTGGCGGGGGATGCGCTTGGGGCCATGGATCAGGTGATCGAGAACGCCGCCCCGCCGCCTGCGGGTCAACTTCTGATCCTGATCGCCTGCGGGCTGGCGGGCATCCTTGGCTATGCGCTGATGGCCATCCTCTGGCACCGCTATGTCTTGCTTGATCACGAGGGAAGCGCCCTGCGCCCGGGCATGGGGCTGTTCTGGGCCTATGTCTGGCGGGCCATCGTTTTGGGTTTCGTGCAGTTTCTCGCGGCCATCCCCATCGGCCTTGCCATGCTACTCTTGGGCGGGCTGACCGGATCGAGCCCGGCGGCACTGCTGTTGATCGGGCTGGTGGCGGGGGTGGCCTTTCTTTGGCTGGCGCTGCGGCTCAGCCTCGTGCTGCCCGCCGCCGCTCTGGGCCACGTCATGTCGGTCCGCGACAGCTGGCGCGCGACCGAGCCTTTGGCCGGCACGCTTTGGGCGCTGGCCGTATTGCTGGCGGTGGTGAACACGCTACTCGGCGTGATCGCCAGCATGTTGCTGCCCGCCGACCCCGGCCTGCGGCTGATGCTAGATTCCCTGCTCTACCTTATAGAGGGGCTGGTTTTCGTCTCGATGCTGACCACACTTTACGGCCACCTGATCGAAGGGCGCGAGCTGGGCTAACCGCCCGCGCCGCCCCCGTCAGGCCATACCACCGTCGATCAAGCCCTTCGCGAGCCGGGCATAGGCATCGGCCATCGGCCCCTCGCCCGCGGCGACCGGTGTGCCGCTGTCCCCGGCCAAACGGGTATCGAGATCAATCGGCAGGCTGCCCAAAAGCGGCACGCCCATCTTCTCGGCCTCCGCCGCCACACCGCCTTGGCCAAAGATCTCATGCTGAGAGCCACAATCGGGGCAGACGAATGTCGACATATTCTCGATCAATCCTAGCACCGGGGTTTTCAACGTGGCGAACATGTCGAGCGCCTTGCGCGCGTCGATCAGCGCCACGTCCTGAGGCGTGCTGACCACGATGGCGCCCGAAAGCTCGGACTTGGTGCAAAGCGTCAGCTGCACATCGCCGGTGCCGGGTGGCAGATCGACAAGCAGCACGTCCAGTTCACCCCATTCCACTTGCCCGAGCATCTGCTGCAGCGCGCCCATCAGCATCGGCCCACGCCAGACAACGGCCTTGCCCTCTTCCAACATGAAGCCGATCGACATCATGGTGACGCCATGGGCCTGCAAGGGAATGATCGTCTTGCCGTCGGGGCTGGCGGGGCGCTTGTTGACCCCCATCATGCGCGGCTGGCTGGGACCATAGATATCGGCATCCAGAAGCCCCACCTTGCGCCCGGCCCGCGCCAGCGCCACGGCGAGGTTGGAACTGACGGTAGATTTGCCCACACCGCCCTTGCCAGAGCCGATGGCGAGGATGCGCTTCACGCCGCTGGGTTTCATCGGCCCCTCTTGCGGTTTGGGATGCCCGCCGACCTTAAGACTGGGCGCTTTCGGTGCGGGGCCATGCGCGGTCAGCGCGACCGATACATCACCCACCCCCGGCAGATCGCGGACCACCTGCTCTGCCGCGTCGCGCAACGGTGCCATCTGCCGCGCCACATCGGCATTGGGCGCTTCGATGACGAATCGCACCTTATCGCCTTCGACCACCAGCGCGCGGACCAGATCATGGGACAGCAGGCTCTTGCCGTCGGGCAGTTGCACCCGCGCGAGCGCCGCTTCGACTTCTGCTTTGGTCACAGACATGCGCAAATTCTCCTCTATTACGGCTTCTGAAATGGCAGGTTCTGCGCCAAGCGCAAGGGGACGGCCCTTTTTGCATAGGGAAGAGGCGCAATGCCCAAGGATTACGCAGGGGTACCATGTTTTTGCCGCATAGCAGCATTGCAAAAAGAAATATTGTGCACGCGCAGCAATTAGCGCTAACTTAGGTCCATAGGCAGGGCCAAGCGCCCCGCTTTCGGAAAGACCAGACACATTCTTCCTCCTCCCGAATGTGTCTGATTTTACCAAGACTTGGATGCATCCACTCCTCCTCCCGGATGCAGGCAAGTTTGGAAAGACCAGACGCGTCCATCCTCCTCCCGGATGTGTCTGTTATTGGCGGCGACATCTACCTCCTCCCAGATGTCGTCGCCCCTTTCCCCCCCTCCCCATATATGACAGTTTTATGACCCTGCGCCCTTTTGCCGCGCGGGCAAAACCGTTTTTTATCAATTAGTTGCGCCACTCAGAACCTATGCGCTTTCTGCATAGCGGCATTGACTTTATGCCCGTTGTGCAAATGCAGAAAGGGCGTAAATAGCAGGCAACGAGATGATCCACAGATGAAAAAAGAGGCGCCGAAATGGCTTACATGAACACAACCACCGCAAACACAACTTCCGTCTTCGCCCGTATCGGCGGCGCATTCGAAGCACTGGCAACCCGCTACAAACAGCACCGTCTGTACCGTGAAACTTTCGACGGTCTGAGCGCGTTGAGCAACCGCGAACTGGCCGACCTTGGTCTGAGCCGTTCCGAACTGCGCCGCGTCGCATGGGAATCTTCCCGCGGCTAAGCAGAGATAGAGATCGGACGTCAGAACCCCTCCCTGTTCTGTCGTCTGAAAGCCGGGGTGCGCGTCACTTTCCTCCTCCCTGAAAGAGGCGGACCCCGCAAGGAGACCCGAAGCCGACCCTCCCTCGACGCTTCGGGCCGACATAGAAACGGCGGCACCTTCCTCCCAAGGTGTCGTCGTTTTTGTTTGTAAAGCCCTGTTTAGGCAGGCTTTTGACAGCCCACCGCAAGATTTGATTTAGAACGGTACGTCTTTCCCGCCGGTCAAGAACCGCGAGACGACCTTCTTCGTCCCGGCTTTTTCGAAAGCGACTTCCATCTTGTCGCCTTCGATGCCGATCACTTCGCCATAGCCGAATTTATCGTGAAAAACGCGCTCACCCATCTCAAAGGCGGCGACAGCTTGCATGTCGATCGTCACATTGCGGCTTTCGCGCGGCTGGCTGGTGCCCCGCGCCCCGCTGCGTGATTGCAGGCGTTTCCAGCCCGGTGAATTATAGACATTCGCGCTTGCGGCACGGTCATGTAGGTCCGATTGCGGCATAGCCGCGCCAAAACCACCGCCGTAAAGCCCCGGCGGGGTCAGCACATCCACATGTTCTTCGGGCAGCTCATCAATGAAACGCGACGGCATCGCATTCTGCCATTGGCCAAAGACCCGGCGATTGGCGGCGAAAGAGATGGTGCAAATCCGCTCCGCCCGGGTGATGCCGACATAGGCCAGCCGCCGCTCCTCTTCGAGCCCCTTCATCCCGCTTTCATCCATCGAACGCTGCGAGGGGAACAGCCCATCTTCCCAGCCTGGCAGGAAAACCATGGGGAATTCCAAACCCTTGGCCGCGTGCAACGTCATGATCGAGACCTTCTCGCCATCGCCCTCCTGCTCATTATCCATGATCAGGCTGACATGTTCGAGGAAGCCTTGCAGGTTCTCGAAGCCTTCCAAGGCTTTGACGAGTTCCTTAAGGTTTTCCAGCCGCCCCGGCGCTTCGGGCGTTTTGTCATTCTGCCACATGCCGGTATAGCCGCTTTCGTCGAGAATCATCTCGGCCAATTCGACATGAGACACTTCAGGCGGGCCATAATCCACCCGCAGCGGCGCGGCACCATCATCGAGCACCGAGTCGTCTTCGCTGATCTCGATCCGCGGGCCTTGCAGCATGGATGACCAACGGTCGATCCCGTCGATCAAAAGCCGTAGTTGCGCCGCCCCTTTGCCGCTGATCCCGCCATGGGCGAGAAGGATTCGTGCGCCTTCGACAAGGTTCACCCCATGATCCCGCGCCGTGCGCTGGATTTTCTGCTGCGCCTTTTCGCCCAAACCCCGCTTGGGCGTGTTCACAATCCGCTCGAAAGCCAGATCATCATCGGGGCTGGTGACCACGCGGAAATAGGCCATGGCGTCGCGGATTTCCAAACGCTCATAGAATCGCGGGCCGCCAATCACCTTATAAGGCAGGCCAATGGTCAAAAACCGGTCCTCAAAAGCGCGCATCTGGTGGCTCGCCCGGACGAGAATCGCCATATCGTCAAGCGAGAAGGGGTCGAGCCCCCTCGTGCCGCGCTGCGCGGATTCGATCTCATCCCCGATCCAACGGGCCTCTTCCTCGCCATCCCAATGGCCGATCAGGCGGACCTTTTCGCCCTCGGTCTCTTCGGTCCAAAGAGTCTTGCCCAAGCGCCCCTCATTGCCCGCGATCACGCCCGAGGCGGCGGCGAGGATATGCGGGGTGGAGCGGTAATTCTGCTCAAGCTTGACCACATGGGCGCCGGGGAAATCCGTTTCAAACCGCAGGATGTTGCCCACTTCGGCCCCGCGCCAGCCATAGATCGACTGGTCGTCGTCGCCCACGCAGCAGATATTCTTGTGCCCCTGCGCCAAAAGCCGCAGCCACAGATATTGGGCCACGTTGGTATCCTGATATTCGTCGACGAGGATGTATTTGAACCAACGCTGATACTGCGCCAACACATCCGGGTGCGCCTGGAAAATCGTCACCATATGGAGCAGCAAATCGCCGAAATCGGTCGCGTTCAATTCGATCAGACGGCGTTGATATTTCGCGTAAATTTCCGGCCCGCGGTGATTGTATGCCCCGGCATCCGCGCTCGGGATTTTGTCCGGGGTCAGCGCGCGGTTTTTCCAGCCGTCAATGATCCCCGCCAGCATCCGCGCGGGCCAGCGCTTGTCGTCGATCCCTTCGGCGGCGACCAATTGTTTGAGCAGGCGCAACTGGTCATCCGTATCGAGAATCGTGAAATTACTTTTCAGCCCCACCAATTCCGCATGCCGCCGCAGCAGCTTGACGCAGATCGCGTGAAAGGTGCCGAGCCATGGCATCCCCTCGACCTGCTTGCCCAGCATCTGGCCCACGCGGGTCTTCATCTCGCGCGCGGCCTTATTGGTGAAGGTGACCGCCAGAACCTCATGCGGGCGCGCGCGCCCGGTGTTAAGCAGATGCACGATTCGCGCCGTCAACGCCCGCGTTTTGCCGGTGCCCGCCCCGGCGAGCATCAGCACGGGGCCATCCAACGTCTCGACCGCGGCCCGTTGGGCGGGGTTCAACCCCTCCAGATAAGGCTGCGGACGCGCGGCCATGGCGCGGGCGGACAGGGAGGCGCCCTCAAAGGCGTCCATTTCGTCAAAATCACTCATGCCCGCAATCTAGCGCGTCCGGGGTACGAGATAAAGAGACGTTCCTCAAATGTTCTTTCGAAAGATATTCAAGTCCCGATTTGGCGCCGCTGCGGGCAAAACCGGGTGAATTTAAAATGCGGGGGAAATCTTTACCCGTTGATAATGCTTTGGCGGCAATGTGCTGACACAACGATAAACGAGAGGAACCGCTCATGTTCAGAAACGATGATACTTCGGTACTGCGCCGAGAGATTGACCGGTTCAAACTGCCGATGTTCATTGCGGAATTGAACGCCGACAGCGGGCATTTCGAACTTTTGGCTCTCAACACCGCCCATGAGGCGCATAGCGGCATGGTGATGAGCGAGGTCATAAACCGCCCCCTGCACAGTTTCATGCCCCATGAAGAGGCCGAGGCGGTCAATGAACGCTATGCGCGCTGCGTCTCGAACGCGGGGCAAATCCGCTATCGCGAGATGCTGCATATGCCACGCGGGCCGCTCATTTGGGACACCACGTTGCATTATGTGCAATCCTACCGCGGTCTTGACCGGGTGGTGGGCAGCGCCATCGTTGTGGAGCGGGTCCAACGGGACAACCGCGATACCCTCGCTTTCGAGGATGTGCGCTATTTCGCGGCGACATCTTCGTTCAAACTCGAACAAATCTCGACGGTGCTGGATGCTGCCGAAAAGGGACTGATCGATCCGGCGAAGCTTACCGGATCGGCGGGGATGCTGGCCGGGCTCTGCCGCGCCATCGACAGCACCATGCAAGAGCTACGCTCGATCGCGCAGGAACGTCTGGATGCTGAGGCCAATCCGACCGTGCATCTGATCGACATGGAGGACGCCAGCGCCAGTGAAGGCGACGAAATCGAAGCAGCCATCGCAGCGCTTGTCGATATGGCCGACAACCTACCGACCCCTCCGGTGCGAAAGGTAAGCGAGGCCGCACCGCTGGCCCGGTCCGTTTTTCGGCAGTAGCGCCTCGGCGCCCCACCCGGACGGCAGCACCCTCACCCCGGCTCCGACGCAGCCGCACCATCTGGACAAACCGCAACCCTTTGGCGCAAATGCCGCCATGGACCTACATGCAACCTACCCCGCCCTTTCGGACCTTCGCAGCCGCGCGCAGTCGCGCCTGCCGAAATTCGTTTGGGAATACCTTGATTCCGCCACCGGGACGGAGGCCACCAAACACCGCAACCGCGCGGCGCTGGACCGTGTCGGACTGATGCCTTCGGTGTTGCACGGCGAATTCACCCCTGATCTCAGCGTTGATCTGATGGGGCAAAAGCTCCCCCTGCCCTTCGGCATGTCCCCCTTGGGCATGTCCGGCCTGATCTGGCCCGATGCCGAAGCCCATCTTGCCCGCGCGGCGGATCGCGCAGGCATCCCCTTCGGCCTGTCCACCGTAGCCGCGACCTGCCCGGAAGATGTCGCGCCCCATCTGGGCGCGCATGGTTGGTTCCAACTCTACCCGCCGCGCGACCCGGAAATTCGAACCGATATGCTGGCACGGGCCAAGGCTGCGGGTTTCACGACTTTGGTCCTGACCGTCGACGTGCCGGTCGCCTCGCGCCGTGAGCGGCAGACCCGTTCTGGCCTGACCAGCCCGCCCAAACTGACCCCACGGCTGCTGGCGCAGGTCGCGATGCGCCCCGCTTGGGCCATGGGCATGGCCCGTCGGGGTCTGCCGCATATGAAAATGCTCGACAAATACACCGAAGGCACGGCCACCGCGAACCTGCCGCCGACCGCGCATGTGGGCTATCTGCTGCGCACCGCGCCCGATTGGGACTATTTGCATTGGCTGCGCGATCACTGGGAAGGGCCGCTGGTGATCAAAGGCGTGCTGCGCCCCGAAGACGCCACGAAGATGGAAAAGGCCGGGGCCGATGCGATCTGGGTCTCGAACCACGCAGGCCGTCAGTTCGACGCGGCCCCCGCCAGCGCCGAGGCGCTGCCCGCCATTCGTGCCGCCACGAAACTGCCGGTGATCTTTGACAGCGGCGTGGAATCGGGCCTTGATATCCTGCGTGCCTTCGCGCTCGGCGCGGATTTTGTCATGCTGGGCCGGGCCTTCCACTTTGCCCTCGCCGCCCTTGGGCCGCGCGGGGTCGATCACCTGATCGATGTGCTTGCCCGCGACCTGACCGCCAATATGGGACAGCTGGGCGCACAAAACCTGCGCGACCTCCCCGCCCCCTTTGATCTATCGCCGCTCTGATCGGAAAGCTTGCAGAAATGTGACAAAGACGGCCACAGCCCTCTTGCGCTGCACCGCAGCATCCCTAAGCTGCCTTTAAAACCAGCAGGGGAGACCAGCCAGTGACCGATTTTAAAAAGATCCTGATCGCGAACCGTGGTGAGATCGCGATCCGCATCATGCGCGCCGCCAATGAGATGGGCAAGAAAACGGTCGCGGTCTACGCCGAGGAGGACAAGCTGGGCCTGCACCGTTTCAAAGCGGACGAGGCCTATCGCATCGGTGAGGGCCTCGGCCCCGTTGCGGCCTATCTCAGCATCGACGAGATGATCCGCGTGGCCAAAGCGGCGGGTGCCGATGCCATCCATCCGGGCTATGGCCTGCTGTCGGAAAACCCGGAATTCGTCGATGCCTGCGAGAAGAACGGCATCACCTTCATCGGCCCGCGGGCCGAGACGATGCGCGCCTTGGGGGACAAAGCCTCTGCCCGTCGCGTCGCGATGGCGGCGGGCGTACCGGTCATCCCCGCCACCGAAGTGCTGGGCGAAGACATGGACGCGATCCGCGCCGAGGCGGCCGAGGTCGGCTACCCGCTGATGCTCAAAGCCTCTTGGGGCGGCGGCGGGCGCGGGATGCGGCCGATCATGTCCGAAAAGGAATTGGAAGAAAAAGTCCGCGAAGGGCGCCGCGAGGCCGAAGCCGCTTTCGGCAATGGCGAGGGCTATCTGGAGAAGATGATCTTGCGCGCCCGCCATGTCGAAGTGCAGATCCTCGGTGACAAACAGAGCGACATTTACCACCTTTACGAACGCGACTGCTCGGTCCAGCGCCGCAACCAAAAGGTCGTCGAACGCGCTCCCGCCCCCTATCTGAGCGAGGAGCAACGCGCCGAAATCTGCGAATTGGGCCGCAAAATCTGCGCCCATGTGAACTATGAATGCGCGGGCACCGTCGAATTCCTGATGGATATGGAAACCGGCAATTTCTACTTCATCGAGGTGAACCCCCGCGTACAGGTCGAACATACCGTCACCGAAGAGGTCACCGGCATCGACATCGTTCGCGCCCAGATCCTCATCGCCGAGGGCAAACCGCTGGCCGAGGCGACGGGCAAGGCGCGGCAAGAGGACATCACCCTCACCGGTCACGCCCTGCAAACCCGCGTCACCACCGAAGACCCGCAGAACAATTTCATCCCCGACTATGGCCGCATCACCGCCTACCGCTCGGCCACCGGCATGGGCATCCGCCTTGACGGCGGCACGGCTTATGCGGGCGGGGTGATCACGCGCTACTACGACAGCCTGCTGACCAAGGTCACCGCCAAGGCGCCCACGCCCGAGATGGCGATTGCGCGGATGGACCGGGCCTTGCGTGAATTCCGCGTGCGCGGGGTCAGCACCAACATCGCCTTTGTCGAGAACCTGCTGAAACACCCGACGTTTCTTAGCAACGAATACACCACCAAATTCATCGACGAGACGCCCGAACTGTTCCAGTTCGAGCAACGCCGCGACCGTGCGACCAAGGTGCTGACCTATATCGCCGACATCACCGTGAACGGCCATCCAGAGACCAAGGGCCATGCCCTGCCCGCCGCCCATGTACGCGATCCCAAGCCGCCCGCGCTGCGTGGCGAGCCGCAGATGGGCACGCGTAACCTCTTGGAACAAAAGGGCCCCCAGGCCGTGGCCGAGTGGATGGGCCAACAGCGGCAACTGCTCATCACCGACACCACCATGCGCGATGCGCATCAGTCGCTCTTGGCCACGCGGATGCGCAGCCTTGATATGATCAAGGTGGCCCCCGCCTATGCCGCCAATCTGCCGCAGCTCTTCTCGGTCGAATGCTGGGGCGGGGCGACTTTCGATGTGGCCTATCGCTTCTTGCAGGAATGCCCGTGGCAACGCCTGCGCGACCTGCGCGCGGCCCTGCCCAATGTGATGACCCAGATGCTGCTGCGCGCCTCCAACGGGGTGGGCTATACCAATTACCCCGACAATGTGGTGCAGAAATTCGTGGCCACGGCGGCCAATACCGGCGTCGACGTGTTCCGCGTGTTCGACAGTCTCAACTGGGTTGAGAACATGCGCGTGGCGATGGATGCGGTCGTCGAATCCGGCAAGATTTGCGAGGGCACGATCTGCTACACGGGCGACATCTTTGACCCGGACCGCGCGAAATACGACCTTCAGTATTACGTCAACATGGGCAAGGATCTGAAGGCCGCCGGCGCTCATGTGCTGGGGCTGAAAGACATGGCAGGCCTGTTGAAACCCGCCCAAGCCCGCGCGCTGGTCAAGGCGTTGAAATCCGAGGTTGGTCTGCCGATCCATTTCCACACCCATGACACGGCGGGCAGTGCCACGGCCACCATCCTCGCGGCCTCTGAGGCGGGCGTCGATGCGGTCGACTGCGCGATGGATGCGCTTTCGGGCAACACCTCTCAGGCGACGCTCGGCACCGTGGTCTCGGCCCTGCAACATACCGACCGCGACACCGGGATCGACATGAAAGCCGTGCGCGAAATCTCTGATTATTGGGAAGAAGTCCGTGGCCACTATGCCGCCTTCGAGACCGGCATGCAGGCGCCCTCCTCCGAGGTTTACCTGCATGAAATGCCCGGCGGCCAGTTCACCAACCTCAAAGCGCAGGCCGCCTCTATGGGGCTGGAGGACCGCTGGCCCGAGGTGGCGCGCACCTATGCGGACGTGAACCAGATGTTCGGCGATATCGTGAAGGTCACGCCCTCGTCCAAAGTCGTGGGCGACATGGCGTTGATGATGGTCTCCCAAGGGCTGACCCGGGCGCAGGTCGAAGACCCGAATGTCGATGTCTCCTTCCCCGACAGCGTGATCGACATGATGCGCGGCAACCTCGGCCAGCCGCCGAATGGCTTCCCGGCGGGCATCGTCAAGAAGGTGCTGAAAGGCGAGACGCCGAACACCGAACGCCCCGGCAAACATCTGGCACCTGTCGATTTGGAGGCCGTGCGCAAGGAGCTTTCCGAGCAGTTGGACGGCATGCAGATCGACGACGAAGACCTCTGCGGCTATCTGATGTATCCCAAGGTGTTCCTCGACTACATGGGCCGCCACCGCGTCTACGGCCCGGTGCGCACCCTGCCCACGCATACCTTCTTCTACGGCATGGAACCGGGGGCGGAGATCTCGGCCGAGATCGATCCCGGCAAAACCTTGGAAATCCGTCTTCAGGCCGAATCCGAGGCCGGTGAGGATGGCGAGGTGAAGGTCTTCTTTGAACTCAACGGCCAGCCGCGGGTGATCCGTGTGGCGAACCGGCTGGTCAAGGATGCCACGGTGCAGCGCCCCAAGGCCGAGGCGGCCAATCCCGATCACATCGGCGCGCCGATGCCGGGGGTCGTGGCCTCCGTTGGGGTGAAGGCGGGCCAGCAGGTCAAAGCGGGCGACCTGATCTTGACCATCGAAGCGATGAAGATGGAGACGGGCCTTCACGCGGAACGCGATGCGGTGGTAAAGGCCGTGCATGTGCAGGCCGGTGGCCAGATCGATGCGAAGGACCTGCTCGTAGAGTTAGAGTGAATCACCCCCGGGCGCGGCCCCTTGCCGCGCCCCCACAAGGAGCGAGCCGATGCATCTCTCTGCGATAACCCTGATCGTCCCCGA
The DNA here is from genome assembly GCF_029285915.1 of Sulfitobacter sp. M85. NCBI lineage: Bacteria > Pseudomonadati > Pseudomonadota > Alphaproteobacteria > Rhodobacterales > Roseobacteraceae > Sulfitobacter > Sulfitobacter sp. M85. Next base: position 346,867 of record NZ_JABECQ010000005.1, read on the forward strand.
CTATGACGCCGGCATCGCCTTTTACTGCCGCGTCATGGGGTTCGAACTGACCGAGGACGTCGACCAAGGCCGCAAACGCTGGGTCCGCGTCACCCCGCCGGGCGCTGAGACGGGGTTTGTTCTGGCCCGCGCGGACGGAGAGGCGCAGCGCGCCGCCATCGGCAATCAGGGTGCGGGCCGTGTTTGGCTGTTCTTGAAGGTCGAGGATTTCGCGACAGAATTTGACCGCCTGACCGCTGCGGGCGTGACCTTCGAAGAAGAACCGCGTCATGAGCCCTATGGCAAAGTGGCCGTTTTTCGCGATCCTTTCGGAAACCGCTGGGATTTGCTGGGCGATTGACCCCTCCCGCGGCTCCGCGCCGCATTGCCATTGCCCAGCCGACCGCTATCTTGGCTCTTGACTGAGCCTGAGCGATCCCATGCCCTACGAATGGACAACCCCGCCCCGTGCCAACCCGCAGCAGATGCGCCTTTGGCCGCATCAATCCCTGCCCGCGCGCGGCTTTGCGGCCTTTATGTTGGCCAGCTTTACGCTGGCGATGATTCCGCTTTTCGCCATGCTCGGCACCGCCCTGCTCTGGGGGCTGCTGCCCTTCGTGCTTCTGGCCTTGGGGGCGGTCTATTGGGCTTTGCAACACAATCACCGCGCCCGCCAGATCGAAGAGGTGCTGACCCTCGACGACACCAGGGCGCGGCTGGTGCACACCACCGCCAAGGGCGAGGTCAAGGATTGGGACTGTAACCGCTATTGGACCCAAGTGAAGAAATACGACGATGACGGCCCCGTGCCGCATTACGTCACCCTACGCGGCGAAGGCCGCGAGGTTGAGATCGGTGCCTTTCTCAGCGAAGAAGAGCGGATCGCGCTTTACGACGATCTGGCACGGCATCTGCGGAACTGAAAAGGGCCAAACCCAGCGCCCCAGCATCCTACCGGATGTACTGAACTGACGTGGGCTCCGAAGCATCTTGTATTTTAGTTGAAAAACGCTCTCACAGAAATCTGCAAGGACGTTCGGTTCCTAAAATGCGGGCTAAGCAACCGTTCGTACGAAAACCTCACAATTACCGATCCGATGGACGGGAGAAGCCAGTAGCATTTACAAGCCTACTTGCCCTTTCCGCCCCCGGCAGGTCCATTTGAGCGGCCACCACCAGATGGATTGCCTGTTTGACTGGGCCATCCTCCACCGTTCCCTTGTCCTTTGCCCATCATTTTCTCCTATGGATTGACTTCGAAGATTGTCACATTTTATCTATCTCTTGCCAATGTTTATCTCCAGTTTCCTGCAACGATGAAGAGATTCTTGGCGAACGATTTGTCATTTGATAGTCAAATTTTTCTACCATTTGGAAATTACCAGCATGTCTAAAAAGGGCCAGACCTTGCGGCCCAGCCCTCTGTTTTTTTTCAACTTAAGCGCGGCTCAGCTCAGGCGGTCTTTGATAACCGGGCCCACTGCGCCGAAATCCATTTGGCCGGTATAACGCTCTTTCAGCAGCCCCATAACCTTGCCCATGTCGCGGATCGAGGTCGCACCGACATCGGCCACGGCCTTATCCACGGCGGCGGCGGTTTCGGTGACGCTGAGCTGCCTTGGCAGGAATTCTTCGATCACCTCGACCTCCTCGCGCTCGCGCTCCGCAAGGTCCAGCCGCCCGCCCTCTTCATAGGCGCGCGCCGATTCCTGACGCTGTTTGGCCATTTTGCTGAGGATGCCCAGCACCTCGGCATCCGACACGCCCTCATCCTTGCCATTGGCCCGGGCGGCGATGTCCTTGTCCTTGATCGCGGCGTTGATAAGCCGCAGCGTCGAAAGCCGGTCCGCCGCCTTGTCTTTCATGGCCTGTTTCAAAGCATCCGAGATGCGCATCCGCAATGACATGGTGGTTTCCTGTGTTTCGCTAAATCCAAGGGTCGCAGCTTAGCGGCTCTCTCGCTGCGGAGCAATGGGGGGCGACCATAGGTAAACCCCTGTTCTGAAACGATATCTCATTTCCCTCCGCCTATTGACCCCGCGCCCGCGCGGGATTAGGTTGCCACCCGTTTACCCGCCCCTTTCTGCCCGGAGACTGCCCCATGTCCGCGCCCGCTCGCCCACGCCCAACCGCCTGCCTTGCCCTTGCGGATGGATCGATTTTCTACGGCATGGGGTTTGGCGCGACCGGCCAGACCGTAGCGGAGTTGTGCTTCAACACCGCGATGACCGGCTACCAAGAGATCATGACCGACCCGTCCTATGCGGGCCAGATCGTGACCTTCACCTTCCCGCATATCGGCAATGTGGGCACCAATCCCGAAGATGATGAGACGGGCGATCCGGTCGCTGCGGGCATGGTCGTCAAATGGATGCCCACCACGCCCAGCAGCTGGCGCAACATTCAGCCGCTGTCGGATTGGCTGGCGTCGCGCGGGCGCATCGCCATCGGCGGTGTCGACACCCGCCGCCTGACCCGCGCAATCCGCCAGCAAGGTGCGCCGCACGCCGCCCTCGCCCACGACCCGGATGGTAACTTCGACATCGAAGCGCTGGTCGCCGCCGCGCGCGATTTTGCCGGGCTCGAAGGGATGGATCTGGCCAAGGACGTGACCTGCGCCCAGACCTATCGCTGGAACGAGATGCGGTGGGCATGGCCCGACGGCTACGCGCCGCAAACAGAAGCCAAGCACAAGGTCGTCGCCGTGGACTATGGCGCGAAACGCAACATCCTGCGCTGCCTCGCCTCTGCGGGCTGCGATGTCACCGTGCTGCCCGCCACCGCGACCTATGACGACATCATGGCCCATGAGCCCGATGGCGTCTTCCTCTCCAACGGTCCCGGCGATCCGGCGGCGACGGGCGCCTATGCCGTGCCGATGATCCGCGAGGTTTTGGACAAGACCGATCTGCCGGTCTTTGGCATTTGCCTTGGCCACCAGATGCTTGCGCTAGCGCTTGGGGCGACCACCGTTAAGATGAGCCACGGCCATCACGGCGCCAACCACCCGGTCAAGGATTACGACACCGGCAAGGTCGAGATCACCTCGATGAACCACGGTTTCGCTGTCGACGGGCAATCTCTGCCCGAGGGCGTGCGCGAGACGCATGTCTCGCTCTTTGACGGGTCGAACTGTGGCATCCGCGTCGATGGCCGCCCGATTTGGTCGGTCCAGCACCACCCCGAAGCCAGCCCCGGCCCGCAAGACAGCTACTACCTGTTCGAACGGTTTAGCGAAGCGATGGCCGAGCGCAGCGCGTAAAACTTTCTACATGCACTGATTGCACAGGCGACTTTTAACTCTCGATTAACGGTCGCCTGCCAGTCTCATTCCGGAACCTCGACGGGGCACGGAATGAGCAACCTTCGCCTGAAACTCTCAGCGCCGCGGATGGCCACCGCGCCCGCCCGCCGGATGCGGTTGGGCCAACATCTGATCGCCGCAGGGGTCATTGGCCCGCGCGATCTGCTGCACGGGCTTGACCTACAGCGCCGCATCGACGCCCCTCTGGGCGAAGTTCTGGCCACCGAAGGCTTGGTCGCCTCCGATGACATCGTCAAAGCGCTTGCCCGGCAGTATGGCGCCCAACCTGTCGACTTGACCCGCAGCCCCTGCGATCAACGTCTTGCGGCTCGGATACCCGCGCGTCTCTGTCTGCAATTCGGTGCCGTGCCATGGCTGGAACTGGGGGACCGGCTTTTCGTGGCCAGCGGTCGCCCCGCGGATTTTCCTCACCTTTGCAACGCCTTGGGGGAGCGGGGGAAAACTTTGGTGCTGGTCGTCGCCGACCCCCGGCAGGTGCAGACCCAGATCGGCAGGCTCTATGCCGCGGAACTGGCGGAACATGCCGTCACCCGCGTGGCGGATGCAGAAAGCTGTCGAAACTGGGGCGTGCGCAGCTGGAAACGGCGGTTTGCGCTGCGGGGTATTCTGCTGTCGCTCTTTGCGCTATTGGTGCTTTTCCCCTCCGCCCTCCTTACGATCGCTCTCCTCTGTGGCGCGCTCACTCTGCTGCTAACCAGCGGACTCAAAGCCGCGGCCCTTTGGGCCTCTCTCACCCGGCCCAAGCCCCCACGGTCGCCGCCGAATGCCGCAGAGATTAAGGGATTTCGCCTGCCCCGTGTCTCGGTCCTCGTGCCCTTGCTGCATGAGGAAGAGATCGCGCAGGCGCTGATCGCGCGGCTTTCGCGGCTCACCTACCCGAAATCGCTGCTGGAGGTGGTTCTGGTCCTCGAAGCGAGTGACAAGCTCACCCGAGCGACCATCGCACGCACACCCTTGCCGCCATGGATCAGCGTGATCGAAGTGCCCGATACCGGCGCGCTTAAAACCAAACCCCGCGCGCTGAATTACGCGCTCGATTTCTGCCGCGGCAGCATTATCGGCGTTTGGGATGCGGAGGATGCGCCGGAGCCGGACCAGATCGAACAGATTGTCACCCGCTTTCACAACGCGCCCGAAAATACCGCTTGTTTGCAGGGGGTTCTGGATTTCTACAACAGCCGCGGCAATTGGATGGCCCGCTGTTTTGCGATCGAGTATGCGACTTGGTGGCGGGTGATCCTACCGGGCGTGGCCCGGCTGGGGCTGGTCGTCCCGCTGGGCGGCACCACGCTGTTTTTCCGGCGCTACATCCTCGAACGGCTCGGCGCTTGGGACGCCCATAACGTGACCGAGGATGCCGATCTGGGCCTCCGGCTGGCACGGCGCGGCTATGTGACCGAACTGATGCGCACCATCACCTATGAAGAGGCCAATTGCCGGCCTTGGCCTTGGGTGCGGCAACGATCCCGTTGGCTGAAGGGATATCTCATCACTTGGGCGGTCCATATGCAAAGACCACGCGCCCTGCTGAAAGACCTCGGCCCCCTGCGGTTCATTGGCGTGCAGGCGATCTTCCTCTCCACGGTTTCGCAATTCGCCCTCGCGCCCCTTCTCTGGTCGCTGTGGCTGAGTTTTTTCGGGCTGTATCACCCGGTCACGGACTGGCTTGCGCCACCCGTCCTGACGGCGATCTTCGCGCTGTTCATCCTATCGGAATTGCTGAACTTCTGCGTCGCCACCATCGCGGTCTCAAACCGGGGTCAACGCCATCTGCTACCGTGGGTCATCACCTGCCCGCTCTACTTCGCATTAGGCGCCTTGGCCGCCGCCAAAGCGCTGTTTGAGCTCTATCGCAGCCCACATTTTTGGGACAAAACCGCCCATGGGCATACTCTGCCGCGCTATGTAAAACCCCGCAAAAGGCTCAAAAATCATCCTCGCGCCGGGCCGCTTCCTGCTTCAACCGGGTCATGAAGGCGACGGAGATATGCGTGCGCAGCGCCTCATCCGCGCCATCCTCATCGCGGGCTTCGATCATCTCCACGATGCGGTTATGTTCGGCCTGCGCAATCTCCCCCCGCCCTTCCACCGCGAGAGATGAAGTCGCCATCAAGGCCATAGAGCGGTGCACGAGGTCGAGCTGCTGCACCAAATAGCGGTTGTGCGACGCCAGATGGATCTGCTTGTGAAACCGTTTATTCGCCCGTGCCAGCGCATTGGGATTGCCCGCCAGCGCGTTGTCGGCATCCACCATCTCGCGCAGCACGCGCACCTCCTCGGCGGTGGCATGGCGAGCGGCCAGACGCGCGGCCAGCCCCTCCAGCTCGCCCCGGACGACGTAAAGCTCGGCCATCTGGTTGTGATCCAGCGAGGCCACGATCAGGCTACGCCCGTCCCGCATGAGCAGAGACTGCGTCTCAAGCCGTTGTAATGCCTCGCGGATCGGCGTGCGCGAGACGCCGAAACGCTCGGCCAATTCGCTCTCCACCAAGCGGTCACCGGGGCGATAGGTGCCAATGTCGATGGCCTCCAGAATCATCGAATAGGCGTCGGTCGGGCCGGTCTTGGGGTCGGGCATCAGCTATCAGTCCTTGAAAGTTGCGCCACCTTACTCACCGCGACCATTTGCGCAACCCGGCAGGGCTTGCGCGGCTGCGCGTCTCGGCCTACCTCTGCGCCATGCCGCGCGATGCTTTTTCTCATGTCACCACTTGGGTCTTCGACCTTGACCAGACACTCTATCCGCCCGAGGCGCGACTTTTCGACCTGATCGAAGCGCGTATGGTCGATTGGGTGATGCGCGCGATCAAGGTCGACCGCGCCGAGGCCAACCACCTGCGCCAGCATTATTGGCAGACATACGGCACCACGCTGGCCGGCTTGATGCGCGAACACGGCGTCGACCCCGGCCCCTACCTGACCGAGGTGCATGACATCCCGATGGACCGGCTCACCCCCGATCCCCTGCTCGCTCAGGCCATTCGCGTGTTGCCGGGGCGGCGGATCGTCTACACCAACGGCTGCGCGCCCTACGCCGAACGGGTGCTTGAGGCCCGCGGCCTTTCGGGGCTTTTCGACGCGGTCTATGGTGTCGAACACGCTGATTTCCTGCCCAAACCCGAAGCCGCCGCCTATGACAAGGTCTTTGGCATCGACGGGTTCCAGACCGCCTCCGCCGCCATGTTCGAGGATGATCCACGCAACCTCGCCGCGCCCCACGCTCTGGGGATGCGCACGGTGCATGTGGCCCCGGAACGTGGCGAAGGCGATCACATCCACTACCATACGCAAGATCTTTGCGAATTCTTAACACGGGTGGCGGGCTGATGACCTTCGATTGCGATATCCTGATTTCCGGCGGCGGCATCGCCGGGTTGACCGCGGCGGCGGCCTTTGGCGCGGCGGGCTTCAATGTGATCTGCGTCGACCCCACCCCGCCCGTCACCGATGGCGCCGCCAAGGGGGCCGACATGCGCTCCACCGCGCTGCTGCAACCGGCGCGGCGCCTGTTGGAGGACGCGGGTCTTTGGGACTGTCTTGCCCCCCATGCCGCCGCCCTGCAAATCATGCGGATCGTCGATGCGGGCGGCGAAGACCCGACGCCGCGGGTGACCCGCGAGTTCGACGCCGCCGATATCTCTGACGCACCCTTCGGCTGGAACTTTCCCAATTGGCTGCTGCGGCGCGAAATCCTGACCCGGCTTAACGAATTGCCGAACGTGGATTTCCGCCCCGGCACCGGCACCACCACGCTTTTCACCCGCCAAAGTGAAGCGCGCGTGGGGCTGAGCGATGGCAGCCGGATCAGAACCCGGCTCGTCATCGCCGCCGACGGGCGCAACAGCCCCATGCGCGAAGCCGCCGGGATCGAGGTCACCACCCGGCGCTACGGGCAAAAGGCACTGGCCTTCTGCGTGACCCATCCGATCCCCCATGAAAACGTCTCGACCGAGGTGCACCGCTCCGGCGGTCCTTTCACCCTCGTGCCCCTGCCCGACCGCGACGGCATGCCCTGTTCTGCCGTGGTCTGGATGGACGATGGCCCCGCAACCCAGGCCCGCGCCACGCGCGACCCCGCCGCTTTTGAGGCCGAGGCGACCGCCCGGTCGGCCAATCTCTTCGGCCCGCTCACCCTCGCCAGCCCCCGTGCCCTCTGGCCCATCATCAGCCGAGAGGCCAAACGTCTTTCTGCCGAACGGCTGGCCCTCGTGGCGGAAGCCGCCCATGTGCTGCCCCCCATCGGGGCACAGGGGTTGAACATGTCGCTGACCGATATGGCGACCCTGCTGGAACTCGCCCGCGCCGCACCAGAACGCCTCGGCGATGCCGAGATGCTGGAGGCCTATCACAAGGCCCGCCACGCCGATATCGCGCTCAGGGTCCGGGGCATCGACCTGTTGAACCGCGCCAGCCAAGCCAGCAGCCCGCTTGCGCGAGACGCGCGGGCGGCAGGGCTCAACGCGCTCTACGCCCTGCCCCCGGTGCGAAAAATGCTGATGCAAATGGGGCTGGGCCTGCGCCGCTGAACTGCGGCGCAGAGGGTCTTACAGAACCTCATCCAACACCGCCGTCAGCCGCGCCACGGTCGCGTCGACATCATAAAGCTTATCCAATCCGAACAGCCCCAGACGGAAGGTGCGGAAATCATCCGGCTCCCCCACCTGCAACGGCACCCCGGCGGCGATCTGCATGCCATGGGCGGCGAAAGCCTTGCCGTTTTGCACATCGGGATCAGCAGTATAGCACACGACCACCCCCGGCGCGGCGACCCCCTCTCCGGCGACTGAGGTTACACCGCGGTCGGCCAAGACCTGACGCACCGCTTCGCCCAACCGCCACTGCGCCTCTTTCAGTCGGTCAAACCCATAGTCCCGCGTCTCTTGCACCGTATCGCGGAACACGCGCAGTGCGTCCGTCGGCATGGTGGCGTGATAGGCATGGCCGCCCGCCTCATAAGCCTTCATGATGTCGCGCCATTTGCGCAGATCGATGGCAAAACTGTCCGACGTGGTCTCATTCAGCCGCGCCTCGGCCCGCGCCGACATCATCACCAAACCGGCCGAGGGAGAGGCACTCCACCCCTTCTGCGGGGCCGAGATCAGCACATCTACCCCAAGCGCCTTCATATCCACCCAGACACAGCCCGAGGCGATGCAATCCAGCACCATCAGCGCGCCCACCTCATGGGCCGCCGTGGCCATTTCCTTGATATAGTCATCCGGCAGGATCATGCCCGAGCTTGTCTCCACATGCGGGGCGAACACCACCTGCGGCTTCTGCGTGCGGATCGCGGCGGTGACCTCGTCGATCGGGGCGGGCGCAAAGGGCGCGGGGCTGGCATTGCCCTGCATCCGCGCCTTCATCACCTCGGCGCTATTGGTCAGATCGGCACTCTCGATGATCTGGCTCCAGCGGTAAGAGAACCAGCCGTTGCGCACCACCAGCACATCCTGCCCCCGCGCGAACTGCCGCGCCACGGCCTCCATCGCGTAGGTGCCGCCACCGGGCACCAGCAACACGGCATCGGCGTTATAGACCTCACCCAGCCAGGTCGAGAGGTCGCGCATGACCTGCTGAAACTCCGCCGACATGTGGTTGAGCGATCGGTCGGTAAAGACCACGCTGAATTCATCAAGCCCCGAAGGGTCTACCGTGTCGAGCAATGCCATCGTTCTTCCTCCATCATTCGAAGCAAAGGCATATGGCCCGCCACGGCAAAAGGCAAATGCGGCTAAAGCGGCCCCGGCAGGCGCTCTTCGCTCAACAGCACGTTGGCCTCCACCTCCCCCGCGCCGGGCAGGGTCATGATCCGACGCCTGAGCACACGCTCGAAATCCGGCAGGTCTCGCGCCACGACCCGCAGACGATAGTCGAACAACCCCAAAACATGTTCCACCGTCTGCACCTCGGGAATGGCCGAAACCGCCCGCTCGAAATCCTCCAAACTGACCCGCCCGCGCGTGGCCAGCTTGATGCCCAGAAACACCGTGACGCCAAAACCCAAAGCCTCGGCATTCAAGCGCAACCGCCGCCCGGCAATCGCGCCGCCCTCCTCCAGCCGTTTGATCCGCCGCCATGTCGCAGGCTGCGACAGGCCCAAACGGCGCCCCAAGGCACTGGCACTTTGATTGGCGTCCCGCGCCAGCGCCCGCAACAAAGCGCGGTCAATGTCATCAAGCTCGATCACAGCGGCAGCCCCTCCTGCGTCTTGATCCGCGCCACATGCATCAGCGCCTCAATCTCAGCGATATGCGGCAGGGTCAGGATGCGACTGCGGTAAATCTGCTGATAATGCCCCATGTCCCGCGCAATGATCGACAGCCGCAGATCGACACGCCCCAAAAAGGTCTGCAACTCGATCACCTCAGGCACCTGCCGCGCCTCTGCCGTGAAAACATCAAAAGCATTCGCCTGCGTCTTGTCCAAGGTCACCCGCAAGGACACCTCCAAAGCATAGCCAAGCGCCGCCCAATCAATCACCACCCCGCTGCCCTGCACGATCCCCTGATCTTGCAGCCGCGCAATCCGCCGCGCCGCCTTGCCGGAGGTGATATTGCACCGCTCCGCCAATTCCCCGGGGCTGAGACTCGGCTCTGCCTGCCAATAGCGCAGAATACGGCGATCCAGATCATCAAGCATGATTTTTCCGTTTTAGAGCGATACCACGAATAACTATCTTCATCCTTTCACAAATACCTCTGCGATGACAATGGCTACTGGGCGCAACTTCGCTATGGTGAGACCCAGAACGAGACAAACCAAAGGACAAGATCATGCGCGTTTACTACGACCGCGACTGCGACGTGAACCTCATCAAGGACAAGAAGGTGGCGATCCTCGGCTACGGCTCCCAAGGCCACGCCCACGCGCTGAACCTGCGCGACTCGGGTGCCAAGAACCTCGTCGTCGCCCTGCGCGAAGGCTCCGCCTCCGCTGCCAAAGCCGAGGGCGAAGGCCTCAAGGTCATGGGCATCGCCGAAGCCGCCGCTTGGGCCGACCTGATCATGTTCACCATGCCCGATGAACTTCAGGCCGAAACTTACAAGAAATACGTGCATGACAACATCCGCGAAGGTGCCGCCATCGCCTTCGCCCACGGTCTGAACGTGCACTTCGGCCTGATCGAGCCGAAAGAAGGCGTCGACGTGATCATGATGGCCCCCAAAGGCCCCGGCCACACTGTGCGCGGCGAATACACCAAAGGCGGCGGCGTGCCCTGCCTTGTGGCCGTGGACAAAGACGCCTCCGGCAAGGCGCTTGAAATCGGCCTTAGCTATTGCTCCGCCATCGGCGGCGGCCGCTCCGGCATCATCGAGACCAACTTCCGTGAAGAATGCGAAACCGACCTCTTCGGCGAACAGGCCGTGCTCTGCGGTGGTCTGGTCGAACTGATCCGCATGGGCTTCGAGACACTGGTCGAGGCGGGCTACGCCCCCGAGATGGCCTATTTCGAATGCCTGCACGAGGTGAAGCTGATCGTGGACCTGATCTACGAAGGCGGCATCGCCAACATGAACTACTCGATTTCGAACACCGCGGAATACGGCGAATATGTCTCCGGGCCTCGCATCCTGCCCTACGACGAGACCAAGAAGCGCATGAAAGACGTGCTGACCGACATCCAGAACGGCAAATTCGTGCGTGACTTCATGCAGGAAAACGCTGTGGGCCAGCCTTCGTTTAAAGCGACCCGTCGCATCAACGACGAGCACCGCATAGAACAGGTCGGCGAAAAGCTGCGCGAGATGATGCCGTGGATTTCCGCAGGCAAGATGGTGGACAAGGCCAAGAACTGAGCCAAATCTCCCCAAAGATAAGACGACATCGACCCCGGCCTCGCGCCGGGGTCTTTGCCTTTACGCCGGAGCCCCGATGAACACCACGCCTCAAATCACGCTGACAAGCTGGCTGCTGATCGCCCTTTTGGGGTTTGTCTGGGGGGGCACCTTCCTTTTTACCGAAGTGGCGCTCACCGGGATCACGCCCTTCTGGCTCGCCGCCTCGCGGATCGGGTTGGCGGCGGTGGTGATGCTGGCGCTCTGGGCCCTGCGGGGGTTCGCGCTCTTCACCGCGCGCCCCTCTGCCTCCGACATCCTCGTGCTGGTGACGATCGGCATCATCAGCTCGGCCCTGCCCTTTTCGCTGCTCGCATGGGGGCAGCAATATGTGACCTCGGGCTTTGCTGGGGTGACCATGGCTTCTGTCGCACTGATCGTCCTACCCATGGCCCATTTCCTGCTGCCGGGAGAGCGCATGACCCCGCGCAAGGTCGGCGGCTTTGTCATCGGTTTTGTCGGCGTCGTCGTGTTGATCGGCGGGCAGGCGTTTGAAAGCACCGGCGCTGCGATGGAGACGGCAGGGCGTATGGCCTGCGTCGCCGCGGCCTCTTGTTATGCGGTAAGCTCAATCCTCATGCGGCGGCTGCCTTCGGTTGATCCGATCGGGCTCGGGACGGTGCTGATGCTGATCGGTGCCGTGGTCATGCTGCCCGCCGCCTTCCTCAGCGAGGGCCCGCCGCCCCTGCCCGCGCCCAAGATACTGGCCGTGCTGGCCTTTCTCGGCCTCATCCCCACCGCAGGCGCGGCGTTTTTGCGGGTCTATGTGGTGCGCACCGCGGGGCCGGTCTTCATGTCACTGGTGAACTACCAAGTGCCGGTCTGGTCCGTCCTGCTGGGCGCGCTGGTCCTGTCAGAGCCGCTGCCAATGTCGTTGCTCTACGCGATGGCGCTGATCCTTGCGGGGGTCGGGCTCAGCCAATACGGCGCGCTGAAACGGTTGTTCCGGGGAAGCTGAGGTAGGCTCGCGGCCGACGAACGCGCCCGCGAACCCGTCGGATCAGTAGCGTCCCAAGGCCATTTTGGTCTTTGCAGTCACCTTTCCGGCACCGTTGACGGCCTTCACCACGGCCTCATAGCTGTTGCCCTTTCCCCCTGAACAGGGTGGCAGATAACCGGCAGATCGGTAGTCGCCCGTCCCCCTTGCCGCTTTGATGACCTGCACGCCACGCGGCATTTTCGCGGTCAGCCCCGGAACCGCGGGCAATTTGGCGCTACTGCCCTTTACGTTATAGCCGATTGTCCCATGCCCACCGCCGGAGGACAGAGGGCCATAACTACGGTCATTGAACTCGACCACGACCATCGCGGTCCCGGTGGGAAGACCGGTGACCTGAAAGGGCGGTGTCATCCCCTTACCGCCGAACAGGGTGCATTGCTGGCCGGCGGGGACAGTCTTGCCATTCCACGGCGCAAGAACCTGCGCCTTCATATCGGCAAATGCAGGGACGGCGAGAAACAGGGTGGCGCAGAAAGTCAGCGAAAAGCGCATTGGGGAAATCCTATAAAGTTAAACCATCAAACTATGCACGCCGACCAGATACCCATCAACCTTAAATTGTAGAGACCACCCTACCCACCGCTTCGACCACGCTATTGACCGCACGCTCCATCAGTGCCGCGTCCTCATGTTCGGCCATGACGCGCACCAAGGGTTCCGTGCCCGATTTGCGGATCAACAGCCGCCCACCCTGCGCCAAATCGCCTTCGGCCTGCGCGATGGCGGCTTTGACCTGCGCGTTTTCCAGCGGGGTCTGCCCGGCGGAGAAGCGCACGTTTTTCAGCAGCTGCGGGACCGGGTCGAATTGGTAGAGCAGTTCCGAGGCAGGTTTGCCCGAGCGGACCATCTCGGCCAGAAACTGCATCCCAGCCATCAGCCCGTCGCCCGTGGTCGCATAGTCGGTCATCACGATATGGCCCGACTGCTCCCCCCCGAGGTTGAAGCCCCCTTCGCGCATCCGCTCCACCACATAGCGGTCGCCGACGCCGGTCCGCTCCAGCCGCACACCACGGTCGTTCAGGAAACGCTCCAGCCCCAGATTGCTCATCACCGTAGCGACGAGCGCCTTGCCCGCAAGACGCTCCTCTTCGGCCCAACGCGCGGCCATCAGCGCCATGAACTGATCGCCGTCGCCGATGCGGCCATTCTGATCGATCAGGATCACCCGGTCAGCGTCGCCGTCAAGGCAGATGCCCACATCGGCACCATTGGCCACCACGGCCTCCGCCGCCGATTGCGGCTGGGTGGAACCGCAGCCGTCGTTGATGTTGAACCCGTTCGGGTCCACGCCGACGGGGATCACATTCGCCCCCAATTCCCACAGCGCCATCGGCGCCACATGGTAGGCCGCGCCATGGGCGCAGTCGATCACCACCTTCAACCCATCAAGACGCATCTGCCGCGGGAAAGAGGATTTGACCCGTTCGATATAGCGAAAGCGGCTGTCATCGATCCGCTTGGCCCGGCCAATCTGATCCGGCGCCGATGGCTCGACCCCCTCGGCGACCAGCGCTTCGATTTCCTGCTCAACCTGATCGGAGAGTTTGAACCCATCCGGGCCGAAGAACTTAATGCCGTTGTCGCTGGCCGGGTTGTGACTGGCCGAGATCATCACCCCCAGATCGGCCCGCATGGAACGCGTCAAAAGCCCCACCGCGGGTGTCGGCACCGGCCCCAGCAGCAACACGTTCATGCCGGTGCTGGTGAGGCCCGCAGTCAGCGCGTTTTCGAACATATAGCCTGACAGGCGCGTGTCTTTGCCGATGACCACACGGTGCACGCCGCTTTTCTCACGCCGGAAATAGCGCCCGACGGCGGCACCGATACGCAGCGCCATGTCGGCGGTCATGGGGTGAATATTGGCGGTGCCCCGCACGCCGTCTGTACCAAAAAGCTTTGTCATATCTATTTTCCTGCCAGTGCCGAACGATAAAGTAAAATGGATTGAATGGTTTGCGCCACATCGTGAACGCGTAAGACTTGGGCCCCGTGGTTCAGTGCCGCCAGGGCCACCGCGATGGAGCCGGGCGCGCGATCTTCCCCCGCCGCGCCGCCGCCGATCGTGCCGATGAAACGTTTACGCGACGCACCGAGCAAGATCGGCACCCCGAGGCTGTGGAACAGGCTCAGCCGCGCAAGCAGCGCGAGGTTGTGCTCCAGCGTCTTGCCAAAGCCGATGCCCGGATCGGCGATGATATTTGCGCGCGGGATGCCCTGCGCCTCAAGCGCCGCGATCCGCTCGGCCAGATAGTCATAGACGTCGAGCAGCACGTCATCATAGCGCGGGTCGCGCTGCATTGTGGCCGGGTCGCCTTGGGCGTGCATGACACAGACCGGCAGCCCCCGCGCCGCGCAGAAGGGCGCAAGCGCCGGGTCGAAGGTCAGCCCTGCCACGTCATTGACCAGATCCGCCCCCGCCGCCACGGCGGCTTCGGCCACAGCAGCCTTGCGGGTGTCGATGCTGATCGCCCCCTCCCCGGCGGCCCGCAGCCCTTCGATCACCGGTCGAACACGCGCAATTTCTTCGCCCTCCGGCACGGTCTCCGCTCCGGGGCGTGTGGATTCCCCGCCGATGTCGAGCATATCGACCCCCGCCGCCCGCATCGCCGCCCCCGCCGCAACCGCGACCTTCGGGTCGGCATGGCGGCCCCCATCTGAGAAACTGTCAGGCGTGGCATTGAGGATGCCCATCACGCGGGGGCGGTCGAAACTCAAACCCGCGATGGCTGGGCGCGGCGCGGTGAGGGCATCGCGCGCGGCGTAGGGGAGCGCATCTGCCGGAATCACGCGCGGCGCCTGCCCCCGCGACAGGACTTCAACATGGGTGAACCAGCCCCAACCGCCCGCGAGGGTCAGCGCAGCTTCGGGCCGCGCGGGGCCGATTTGAACCAAGGGGCGGTGGTAGTCGGTCATCAAACGATCTCCGCGCTGTCGACGTCAAGCAGGCGCATAGGCAGCGCCGTGCCCTCGGGCTGGTCTGCGCCGATCAGCACCAATTCGCAGCCCGATGAACTCTCGGCGAACCAAGCGGCCAAGGCGGGTGCTGCGCTTGGCGGGGCCGTGGGGCCGTCCACCGCGTCGAGCACGATCCGCGCAGGCGCCCAGATGCTGATCTGGCCGTTCTTCATCGCCCAGTCCAACTCCGTCCGGCTGCCGACCACCGCGCCCCGCGGATCGCGGGTTGAAAGCAACCAAGCGTTCTGTTCGATGGCTAAGAGGTCAATGTGGCGCTGCGCTTTCTCATCCTCGGCCTGTGGCAAAGGGGTGTCGGGGGGACCGACACAGAGGATTACCGGCTCCGCAGCGGCTTTCAATTGGTCCAGCCATCCCGGCAAACGCGCTGAAGCAATCGCCGCGTTGGAGAGATAAACCACGCGCGGCTGCGGAGCCTCTTGGCCCGCGTCCTGCGAAGCGGCCTCTTCCCGCGCGCGGACGATCTCGACCCCAAGGGCACCGGGGCCCCGGTCGAGTTTTTCAATCCGCACGAAAACCCGCATCGCTTGCGGCTCGATCAGGATACGGTCGGCCACCCGTTCGGCCAGCGTTTCCAAAAGGTTGAGCCGTTCGGCGGCAAGCTCGGCGGCGATGGCTTCGGTCACGCGGTCGTAGGATAGGATACGGTCGACATCGTCGTCCACCACACCCGTCAGGGGGGCCACCTCGACCACCACGTTAAAGCAGACCCGCTGGGTCACGTCCCGCTCGGCCTGAAAGGCACCGATCTCAACCTCGACGATATGATCGCGCAGGGAGATACGATCACGCGGCTCAGGGCCGGCCATCGTCTCTGCCCGCTCGGAAGGGTGGGCAAAGGCAAGTCGAATTTCGTCGTCGGACATCGGCAGCGCCTATCGGATCAGGGTAATGGCCCCACCGGGGGCGCTTCGATGCACATTTAGCAGGCCCACCGGCGGCAGGCCAGCACCCGAAGGCACATCCCGCCCCTCAGTTCGAGGCGGTCTTCCATGTGTGGCGATAGAAGAGGTGCTGCCCGATCCGCGCGGTCTTGGTATAGACCCGCGCCCAATTGGGGTTCACGGCAGTGGTGTGATAGTGGGTCGCGCCATTGGTCAGCTTCGGCGCGCTGCCGTCGATGATCGCACGCGCGACTTTCGAGACACGGGCAAAAGCGCGCGGCTCATTGATGACCTCTTTGTGGCCGTCGCAGGTGTAGGTGAACTGGCACTGATACTTGCGCCCGGTCCCTTGGTTGATCACGCCGCAAAGCGTGCCGGGGAAACGGGCGGATTTCACCCGGTTCATGATCACTTCGGCCACGGCGAACTGGCCCTTGACCGTCTCACCGCGCGCCTCGAAATACAGCGCTTCGGCAAGGCACTGCAATTCGGCGTTGCCTTCGGCCTTGGGCTGGCTGTCGATCCAAGCCGTGGAGAATTTCACATCTGTCGCGCTGGCCGACACGGGCTGTGCGACCATCTCCTGAAGCCGCGCCGCACCGGCGGACTTCAGACCTTGAATTTCAATCTGCGCAAGATCGCTCGCACTTTCAGAGCTGGCCTGAACCGCCAGCGGGCTGCTGCACAGCGCCATGGAAAGAACAAAAGAGATCGACCGGATAAAACGCATTATGCGCCTCGCATCATTGTTAGGGCTGCGGGGCGGATAGCCAAAAGGTTCCCGGCGGTAAACCCAACCAGACGTTATGTGCAGAAACTCGCCGAATTATGGTATAAATTGGGCTGGAGCCCGCCGCCCCTACCCGATCTTGTGGGCAATGGCGAGTTGGGCGGCGGCCAGACGTGCAACTGGCACGCGAAATGGCGAACAGGAAACATAATCGAACCCCGATTCGCGGCAAAAGGCGATGGATTCGGGGTTGCCGCCATGCTCCCCACAAATGGAAAGGGTGATTCCGGGCTGCGCCTTGCGCCCTCTTTCCGCCCCGAGTTGCAGCAATTCGCCGACCCCATCGGTATCGAGCACATGGAACGGATCCTCCGGGTAAACCCCCTGTTGCACGTAGTTCGACATGAAGCGCCCCGCGTCGTCGCGCGAGAGACCGTAGGTCATCTGCGTCAGGTCGTTGGTTCCGAAGCTGAGAAAGGCACAATGCGGCGCGATATCATCGGCGCGCAGACAGGCGCGCGGGGTCTCCACCATGACGCCAAGGCGGTAGGTAAAGCTCGCGTCACGCTCGCTGCGCACGGCGGCGGCCACGGCATCAACACTGGCTTTCACCAGTTCCACCTCGCGCCGGGCGCTGACCAGCGGGATCATGATCTCGGGCACCACCGGCTCGCCATCGCGGCTGGCCTCGATCGTGGCCTCGAAAATGGCGCGGGCCTGCATCTCGTAGATCTCGGGCACCGTGACCCCTAAGCGCACGCCGCGCAGGCCCAGCATCGGGTTATACTCCGTCATCGCCGCCACACGCCGCGTCACGTCGGACATCTGAAGGCCAAGCGCCTCGGCCAATTCGCGCTGCCCGGCTTTGTCGGAGGGCAGGAACTCATGCAGCGGCGGGTCGAACAGGCGGATGCAGACCGGCTGACCCTGCATGATGCGGAAAAGCTGGGTAAAATCCTCGCGCTGCATGGGCAGCAGACGTTCCAGCACGGCGCGGCGGTCTTCGCCGCTTTCGGCAAAGATCATCTCGCGCATCACGGTGAGGCGGCCCGGCTCGAAAAACATATGCTCGGTCCGGCACAACCCGATGCCATGGGCGTTGAAGTTGCGCGCGGTCTGGGCATCGGTCGGCGTGTCGGCATTGGCGCGAATGCCAATGTCGGCCACGTCCTCGGCCCAGCCCATCAGCCGGTTAAAGGTATCGTCGAGCGCGGCCTCCTGCATCTTGGCCGCCCCCGCCAGCACCTGCCCGGTGGAGCCATCGACGGTAACTTGATCGCCTTCGACAAAGACCCGCCCGTCGGGGGCGATGATCTGCCGTTGGGTCACCACAAAGCGCATGTTCGAGGCACCAACCACGCAAGGCAGCCCCATGCCGCGCCCGATCACCGCCGCATGGCTGGTGATGCCGCCGCGTTCAGTCAGCACGGCGGCGGCGGCATGCATGCCGCGAATATCCTCGGGCGAGGTCTCACGCCGGACGAGGATGCAAGGCTCCCCGCGCGCGGCACTGGCCTGCGCGTCGCTGGCGGAAAAGACGATCCGCCCGGTCGCCGCGCCGGGGCTGGCGGCGATGCCACGCCCGATCACGTCACGCTTGGCGCTTGGGTCGACTTGGCGGTGCAGCAGTTCCGACAGCGTGCGCGGCTGCACCCGCATGAGTGCTTCCTCGCGGCTGATGATCCCCTCATCGGCCAGCGCCACGGCGATGCGCACCGCCGCACGGGAGGAACGCGCGACCTTCACACCGTCCAAGATATGCAGCTTGCCCTGATCGATCACAAACTCGACCTGCATCTCGGCCCGCAGCCTCTTGCGCATCAGCGCCGCGTGATCCTTCAACTCGGCAAAGGCTTCGGGCACCAATTCTTCGAGCGATGGCCCGCGCGGATCGCGGGTGAGATACATCGCCGCCGCATCGCCTTCGAGCGCATCGCGGCCTTGGCTCTGGCTCAGATAGCGCCCGGTGATCTGCGGCAGGCCGGTGTCGCTGTCGACCAGTTGCAACACGCCCGAGCCGCATTGCCCCTGCCCCACGCCAAAGGCCATCTCTTGCACCACCAGACCCAGCCCCGCATCCGCAGGCGCGCCTTTCGCCTGTCGCAACAGCCGCGCCGAGGTGCCATTCCACGCCCGCGCCATTGACCGCAACACCGCCGCCAGTTGCGTTGCCGGGTCTTGGGGAAAACGCTCTTCGGTCTCGGCCTCATAGGCGCGCAGGGATTCCATCAGCGCCGCGCGGCCATCGCCATTCACATCGTCGAACATATCCGGATCAAGACGCGCGACATTGACCGCATAGGACTGCACGAAACGCGAATAAAGCGCCGCCGCTGGCCCTTCGCCGATGGTGCCAGCATAGCTTTCAAACAGCGCGTCGTTGATCCCGATGTTCAGTACCGCCCCCGGCCCGCCCCAATCGGGGTCTTGGCTGGAGGGCCGCACGCAAAGCAGCGCACCCTTCGGGAACTGATCGACCACCGCCTGCACGTCGGGCATCTGGCCCCGCGCGATCTGCTGCACCGCGTCAAAGGACAGCGCAATGGTGCGCGGCACCGGCAGGTCGAGCCGCACGAGACGTTGCAGGCATTTGGCCCGCCCGCCATGGGTGGTATTGGCAATCGGCGCGGTGGGGGTCACCAGCGTGGTATGGGGGTCGTTCTGCACTGCGGCACCTTAATCGTTCCGGTGCAGCATAGGGGTTGAGGCAGAAGGGGCAAGGGATCTCGCCCCCTCTGGGGTCAGCCGTCCAGTTTGGTCAAGTCCGCCACGGCGCTACAGATCGTGCGAATGCGGCTCAGCAGATTAAGCCGGTTGCGCCGCACGGTGGGGTTCTCGGCGTTGACCTGTACCGCCTCAAAGAAGGCATCGATCGGCCCGCGCAATTCGGCCATGGCCGCCATCGCAGTCGAGAAATCCTGCGCCGCCATTGCCGGGGTTATCTTGGCCTCTGCCTTGTCGAGTGCAGAGAAGAGGTCTTTCTCGGCCTCCGTCTCGGCAAACTTCGGATCGGCGCCAAAGGAGTATTCCACGCCATCGGCCTCTTCGGCTTGGCTGAGGATATTGTTGGCGCGTTTGAAGCCTTGGATCAGGTTTTCGCCATCGTCGGTTTTGAGCGTCTCTGACAGGGCGCGGGCGCGTTTGACCAGCAGGGTGAGATCGTCGCTGCCGTCCATGGCGATGCAGGCGTCGATGACGTCGTGACGGATGCCTTGGTCGCGGAGATAGACTTTGAGGCGGTCGTGGATGAAGCCCAGAATGTCGGCAGTGTCAGCCCGGCCCGCGTCACGGTCGCCGACGATCTCGGCGCTTTGGCCCAGTACGTCGTTCAGTGTCAGCGACACATCATTCTCAACCAAAATCCGGATCACACCCAAAGCCGCACGGCGCAGCGCGAAGGGGTCCTTGCTTCCGGTCGGTTTCTCATCAATCGCCCAGAAGCCGGTGAGCTTGTCGATCTTCTCGGCCAGCGCTACGGCAATCGACACCGGCGCGGTCGGCACGTCATCGGACGGCCCCAGCGGCGCATAGTGATCCTTCGCGGCGTCCGCGACGGCATCCGACATCCCCGCCTTGCGCGCGTAGTAGCTGCCCATCAGGCCCTGCAACTCGGGGAATTCATAGACCATCTCGGAACTGAGATCGGCCTTGGCGACGCGGGCGGCCTTCTCGGCCTCGTCAGCGTCAGCACCGACCAGCGGCGCCAACTCGCGCGAGAGCGTCGCTATGCGGTCGATCAACTCGGCCTGAGTGCCGAGCTTGTTATGGAAGGTCACGTTTTCCAGCGCCTTGACCCAAGTCTCCATGCCCGCGCCGGTGGTGACCGTGCGCAGGTCGTTGTCCCAGAAGAACTTGGCGTCCGAGAGCCGCGCGCCCAGCACTTTCTCGTTCCCGGCGAGGATCGTGGCGCCCTCGTCGGCGGTCGTGCGGTTGGCGACGGTGATGAACCGCTCGATCTGCCCCGACTTCGGGTTGCGGACCGAGAAGAACTTCTGATGCTCTTTCATGGAGGTTTGCAGCACTTCCGGCGGCAGGCCGAGGAAATCCTCGCCGATGCGGCCCATCAGCACGACGGGGTATTCCACGAGGCCCGCGACTTCGGCCAGAAGCCTTGCGTCCTCAACCACTTCCAGCCCGGCGGCGAAGGCCATGTTGGTGGCGTCATGCCAGATCGTATCAGCCCGCGCGGCGGGGTCGAGCACAACGAAGGCACGGCTGAGCTTGTCCTGATAATCCTCGAAGCCCGAGACTTCGATCTCATCGGGGGCGAGGAAGCGATGCCCCCGCGTGGTGTTCCCGGCGGTGATGCCGTCGATGGTGAGCGGCACCGTCTCGGCCCCGGCCTCATCGCTGATGACGCAGAGGATGGAATGCAGCGGGCGGACCCATTTGAGGCTACCCGTGCCCCACCGCATCGACTTGGGCCAAGGGAAGTTGCGGATGGTCTGCTCCAGCACCTCGGCCACGATCTCGGCGGCGGGGCGGCCCGGTTTCTCGATCTTGGCAAAGAGCACCTTGCCCTTGGGTGTGTCACGCTCCTCTAGCTGGTCGCGCGTCAGACCCGCGCCGCGCAGGAAACCTTCGATGGCTTTCTCGGGCGCGTCGGCCTTGGGGCCCTTGCGCTCTTCCACTTGTCGGGGGCTGGCGGCGAGCATGTCGCCAAGCGCCAGCGTCAGGCGGCGCGGCGTGGTGAAGACGGCGGCGGAGCCATAGGTCAGACCGGCCTCGACCAAACCGTTGGTCACCAGCTTTTGCAGGTCTTCGCCCGCGCGTTTCTGCATCCGCGCGGGAATTTCTTCGGAAAAAAGTTCAATCAGCAGATCTGGCACGGGCGGCCCCCAATTCTTGCCGCGACGGCGGCGTCTCATCGGGGGCTTGGATAACGAGTGCTAGGCGGAGGGTCTAGCCCCCCGCCCCGCGTTTAATCCAACAAGGTGCGGATATCCGGGTCGGAGAATTTCGGCACCACGCGGTAGCCCGCTTCGACGAAGTTATAGACCGCGAAACCGATCAGCCCCAGCCCGGCCCCGCCCAAAAGGAAGCGCCCAAAGGCCATGCCGCGCAGGTCTTGCAGCGCCTCGCCCAGACCGCCCGCCTGTTCGGGGTTGGCCGTGACCGCCGCATAGCCCAGCGAAAAGGCGACGAGCGCCAGAATGCCGCCATAGATGACAAGGCCAATCTTCACGATAGGGTCGATGCTTTCGGTGAAATGGGTGCGGGCCAGATGGCCCTTATACTTCCCGCTCAGCCCTTTGTAGGCGTAGTAAATCCCTGCGCCCAGTAGGATCAACGCCCCCGCGGCCACGATATAGCGCCCGGCGGGCATGGCCATCAGCTTTTGCGTCCAGTCCTGCGCGGAACTGCCGCCGGAGTTCTTGCCGCTCATCGCCAGAGCGAGAACCGAGACGCCGATACCGCCGTGGATCAGCCCGGTCGTGATCTGCCCCAGCCGCGCGACCAGCCCCTTGGCGTCGGTGCCGTGGTCTTCGACATCCTTCACACCTGCGGCGACCCGCCAGACCAGATAGGCAAGCAGCCCGATGCCGATGGCAAAGAGAGCGGGGATGCCATAGGGCTCATCCCGCAGTGCCGCGAGGGCGTCTTTCGTACCCGAGGCTTGGGTGCGTTTCAGAGCGGCCAAAAGCGCCAGCCCCCCGATGATCGTATAGATCACCCCGCGCGCGCCATAGCCCGCGCGCATCACCCATTTCAGCCCCTCATGTGTTTTCTCTGACATTTTCGCCCCCGTTCTATGTGGGGACAAGCGTTCGGCAGCGGCAAAAGGTTCCGCCGAAAGGGGCCGCGCGCGGGGATAAGATCAGTCGGCGGGGCGTTCCGGGCAGGCCTCGCCCACAACGGTGCCGTCATAGGACTTCTCACCGCAGTCGTTCAACTCATGCCAGATATAGCCGCGCCCGTCGTCGGTCAGTGCCACGATCCGATCGACGCCGTAATGCACGTTCTTACCGCCGAGGAAGGTCAGCGCGCTGCCCGCCTCGATCTCGGCCGCGATGGCGGGGGCGTCGAAACAATCGAACCAGCCCGGCGCGTTGCGCGGATCGGTATGGTCGGTCATCTCATAGGTCTCGGTCGCCATGGCGAGGCTGATGTCATGCTCGAAACAGGCGCGAAACCGGATCGGGGAACTGTCGGCGTCGATGGCCTGTAGGTTCTCCGCCGCGATCTCCTCCGGCTCCTCCGTCGTCAGAGAGACGAGTTCGACCTTGGCCTCGGGCACATCGTGGTAAAAGCCGTAGATCTGAAGGTAATAGAGCGCCGCACCAGCGATCGCTGCTGAAAGAAGGATCACGATGCCAACAATCTTCCCGCTCATGCCGCGCTGTCCGCCTCGGGCGTCCAGCCGCCCGCACGGGTCTGCACGAAGGCATCGGCACATTGTTTGGCCAGCGCCCGGACGCGCCCGATATAGGCTTGCCGTTCGGTGACCGAGATCACGCCGCGCGCGTCAAGCAGGTTAAAGATATGGCTCGCCTTGATGCATTGGTCATAGGCTGGATGCGCCATGACGATGCGCTTGCCGGTCTTGGGGTCTTCGGCGGGCTGTTCGAGGATGAATTTGCAATGCGCCTCGGCCTCGTTGAACTGATCGAGCAGCACCTCGGTGTTGGCCGTGTCGAAGTTCCAGCGCGCGAATTCCTCTTCGGTCTGTTTGAACACATCGCCATAGGTCAGCGGGATCGGCGCGTCGGGGCTGTTGAAGGGCATGTCCATGACGTGATCGACACCCAGCACATACATCGCCAGACGCTCCAGCCCGTAGGTCAGCTCGCCCGAGACGGGGTGGCAGTCATGGCCGCCGACCTGCTGGAAATAGGTGAACTGCGAGACTTCCATGCCGTCGCACCAGACTTCCCAACCCAGCCCCCAAGCGCCCAGCGTCGGGCTTTCCCAATCGTCCTCGACAAAGCGGATGTCATGCAGCGCCATGTCGATGCCGATGGCTTCGAGCGAGCCGAGGTATAGGTCTTGCAGATTGGGGGGGCTGGGTTTGATCAGCACCTGATACTGGTAATAGTGCTGCAGCCGGTTCGGGTTCTCACCATAGCGCCCATCCGTGGGGCGGCGCGAGGGCTGAACATAGGCCGCGGCCCAAGGCTGGGTACCCAAGCTGCGCAGCGTGGTGGCCGGGTGAAAGGTGCCCGCGCCCACTTCCATGTCGTAGGGTTGCAGCACCGCGCAGCCCTGCCGCGCCCAATAGCTCTGCAAAGCAAGGATGATCTCTTGGAAAGAGCGTGGTTTCTGCGCTGCGTCAGACATGGTGATTGCCCCTTAATGATGCGCGCCTTTCCTACGGCTGCAAACCATGGGGGTCAATCACAGCTTTATCAGAATTTCGCCCCCTTTGGCATGGCATTCGCGCCGCTTTCCGGCGTAATCTGGCTCGGATTTGGTTTTGCGAGAGTTGAGTGACGATGAAGCGAATTCTACCTGCCCCCGTGGCGATCTTCTTGGCCCTGAGCCTGACCTGGGCGGGCCTTGCGCGGGCGCAATCGGCAGAGGATGTCGTTTGGGTTCAGATCGAGGCGCAGCCGTCCTTGGCCGAAGCCACGGACCGGGCGCGCGCCTATGAGACCCTGTTGGATGACGTGAATGGCTTTGCCTTGGGCGGTGGCTGGTACGGCATCGCCGTGGGCCCCTACCGGCGCGAGGATGCGGAACTGGTGCTGCGCAGCTATGTGCGCGACGGTCTGGTGCCGCGCGACAGCTTCATCCAGCAATCCAGCCGGTTCCAGCAACAGTTCTGGCCCGTGGGTGACAACGTTCTGGAAACCGGCGTGATCGACGCGCCCGTGGGCGTGGATGGCGTTGCGCCAGAGGAAGCCGCCGCAGGCAGCAGCACCCCCGATGTCACGACAACCCCGCTTGATCCCGCAGGGACGGAGGGTGAAACCGAAGCCGCAGAGGCCGAGACCGCCCCGGCCCCCACCCCGCCCGAACCAGATGAGACCCCTGCAGAGGCGCGCCGCTCGGAACGCGCCCTTTCGGCGCAGGAGCGCAAGGATCTGCAAATCGCCCTGCAATGGGCGGGCTTTTACGATGCCGCGATTGACGGTGCCTTTGGCCGGGGCACCCGCGCCTCCATGCGCGCATGGCAGGGGGCCAACAGCTATGAGCAGACCGGCGTGCTGACCACCCGCCAGCGGGCGGCTCTGATGGCGCAGTATAACGCCGTGCTGGACGGGCTGGGCCTGCAAATGGTGCGCGACGAGAAGGCCGGGATCGAGATTATGATGCCCACCGCCGAGGTCGACTTCGCGCGCTACGAGCCGCCCTTTGCCCATTACGACAGCAGTGGCAACATCGGCGCGCGGGTGCTGCTGATCAGCCAGCCGGGCAATCAAGATACGCTCCACGGCCTCTACGACATCATGCAAACGCTTGAGATCGTCCCCTTGGATGGCCCGCGCGAGCGCAAGCGCAATTCCTTCGAGTTAATCGGCGAGAACGGCAGCATCATCAGCCAGACGCAGGTCTCGCTTGAGAACGGTCAGATCAAGGGCTTCACGCTGATCTGGCCCGCCGGGGACGAAGACCGCCGCCGCCGCGTGGTGGCCGAGATGTCCAAAAGCCTCACGCGTCTGCCCGGCGTGCTCGACGCCGGCGCAGGCAACAGCGACGCGCAGGCGATTGATTTGGTCGCCGGTCTGCAAATCCGCCAGCCCAAGATCGCCCGCAGCGGCTTTTTCATCGATGGCAATGGCGCGGTCGTCACCACCAGCGAAGTCGTGGCCTCTTGCGGGCGGGTGACGCTGGACGCCGATACCGACGCCACAGTGGTCGCCACCGATGAGGCGCGCGGCCTTGCACTGCTCAAACCCGAAAGCCGCCTCGCCCCGCTGGCCGTGGCCCAGTTCAGCAACGCGGCCCCGCGCCTGCAATCGGAAATATCCGTCGCGGGCTACTCCTACGAGGGCGTGCTGAGTGCCGCGACCCTGACCTTTGGCGCGCTGTCCGACCTCAAGGGGCTGAACGGCGATGAAAACCTCAAGCGCCTCTCGGTCAACGCCCAGCCCGGCGATGCCGGGGGTCCGGTCTTTGACGAGAATGGCCATGTCGTGGGCATGTTGCTGCCCCAACCGGATGCCGACCGCAAACTGCCCGAAGACGTGAGCTTTGCGCTCGATGGCGATGTGATCCTAAATGCAGCGCAGGAGGCCGGGCTAGGCAGCAAACAGGCGCAGGGGGCCACAGGCCCGATCGCGCCGCGCGACCTGACCCTGCGCGCGCAGGGGATGACCGTCTTGGTCAGCTGCTGGGAATAACGCGGCGGGCTCAGCCCCAAACGACAAAGACAAAGGGCGGTGCCATCGGCGCCGCCCTTTCGCGTTTCAAGCGCGCCAGAACTTGGCGGTGAACATGACGTAGACCGCCATCAGCTCCAGCCGTCCGATCCACATGGCGATGATCAATATCCACTTCGCCGTGTCATTAAGGCTGCTGAAATTCCCCGCCGGGCCGATGATCTCTCCCAAGCCCGGGCCGATGTTCGCCAGCGCCGCCGCCGCCCCCGAAACCGAGGTGACGAAATCCAACCCCGTGAGGCTCAGCGCGACCGAGATCAGGCCGAGCGAAACGACGAAGAACATGAAGAAGGACATCACCGAGCTTAGCACGTCCGCCCCAACCGGGCGGCCATCGTAGCGCGGGGTAAAGACGCCATGGGGCGAGCGGATCCGCCGCAACTGCGCGCGGATCGAGGCAAAGAGCAATTGATAGCGGAAGATCTTGATCGAACAGGTAGTCGACCCCGCGCAGCCGCCGATCAAGCCGATGAAAAAGAACAACGCCACGGCAAAGCTGCCCCATTGCATATAGTCAGCCGAGGCATAACCGGTGCCCGAGATGATGGAAGTGATGTTAAAGATCGCCTCCCGCAAGACCCGCTCGGATTCGTAGGTCGTGCCGCTGCGCAGAACGAAAAAGACGATCACCACCAGAAAGGTCATCGTCATGAAAAAGCCGCGCACCTGCGGATCGCGGTGCAGCGCCACGGGGTTGCCGTTGATAAGCTGCACATAGCGCACGAAGGGCAGCGCCGCGAGGATCATGAAAATCGCGGCGACATATTCGGCGGGGCCGGAAAAGGTGCTGAAGGAGGCGTCGTAGTTGGAAAAACCACCCGTTGAGACCGTGGTCAGCGCATGTACGGTCGCGTCAAAGGTGGTCATCCCAAGGGCCAGATAGCTCAGCATGCAGGCCAGCGTGAGCCAGAGGTAGATCACCGAAATCTGCGTTGCGATCTGCCCCGCGCGGGGCAGGATTTTCCCGAAAGTGTCGAAGGATTCGGATTTGAAGATCTGCATACCACCGACCCGCAACTCAGGCAGGAAGACCATGGCGACAACAACGATACCGATGCCGCCCAGCCATTGCAGAATGCCGCGCCAGATCAGCAGACCTTTGGGCAGGTCTTCCAACCCGGTCAGCACCGTGGCCCCGGTGGTCGTCAGCCCCGACATCGCCTCGAACATCGCGTCGGTCACGCTGGCCTCGGTCGCGCCCAGCACGAAAGGCAAGGCCCCGAAGAGCGGCAGCATCAGCCAGACGCCGGTGGTCAGCATGAATGTCTGTTGAATGGTGAGCCCTTCACGGACTCCATTGGCGCTGGCGAGGGCGATCATACCGCCACCCAGCGTCGTGATCAGCGCGCTTTCGACAAAGACCCACCACTGGCCCCGGCCTTCGGCCAGATCGACCAAGATCGGGATGATCATGGCAAGGCCGAGCACGGCCACCAAAAGGCCCACGACATATCCGACAGGTCGTATATCCAACATGCGCGCAGCGTTGGCTTGGCCGCTCGTCGCTGTCAAGCCGAGACGGGACCGGGGCGCGATTTGGCCCCGGTCCGTGGCGTCTTAGATGTAGTAGAGGTCTTTGAAAACGTGGTGAACGATGTCGTCACGCTTGATGCCCATGGCGGCCAGTTCTTCGTCGCTTTTCGCTTGCAGGCCTTGGACCTGCTCAAAACGGCGTTGGGCGGTGGAGCCCATCATGATGCCATGGCCGATCCCCGCGAAAAAGCGGCGCAGACCGGCGCCGGCGCGCCGCAGCCCTTCGAGGGGAGAGACGGAGTGGGCGGGGTGAGCAGTGCTCTGGTAGGTCATCTGATTGCCTTTGCAATTTCCAGTATTTCGATGACCGTTAGATAGGCAATGCTGCGCCGCAGCAGAACCGACGTTTTCGCATAGCCGCTGGTCGGGACTTGCAGGGCTGACAGGGCGACATTCACCATTTCCGCGCTAAGACAGGCGGAATGCCCCGCAAAGGGGCGCGGCGCGGGCTGCGAACAACCAATGCGCGATTGCCGCGCCGTCCGGGGTCAGCCGACGTGGAAGAGCGTGTTGAAAAGCTTGGGGTCGATGCTCTGCGCGGCAAAGGTCTCACCTTGGGTCAGCACGCTGATCGCATCGTGGCTGTGCAGGCTTTCTTGATGGCTGGCGACGATGCGGAAATCGCCCACCCGACCATCGGCCAAAAGCTGTTCGCAAAACAGCCGCGCGGCATCCTCGACAAAGATCGGATTGGCGGCGTTAAGCTCTGCAAACGCCTGTTCGTCTTCGCGTTTGACCATAACCTGCGTCTCGGTCGGCACGGCGCGGCGGCAAATCTCGATCAGGTCTTCGAACCACAGGCAATCGCCCTCGTCCCGCGTCTCGACCGATATCCGCGCGACGGAGCGCTGCGAATGCGGCGTCGCCAGTTGCCCGCGGGTCTGGCGCGCGTGTTCGCTCAGTTCCAGCGAACAGGGGCAGGTGCTGGAATAGACATAGTCGAGATGCACGATCTTCTTGCGCTCGCCGTTCTGTTCGACCAACTCCAGCGCGATGTCGTAATACTGATAGCCCGTGAGGCCCGAGCGCAGGCTGCCGATTTTCATTGGGAAGGAAAAGCGCATCTGAATTCGCGCATCCAAGCTTTCCAGATCGGCTTTGTAATCGTCCAGCGCCGCTTCGATCACCTCAAAGCTAAAGGTCGCCTCTGCATGGCGGTAGAAACTGCGCATGATGCGGGACATGTTGATGCCCTTCTTCTCCGCATCGAGCGAGACGGTGCCGGTCACGGAAGTCTCAAGCCGCAGATCCCCGCCCTCGCGGCTGCGATAGCGGATCGGCAGCCGAAAGTTCGAGATGCCGACATGCTGGATCAACTGTTGCGCGCCGCGGATCAGGCTGGAGGGGCCGTTTTGCAGATCCGGCAGGCTGGCGCGGTAGTTGTCGCCCGCCGTGAAATCTTCGGGATAGGCGCGGCTAAGGGCGGGATATTCGGCGGGCGCGAGCATCCGGGCCATGGCCGGGTCCAGCGCCGCAATCTCAGCCGGGGTGGCCGTTTCGGCCCAAGCGCGCAGCGTGGCGAGCGCGGATTGCGCCGCCTCGCGGTCCGGTGTCTCGGACATCTCAGTCACGATGTTCATTGCGCGGCCCTCCGGTCTGTCGCTCTCAATGTATGATGCGCGAGGCCAAAATGCCACCGCGCCCGCGACACATCAGGTCAGGCTTGCGCCGCCGCGTCCAAGGCTTGCAGCAGATCGGCCTTGAGATCACCGCTATATTCCAGCCCCACGCTGATCCGCACCAGCCCCGGCGTGATGCCCAAAAGGTCTTTGGTGTCCTGCGGCAGACGCTGGTGGGTGGTGGTGGCCGGATGGGTGACGATGGTCTTGGCGTCGCCAAGGTTGTTTGAGATCACCCCCACCTGCAACGCATTCAGGAAAGCGAAAGCCGCCGCCTTGCCGCCCTTGAGGTCGATTGACAGCACCGTGCCCCCTGCCCCCATCTGGCGCATCGCCAGTGCGTTCTGCGCATGGCCCGCAAGGCCCGGGTAAAGCACCCGCGCCAATGCCGCGTGACCTTCCAGCGCCTCGGCCAATTCCTGTGCGCTGGCCGCCTGCGCCCGCACCCGCAGGTCAATGGTCTCCAACCCCTTAAGCATGATCCAAGCCGTGAAGGGGCTCATCGAGCCGCCGGTATGTTTCATGTAAGGCTCAAGCGTGCCACGGATGAACTCGCGGCTGCCCAGCACCACACCGCCAAGCGCACGACCCTGCCCGTCGATATGTTTGGTCGCGGAATAGACCACCACATCGGCGCCCTGCGAAATCGCGCGCGAAAAGACCGGCGTGGCAAAGACATTGTCGACCACCACAAGCGCGCCTTTGGCATGGGCCAGCTTGGCGACGGCTTCGATGTCGATCACCTCAAGCGTGGGGTTGGCCACGGATTCGAAGAAGACCGCTCGGGTGTCCTCACGGATCGCGGCCTCCCAAGCAGAGAGGTCGCTGCCGTCGACGAAAGTGACCTCTACCCCGTAGCGGCCAAGGATCTCTTCCAGCACATAGATACAAGACCCGAATAGCGCCCGGGCCGAGACGACATGATCGCCCGCCTTTAGCATCGAGATCAGCGCGCCCGAGACCGCCGCCATGCCGCTGGCGGTGGCAAAGGCATCTTCGGCCCCTTCCAAAGTGGCGATGCGGTCCTCGAACATGGCGACCGTGGGGTTGCCATAGCGGGCATAGATGAACTCATCCGGGCCGATCTCTTCGAAACGCGCCTCGGCCTGTTCGGCGCTGTCATAGACGAAACCTTGGGTCAGGTAGATCGCTTCGCTCACCTCGCCATATTGGCTGCGGCGGGTGCCTGCGTGGATCGCTTGGGTGCGCGCGTGACGGTCGTTGCTCATCAATCTCATCCTTCCGGCCCGGACTCGCGGGCATAAAAAAACCCCAGACGCGGCCAAGCGAAAGGGGTCTTTCATCCTGACCTTTTAGCGGCATGTTTAACGTGGCCCACAATCCGGTAACAAATCGCCACGCGGGGTGGATTACGCCGCGCGACGCTACAGGTCAACAGTTTCGCGTAGGGCCTTCGTTAAATTTGAGCGGATCAGCCTTGGTCTTTCTTCTCGCCGTAGGCTTCGAACAGCTTGCCCTGCGCCATGAAGAACACGAAAATCGCCGCCGTGAGACCGAAGGTTTTGAAGTAGACCCAAGTATCGGTCGAGAAGAACCGCCAGATCACCTCATTCGCCAGCGCCAGCCCAAAGAAGAAATACATCAGCCGTTTGGTCAGCAGCATCCAGCCCTCATCGCGCAGGGGCATCATCTCTTCCATGACGTATTTCAGATAGGACTGCCCGCGCAGCAGGCCGACGGCCAAAAGGCCGCCGAAGAGCACATAGATCAGCGTCGGCTTCATCTTGAAGAAGCGGTCGTCGTTCAGCCAGACCGACAGCCCGCCAAAGATCACCACCAGCACCACGGTGGCGACCTGCATCCGGCTGAGCTTGCCCGTCAGCGCCCAAAGCGCGCCGGTCGAGAGTACCAGCAGCGGCACGAACATCGCGGTGACGACGATAAAGCCGTCATACTCCGTCCCGCCGAAAGTGTAGGTGTTATCCTTGAGCCACAGATAGGCCACTAGGAAGGCCAAGACCGGCCCGTATTCCAAGCCTGCCCGCAGCATTGGGTTGATCTCTCTTGGTTCTGACATGCCTGTTCCTTTAGCCGCCCATTTCAACAATCACCGCCCCGGCTGCGATCAGCGCCATCAGCGCGATGCGGCGCGGGCCGACGGTTTCTTTCAGCACCAGCACCCCGATCAGCGCGGCAAAGACGGTCGAGGTCTCGCGCAGCACCGCCGCCTCGCCCACCTTGTCGAGCCGCGTGGCCAGCATGACCGACCCGAAACTTGCAAAAGCGATGATCCCGCCGATAAAGCCGCGCAGCATCAGCGGCGCCACCTCGGGCGGGTTCTCCATCGCGTGCCAGCGCCGCCATGCGATCACCGGCATCACCAACCCGTCGATCATGAAAAACCATGCGAGGAAGGTGAAAGGATCCGCCGTGGCGCGGATGCCGTATGCGTCATATGTGGTGTAAAGCGCCACGAACAAGCCCGTCAGCACCGCCAGCCCGAGCGCTGCGTGCAGCGTGTCGCGCGCGGCGACCAGATTGCGCAGGTTATAAAGAGCAAGGCCGAAGATGCCGCTTAGCAGCACCGCCACGCCAAGCCATTGCACCGCGTTGAACCGCTCACCAAAAATCAAATATGCGCCGACCACGGCAAAGAGCGGCCCCGTGCCGCGCACCACCGGGTAGACCACCGTATAGGCGCCCTTGGTATAGGCCCATGCCTGCAACAGCTTGTAGATCACATGGATCACGAAAGCGCCGAGGAAGATCACCCACATATGCGGTTCGGGCCATGGCACGACGAAAAGCGCAAAGGGGGCCGCCATCACGCCATAAGAGACATCGATCGCCCCGCGCGTGAGCCAAGGATCATGCCGCCCCTTTTGCAGCGCGCCGAAAACCGCGTGCAGGAAGGCTGCGGAAAGCGCCAGCCACAGGGCCGCGGTATGGCCCGCGGGGGTGCCTTCGATCGACAGGATCCAATCGGTCATCGCGGAACCACCACCGCAGCGAGAGGTTTATACCTCAAAGCCTTTATCACCAACGGAATTTCCATGTTTGAAAGCCTGATCGCGGATCTCACCAACAGTTTTTCGAAAGTGCCGGTTACCGTGGCCGCGGCGCGGCTGCTCATGGCGGCCTTTCTGGCGGGTATCGTCGGGTATGAACGCGAGCGGCGCGACAAACCTGCGGGTCTGCGGACGCACATCATGGTGGCCATCGCCGCCTGTCTCTTCATCATCATCGGGCAAGAGCTTGGCAGTCTGGAGTTTGGCGATGGCGACCAAATGCGCTTCGATCCCTTGCGCCTCATTGAGGCGGTGACCGCAGGTGTCGCCTTCCTCGCGGCGGGGATCATTTTCACCTCGAACGGCGAGGTGCGCAACATCACCACCGGCGCGTCGATGTGGCTGGCCGGGGCCATCGGCCTGTCCTGCGGCGCGGGGCAAATCCTGCTGGCCTGTTTGACCGCAGGGGTCGTGGTGCTGGTTCTCACCGTTCTGCGCTGGATCGAACGAAAGCTTGGCACCCATGACTGAACGGGGCCGCCGCCTCCGGCGACCGGGGTTTCGTCAGCCATCCGTGCCCACCAAGGCGGCGGCGAATTCTTCCGGATCGAAGGGAGACAGATCGTCAATCTGCTCACCCACACCCACGGCATGAATGGGCAGGCCAAATCGATCCGCCAGCGCCACCAGCACCCCGCCTTTGGCGGTGCCGTCGAGCTTGGTCATCACCAGACCGCTGACATCGGAAATCTCTTGAAAGACTTTCACCTGATTGACCGCGTTCTGCCCTGTCGTCGCATCCAGCACCAATAGGGTGTTATGCGGCGCACTCTCATCCTTCTTGCGGATGACGCGCACGATCTTGGCCAATTCCTCCATCAGGTCGCCCCGGTTTTGTAAACGGCCCGCGGTGTCGATCAACAGCAGGTCGGCCCCCTCTTCCTGCGCGCGGCCCATGGCGTCAAAGGCAAGGCTCGCCGGGTCGCTGCCCTCGGGCGCGGTCAGCACGGGCACGTCGGCGCGTTCGCCCCAGACCTGCAACTGCTCGACCGCCGCGGCGCGGAAGGTATCCCCCGCGGCGATCACGACCTTCTTGCCCGCCGCACGGAATTGCGAGGCCAATTTGCCGATGGTCGTCGTCTTGCCCGAGCCGTTCACGCCGACCACCAGCACCACCTGCGGGGTCTTGGCATAGAGCGGCAGGGGCCGAGCCACAGGCTCCATGATGCGGCTGACTTCGCTGGCGAGCAGCTGTTTGATCTCTGCCACCGAGAGTTTTTTTCCAAAGCGCCCTTCGGCCATGTTGGCGGTGACCCGCAGCGCCGTGTCGACGCCCATGTCGGCGCTGATCAGCAGCTCTTCGAGCTGTTCGAGCATCTCGTCATCCAGCGTCCGGCGCACCACGGGCTGTGCGGCACCGCGCCCCATGAGACGGCCCAAAAGGCCCGGTTTGGCGGCGGCGGCCTCGGCTGGGGTTTCGTCCAGCGCCGGGGCGACGGGGGTCATCGCTTGGCGCAGGTCGGTCGCCGCGGGAACTTCCTCCGGGGTCGGGGTGGGCTCAGGATCAGCGGCGGGGGGGGCCTGCGCGGGCGTGGGGTCCGGCTGGGCCTCAGACGGTTCGGGCTGCGGTTCAGGCGCAGGCTGCGGTTCGGGCTCTGGGAGGGTCTCAGGCTCGGGTTCCGGGGCGGGTTCAGGCGCGGGGGTCGGCTCTTCCGCCTCCCGCTCTGCCGCCAACATTGGGCCGCTGTCCTCCTGCCCGTCGGGCATCACGTCAGAGGCCGCGCCGGGCTGGTCCATCACCGCATCCACGGGGGCCGCTTCGGCCTCCGCCTCTCCGCCATCGCTGACGATTGCCTCCAACCCCTCGTCAAGTTTGGACGAGGATTTGAACAAGCGGTCCTTGAGCTTCGTGAAGAAGGCCATCGGCGTCTCCCATGCAGTTTCGTCTTGATCTATAGGCTTGCCCGCGCAGATGGAAGGGCGCCCAGGCAGATCAAGCCCGCCGGGAGGGGGCGGGGTCAGATTTCATCGGGGAAATGCTGCATCACCAGCCGGATCGGGTTCGGCGCCGCCTGCCCCAGCCCGCAGATCGAGGCATCGACCATGGCGGTCGACAACTTTTCCAGTAGAGCTTGGTCCCAGCGGTCCACCTGCATCAGCTTCACCGCCTTTTCACAGCCGACCCGGCAGGGCGTGCATTGGCCACAGCTTTCATCCTCGAAAAACCGCAGCATGTTGAGGGCGGCGGCCCGTGCGCTGTCGTGTTCCGACAGGACAACCACCGCCGCCGAGCCGATGAAAGACCCATGTGGCTGCAACGTGTCAAAGTCCAACGGCAGCTCCGCCATCGACGCGGGCAACAGCCCCGAGGACGGGCCACCCGGTTGATAGGCTTTGAACAGATGGCCCTCTGCCATGCCCCCCGCCGCGGCGATGATATCGGTGATGGTCGAGCCTGCGGGCAGCAGATACATCCCCGGGCGCGCCACACGGCCCGAAACGGAATAGCTGCGCAGCCCTTTGCGGCCATTCTTTTCGACCCCGTTCAACACCTGCGGCCCCTCGCGGCAGATGCGGGCGATCCAATGCAGGGTCTCGACATTATGCACCAAGGTCGGGCGGCCAAAGACACCGACCTGCGCCACATAGGGCGGGCGGTGGCGCGGCAATCCGCGCTTGCCTTCGATGCTTTCGATCATGGCGCTTTCCTCGCCGCAGATATAGGCCCCCGCCCCGCGGCGCAGATCGACATAGCCGGGCGCGATGAGGCCCGCGCCTTCCAGAGCGGCAATCTCACGGCGCAGGATCTCCAGCACCGCCGGGTATTCGTCGCGCATGTAGAGAAAGACCTTCTCCGCCTCCACCGCCCAAGCGGCGATCAACATGCCTTCGAGGAAGAGATGCGGCCTGCGTTCGAAATACCAGCGGTCCTTGAAGGTGCCCGGCTCGCCCTCATCGCCATTCACCGCCAGATAGCGCGGGCCGGGATTGCCGCGCACGAAGCCCCATTTCTTGCCCGAGGGGAAACCCGCCCCGCCAAGACCGCGCAGCCCAGCCTGCAACAATTGCTCTTGCACCGCCTCCCAATCGCCCCCCTGACGCAGGTTCAACAGCGCGTCGTAACCCCCTGATGCCGCGTAGGTTTCGTAAATCTCATAGTCAGGCAGGCGGGCATGGGTATCTCCGGCGCCAATGGCCGCCAGCACTTTCTCGGGCGTCGCGTGGTCGATATGGTTATGCCCCAGTTCCAGCACCGGCGCAGTGTCGCAGCGCCCCATGCAGGGCGCGCGCAGGACGCGCACTTCGGTCGGGTCTAGCCCCTCCTCCAACGCGGTTTTCAAGGCCTGCGCCCCGGCCAGCTCGCAAGACAGAGAATCGCAAACACGAATGGTCAGTGCGGGCGGCGGTGTCTCGCCCTCTTTCACCACGTCGAAATGCGCGTAGAAACTGGCGACCTCATAGACCTCGGCCATCGACAGGCGCATCTCTTCGGCCAAGGCGCGCAGATGCGCGGCCGACAGGTGGCCAAAGCGGTCTTGGATCAGATGCAGAAACTCGATGAGCAGATCGCGGGCGCGCGGGCGGTCGCCCAACAGCGCGCGGACCTCATCCCACGCCGTATCCTGCAACTGCCGCCCCTTGGGGTGATGCCGCCCCTTGCCCTTGCCGGATTTCCAAACGCCCTTTCGCGGCTCCCCCGCCGCAGCCTTGCCGTGATCGTCCAGCGCCATGTCTCTCCCCCCGCCTTGCTTTCCGCCTTGGTAACAAATCCAAAGGCCGAGGCGCGATCAAAAAGCGACAATCGCGCGGGTGTTTGCGTTGTGCGCGGCCCCTGCGGCGGGCAAAATGACGCGGACCGTGCCGATTAGCGCGGCTTTGCAGGGGAAAACGCATGCTGTGGTATGTGATCGCAAGTTTGACACCGGCGGTACTGATCGCCGCCGCCGCCCTCTGGGGCGGCGTCTGGCCCGTGCTGGCGCTTTTGTCGATCACGGTGCATGTGGCCTTTATGGACCGGTTGGGCCGCGCGCTGCGCCTTTCCGATAGCTCAGGCCGCGCCCTGACGCTGACCTTGGCCGCCGCGCATTTCCTGCTGCTGCCGCTCGGGGTCTGGGCTATTGGCGCAGCCCCGCATCTTGAGGGGCTGGACCGCGCCCTGATCTTTGCCGCCCTTGGCCTGTTTCTGGGCCAGATCAGCAATTCCAACGCCCATGAGTTGATCCACGCCAGCCGCCGCCTGCCCCGGCGGATCGGCACGGCGATCTATATCTCGCTGCTGCACGGGCATCACGTCTCGGCCCATCTGCGGGTGCATCATCCCGCCGCCGCCACCCCGGCTGATCCCAACTCCGCGCCCAAGGGCATGGGGTTCTGGCGGTTTCTGCTGAGCGCAAGCTTGGGGGAGTTTCGCGCCGGGTGGCAGGCCGACAATGCGCAGCGGGCGCGCAAGACGGGGGCGCAGGGGCTGCACCCTTACGCACTCTACCTCATTGGCGCGGCGCTGGCGCTGCTCACGGCGCTGCTGCTGGGCGGGGTCGCCGGGCTGCTCGCCTATATCGGGCTGGCAGCCTATGCACAGATGCAACTGCTGCTGTCGGACTATGTGCAGCACTATGGGCTACGGCGGGAGCAGCGCCCCGATGGCCGGTTTGAGCCGATGGGCCCGCAGCACAGTTGGAACGCGCCGAAATGGTACTCCGCCGCGATGATGCTGAACGCCCCGCGCCATTCGGACCACCACATGCGCCCCGCCCGCGCCTTCCCGGCACTGGAAGTAACGCATGAGATGCCGAAACTGCCCTATTCCCTGCCCGTGATGGCGGTGATCGCCCTCGTTCCCCCGCTGTGGCGGCGGGTGATGGACCGACGCGTGGCGCGGTGGCATCAGCGCTGACCCCACTGGCGCGGGGCGCGGGCTTCTGGCAGGCTCGTGGAATGAGACATGCCCTCGCCCTGATCTGCGCCTTCCTTCCGCTGCCTGCCTTGGCCGAGATGTCGGCGGCGGAGTTCGAAGCCTATACGGAAGGAAAAACGCTCTATTTCGGCCAGTCCGGCGCGCCCTATGGGGCGGAAATCTATCACGAGAACCGGCGCGTCCAGTGGTCCTTTCTCGATGGCCATTGCAAAGAGGGGCGCTGGTATGAGGCCGATGGGCTGATCTGCTTTGTCTATGAAGACGACCCCGCCCCGCAATGCTGGAGCTTTACCGAAAGCCCGACCGGGCTGGTCGCGCGGTTCGAGAATGACCCGGCCGAGACCGCGCTTTATGAGGCGCGGGAGATGACTGAGCCGCTGCTGTGCCTTGGGCCGCAGGTCGGGGTCTAGGCCAGTTCAGCCCGCGCCTTTGACGGGCAGCCGACCGTCGGCGAATTCGATCTCCAGATGCGCCGCCTTCTTGGCAGCCTCCGCACTGGTCACCACATCACCATCGCCCCGCACCACGGCGAAACCACGGGCCAGCGTTTCGCGGTAGCCGAGCGTGCCGAGCGTGCGGCCCATCGCGTCGATCTGGCGGCGGCGGCGGTCCTGATCGGCGCGGCCTGCGCGCGCCAGCCGGGCCAGCACCTCTTTCAACCGTTGGTCTTGACGCGACAGGTCACGGCGCAAAACCTCAGGGCGGAAGGTTTGGGTGCGGTCCAAAAGCCGCTCCCGGCGGCGGAGGATCTGACGGTGCAGCACCTCGGGGTGGAACCGGTTAATCCGCGCGGCCAGCCGTTCGCGTTGCCCGGCCAGATTGCGTTGCCACGCCGGGTCTAGCCGCGCCGAGAGCTGCGCCAGACGTTGGCGATCCGCCTCCAACTGGCGACGCAGGGTGCCGGGGCGCAGAGCGCCAGACATATCAGCCAGCTTGACGCGGCGGCCTTGGACGCCCGCAATCAGCGCGGGGGCCAGTTTCTCCCCCCCGCGATCAAGACGCTGGCGCGGCCCCTCCAGCAGCGTGTCGGCCCGGGGCAGGGCCCGCGCCAGATCCCGCATCCGCTGGCCCCGGCGGGTCAACCCTTGGCTCAGCGCCTGCCGCATCCTCGCGCCCTGCCCCTCCAGCCATGCCGCCAGCTCATGCCGCACCGGCACCGCCAATTCCGCCGCCGCTGTCGGCGTGGGCGCGCGTTTATCCGAGACGAAGTCGATCAGCGTCGTGTCGGTCTCATGCCCCACGGCAGAGATCAGCGGAATGTCCGAAGCCGCCGCCGCGCGGGCGACGCTTTCCTCGTTAAAGCCCCAGAGGTCTTCGACCGAGCCACCGCCACGGGCCACGATGATCAACTCGGGCCGGGGCAATGCGCCACCGGGGGTGAGCCGGTTGAACCCTTGGATGGCGCGCACCACCTCGGGCGCGCATTTCGCGCCCTGAACGGCGACCGGCCAGACCAGCACCTTGCGCGGGAAACGATCCCGCAGCCGGTGCAAGATGTCACGGATCACCGCCCCCGAGGGCGAGGTCACAACGCCGATGATCTCGGGCAAATAGGGCAGCGGGCGTTTGCGTTCGGGGGCGAACAGCCCCTCCGCCGCCAGCGCCGCCTTTCGTTTCTCCAACAGCGCCATCAGCGCGCCCATGCCCGCCGGTTTAATGTCCTCAATGACGATCTGATATTTCGACTGACCGCCAAAGGTGGTGATGCGCCCGGTGGCAATGACCTCCATCCCCTCTTCAGGCTGGGTTTCAAGCCGTGCGGTCACGCCTTTCCAGATCACGCCCGAGATGACTGAGCGGTCATCCTTGAGGTCGAGATAGACATGGCCCGAACGCGGGCGGCTGACGCGGCCCACTTCACCGCGAATCCGCACATGGCCGAACTCCCCCTCGATCACCCGTTTGATCGCGCCCGAAAGCTCGGTCACCGTGAATTCGGGGCTGTTGCCACCGGGGGCGGGGTCGTCGAACAGATCCATCTGGGCACCTTGTGTCTGTGGGCCCCCCAGCTTAGAACGCGGAGCAACGAAGTCCAAGGGAGTGCGCGGCATGAATATCCTGATCCTCGGCAGCGGTGGCCGCGAACATTCACTTGCTTGGGCGGTTATGCAGAACCCCAAATGCGACAAGCTGATCGTGGCACCGGGCAATGCGGGGATCGCGGCCATCGCGCAATGCGCCAAGCTCGACATCATGGATGGCGCGGCGGTTGTGGCCTTTTGCGAGGGCAATAACATCGATTTCGTCATCATCGGCCCCGAAGCGCCCCTCGCCGCGGGTGTGGGCGACGATCTGCGCGCGGCGGGTTTCGATGTCTTTGGCCCCTCCAAAGCGGCAGCGGCTCTGGAGGCTTCCAAAGCCTTCACCAAGGAAATCTGCGACGCCTGCGATGCGCCCACGGCGGGCTATGGCCATTTCACCGATGCCGCCAGCGCCCGCGCCTATGTGGAAAAGCAAGGCGCGCCGATTGT
Source organism: Sulfitobacter sp. M85 (assembly GCF_029285915.1). NCBI lineage: Bacteria > Pseudomonadati > Pseudomonadota > Alphaproteobacteria > Rhodobacterales > Roseobacteraceae > Sulfitobacter > Sulfitobacter sp. M85. The sequence continues at coordinate 386,423 of NZ_JABECQ010000005.1, forward strand.
GATCAAGGCCGACGGTCTGGCGGCGGGCAAGGGTGTCATCATCGCCATGAGTGACGCCGAAGCCCTCGCCGCCGTGGATGAGATGTTTGACGGCGCCTTTGGCGAGGCAGGCGCCGAGGTCGTGATCGAAGAGTTCATGGAAGGCGAAGAGGCGTCTTTCTTCGTGCTCTGCGACGGGGAGACGGTGCTGCCCATCGGCACGGCCCAAGACCACAAGCGCGTCGGCGAAGGCGACAGCGGCCCCAACACCGGCGGCATGGGCGCCTATTCCCCCGCCCCGGTGCTGAGCGACGAGATCGCCGAACGCGCGCTGGAAGAGATCATCCGCCCCTGTATGGCCGAGATGGCGAAACGCGGGATGCCCTATCAGGGCGTGCTCTATGCCGGTTTGATGATCAAAGACGGCCAGCCGCGTCTCGTGGAATACAATGTCCGTTTCGGTGATCCGGAATGCCAAGTGCTGATGATGCGCCTCGGCGCGCAAGCGTTCGACCTGATGCAGGCCACGGCCAAGGGGGCGCTTGCCGATATGCAGGTGAACTGGGCCGAAGATCACGCGCTGACCGTGGTGATGGCCGCCAAAGGCTACCCCGGTGACTATGAAAAGGGCAGTGAGATCAAGGGCCTCTCCTCCCTCCCAGAGGACAGCGCCAATATGGTGTTCCACGCGGGCACCAAAGCGCAGGACGGGGCGATCTTGGCCAATGGCGGCCGCGTGCTGAACGTCACCGCGCGTGGGGCCACTTTGGCCGAAGCGCAGGAGCGCGCCTATGCAATGGTCGATGGGATCGATTGGCCCGAAGGGTTCTGCCGCCGTGACATCGGCTGGCGTGCGCTGAGCTAACAGACGACTTAGGCCACCCCAGCACGCTCACTTACAGCCAAGCGCCGTGGCAAAGCTCTCGGCCCCATCAAAAGGGCCGATATCGCGCCGCGCAAGCTGTCCGTCCTTCAGGCTTACCCCCACCACACGTTCCCAATCGGCATCCGCCAGCACCATTTCCGGCCCCGCACCGCAATCGCGCAGACCGCCTGAGATATGCCGCTTTCCGATGCGATGATTGGTCAGCCCCGTCATCTGCGCGATTTCGCTGAGCCGCCCATCGGCAAAGCGCCAGACCCGCAGCACCCGCGCCAGATGGGGCCGGTCGATATAGGCGATCTCGACCGCGCCGTCGCCATCCAGATCGGCGGCACCTATGGGGGCGAGCCACCGGTTGCTTTGGCCGATATGCGGGGTCTCGGTGATCTTGCCCTCGGGGCCGTAGATCGCCAGCGCCGCGCCACGATTGACGTCCGTCTCGACCACCAGAACCTCGGGCGCGCCATCGCCGGTCACATCCACGAGCCGGGGGGCGATATCTTCGAAAACATGGTCGCGCGGCAGATGGAAGCGCCGCGCACCGCCATCTGTCAGAGAGACCTGCAAGCCGCCCCATTCCAGCGCGTCGCCAAGAATGCCATGGGCGTAGCGCCCCGTGGGCGCGATGTAATGCGCGGCGGTGATGGTCTCCGCCGCCGCATCTGTTGCGATCAGCGCCAGCAGTGCCGCGCCGATCGCCCGCATCAGATTTGCTTTTCCGGCATCTGCACGCGCAGACCGTCCAGCGCATCGGTGACCTTGATCTGGCAGGTCAGACGCGAGCGCGCGGGATCGGGCTCGAAGGCGAAGTCGAGCATGTCTTCTTCCATGTCGTCCATCGGCGGCAGTTTTTCGGCCCAAGCCGGATCGACATAGACATGGCAGGTGGAGCAAGCGCAGGCCCCGCCACAGTCGGCTTCGATGCCGGGAATGTTATTGTCCCGCGCGCCTTCCATGACGGTGAGACCATTGGCCACCTCGACCACATGTTCGGTGCCGGAGTGTTCGACATAGGTGATTTTGGCCATGATGATGCCCTTTCGTCCTAAAAGTTCGGCCTTGTTTAACGGGCTATGGCAGCCGGTTCCAGCCCCCTTTTCGCAAGGTCACGGCGCGCCCGACATTGCGGTGGGCAAGGCCCACGCATCCGGCTAGTCTGCCCCCGAACAACAGGCGAGCCCGAGAGACCGGCATGACACAGCCCCTCCCCCCCAGAACCGCGCGGCGCTGCGCCGCTTTGCTGCTGGCCGTCGCGGCCTTGGCGGGCTGCGAGACGACGGCACCGGCCACGCCCCGCCCTGAGCCGGGGGTGCTAGAGGCCACCCGCCACGGCCCCGCAGGCGCGCCGGAAGGGAGCTGCTGGGGCCGCACGGTCAGCCCTGCGGTGATCGAGACGGTGACCGAACAGGTCGAAGTAACCCCGGCCAAGATGAACCCCCATGGCAGCATCGCCAATCCGCCCGTCTACAAGACAGAGACACGGCAAGAAATCGTGCGCGCGCGGGTCGACAATTGGTTCGAAACGCCCTGCCCCGATGTGCTGACGCCCGAGTTCAACAGCAGCCTGCAACGGGCGCTAGAGGTGCGCGGGTTCTACGCGGGGCCGATCACCGGTGAGATGGACAGGGCAACTCGGGCAGCCGTCCGCCGCTATCAGGCCCAAGAAGGGCCGAATAGCGAGGTCTTGTCGCTGACCACCGCCCGGGCGCTCGGGCTGGTCGCGGTGCCCCGGCAAGGCGGCTGACTGCCAACGGAAAAGGGCGCCCGCAGGCGCCCTTTCCAAACCATTCCGGCAGATCACTCCGCCAATGACAGCGCCACGAAGCGTGGGTCGCCACCCCGGCGTACCAGCAGCAGCAGGGAGCGGCGGCCCGCCTCTTTCGCCGCGGCGATCCGGGCTTCGAGATCAGCAATGCTCGACACCTGCTCCTGCCCCGCTTCGGTGATGATGTCGCCCATGCGCAGGCCCTTCTCGAAGGCCTCCGATGTTTGATCCACATCCGTCACGGCAAGGCCGGTCATATCGTCATCGGCCCCGAGTTCCGCGCGCAGGTCGTCTGTCAGCGGCATCAGGGTCAGGCCCATCAGCATGGTCGACTGCGGCTCGGCCTCGGCCCCCTCATCGGCGTTCTCGTCCATACCGGCGGGAACCGCGCCATCGGCCTCTTCGCGGCGGCCAAGTACGACCTTGATGGTCTGGGTCTTGCCGTCACGCAGCACGGTCACGCGCACCGTCGCGCCCACGGGGCTGTTGCCCACCTGACGGACGAGACCACGGGTATCGACCACTTCGACACCGTCGAAGGATTTGATCACGTCGCCGGTTTTCAGCCCCGCTTCACGCGCAGGCCCCTCGGGCACATCGGTGATCAGGGCGCCGACGGCTTTCTTGAGGCCCATGGCATCGGCCACGTCATCGGTCACGTCTTGAATGCGCACGCCCAGCCAGCCGCGGCGGGTCTCGCCGTATTCCTGCAGTTGGTCGATCACGCGGGTGACCACATTCGACGCCATCGAAAAGCCGATGCCGATGGAGCCGCCGTTGGGCGACAGGATCGCGGTGTTCACCCCGATCACCTCGCCATCCATGTTGAACAGCGGCCCGCCGGAGTTGCCCCGGTTGATCGCGGCGTCGGTCTGAATGTAATCATCATAGGTGCCCGACAGCGCCCGGTTGCGCGCTGACACGATGCCAGCCGAGACCGAAAAGCCCTGCCCAAGCGGGTTGCCCATGGCAATCACCCAGTCCCCCACCCGCGCGGCGTTGCTGTCACCGAAAGAGACGAAGGGCAGCGGCGCGTCCGCTTCGACTTTCAAAAGCGCGATGTCGGTCTTGGGGTCGGTGCCGATGACCTCGGCAACCAATTCCTCGCCCGAGAAGAATTCGATGGTGATCTCATCCGCGCTTTCGATCACGTGGTTGTTGGTCACAACATAGCCGTCTTCGGAAATCACGAAACCCGAGCCAAGCGCAGAAGAACGGCGGGGCCGGTTGCCCTCACCATTGTTGCGATCCTGAAACTCGCGAAAGAAGTCTTCGAAGGGCGAGCCTTCGGGCACGATGCCCTGCGGCCCAGTGCGGCCCTCAACCGTGGTGGAGGTGGTGATATTGACCACCGAAGGGCTGATCTTCTCGGCCAGCGGGGCGAGGCTTTCGGGTTTGGCCAGCGCCATGCTGGCTTGCAGGATCAGGAGGGTCAGCGCCATCACCCCCATTGCCATCGCTCGCATCCATTGGGTGTGTTGTGCTGTTGTGGACAGGGAAACCGCCTTGGCCTGCATTCATCGTCTCCTGATTGTTCCTGTTGTTGCCAACGTGGGCAGAGTGCATTCCGAAAGGACGCGCTGCAACAGCAAAGATGGGGCCGATCACGGGCATTTCAACGGGTGGGAATGTGACGATTTGCGCCCCCGGCCTGCGAGGTCGTGGGCAAAACGGACGCCGTTTCACCCCGCCCGCGCGGCGTCAAAACCCCAACTGAAAGGCGAGCCAAACCAAGATCAACCCGGCCACCACCGCCAGCGCGCCAAGCTGGCGCAGCGCGGCCTCAGGGATGCGTCGGAGCATTTCGAGCATCTGTTCCAAAAACGAAGGGGCCAGTGCGTACACCAGCCCCTCGAAAATCAGAACCGACCCTAGAGCCAGTAGAACCAGCGTCATTCTTCCAGCGCCGCTGGCAGATCTGTCTCAGCCTCCGGTGCGGCGGGGGCTGGCGTGGCGGGGGCCGCGGGGGCGGCCTCCTCCTGCGTATCCTCTGCCGCGGCGGCGTTATCTGCCTCCGGTGCGGACTCAGCCGCGGGCGCATCGGCGGCAGGGGCCTGCGGCAGTGCAATCACATCGACCGAGGTCGTGGCGCTGCGATCCGACCGCAGGTAGTTGAAGAACTCACTATCCGGCGACATCACCATAGTGGAGTTCTGCCCCTGCAAAGCCTGCTCATAGGCGCTGAGCGAGCGGTAGAATTCAAAGAATTCCTGATCCTTGCCATAGGCCTGCGCGAAGATGTTGTTCCGCTGCGCGTCCGCCTCACCTTCGATGATCCGCGCGTCACGACGGGCCTCCGAGAGGATCTCTTCGTAGGTACGATCGGCAAGAGCGATGACACGCTGCGCGGCTTCGCGGCCACGGGCGCGTTCGTCGGTCGCTTCACGCTCACGCTCGGCGATCATCCGTTGCAGGGTCGCGTCGAAGTTCTGCTCGGGCAGGTTTGTCTGACGCAGACGCACGTCCACCACCTTGAGGCCAAGCGCCTGCGCGCGTGCATCGGCGCGAACACGAATCTGCTCCATCAGGTCGGCCCGTTCGGGCGACAGGATGGTGTTGGATGTCACGCCCTGCGAACCAAGCACGGCACGGATTTGGCTTTCCATGATGCCGCCCATCTCGCTTTCAGCCTGACGTTCGCCGCCCGCACCCAAAGCTTGCCGGTACTGCACCATATCGTCGATGCGGTAGAGCACGAAGGCGTCGATCTCAAGGCGCCGGTCATCGGCGGGGGTGACTTCGATCACCGGGGTTTCCAGCGACAGGATGCGGTCTTCGTAGCGCACGACCTCATCCAAAAGCGGGACTTTGAACCCAATGCCCGGCTCGTTGCGGACCTGTTTGATCTGGCCAAAACGCAGCACCAGCGCCTTCTCGCGCTCGTCCACCACGAAGACAGCCGACAGGATGCCCACGATGGCGATCACCAAGATGGGGATGATAAGACTTGTTTTCCGCATCAGTTCGACCCTCCGCCGCGCCGCAATTCATTGAGTGGCAGATAGGGAACAACGCCCTGCCCGCCTTGGCCGCTGCCGTTTTCGAGGATGATTTTATCCACGTCGCCCAGCACCTTTTCCATGGTCTCAAGATACAGACGTTTGCGCGTCACGTCGGGTGCGTTGCGGTATTCTTCCAAGACGGCTTCAAAGCGGCTGGCCTCACCCACAGCGTCGTTCACGACGCGGGCGCGGTAGCCTTCGGCGGCTTCCAGAAGCTGCGCGGATTCACCACGCGCCTCGGCTGTGCGGCGGTTGGCATAGGCGTCGGCCTGACGCTCCACCCGGTCACGCTCCTGCTCGGCGGCTTGCACGTCGCGGAAAGCATCGACGACCGACTGCGTGGTGGTGTTGCCATTGGCATCGGTGACCTGCACGGTCTGGCTGGGCGGGTCGACCTTGTTCACGTTGACACGCAGCACGTTGATGCCGGTATTGCGGTTGTCGAGGGTGTTCTGGATCAACTCCTTCACCCGATCCGCCACCGCGCCACGATCCCGGTTGAGGATCGGCGCCAGTTCGGATTGCGCAATGACTTCACGCATGGCGGATTCCGAGATCGCCCGGACCGAAGCTTCGGGATCGCGCAGCGAGAATTTGAAGTCGCGCGCGTTCTTGATGTTCCAGACCACTTGGAAGTCGATGTCGACGATGTTCTCGTCCGTGGTCAGCATTAAGCCTTCGTTGCCGCCGCCGCCGCGCCGCACGCCCAACTCCTCGGTGCGGTTGGTGGTGACGTCAAACACCTCTGCCGTGACCAGCGGCCATGGGGCAAAGTTCAAACCCTCGGTGCCGATGCCGGAAAATTCGCCCAAGAACAGTTCGATCGACTGCTGTTCAGGCCGCACGGTGTAGAAGCTGGCAAAGCCCCAAAGCGCCACACCGGCCAAAAGCGCGATGCCAATGGTCGAACGTGTCACGCCCGGCCCACCAGTGCCGCGGCCGCCGCCGCCGGTGCCATTGCCCCGGTCGCCGCCACGTCCGCCCATCAAGACGCGCAGCTGCTCTTGCCCCTTGCGCACCAGATCGTCGATCTCGGGCATCTGGGGGCGGTCACCGCCCTGCCCGCGTGGACCCTGCGGCCCGTCGTTGCGACCCCCGTTGCCCCGGTCTCCGCCGTTGCCCCGGTTGCCGCCTCCGCCGCCCCCCCAGGGGCCTTGCGAATTTCCTGCCATTGATATGTTCCCCTCTGGGCCGCCCATGCGGCCTATCGTTCCAAAAATTGTACGCTTTCGCGTGATATTCAAGCCGTGCGAGTCGGATTACGCATGGTCACCAGTTCTTCGGACATGGTCGGGTGCACCGCGCAGGTGGCGTCGAACTGCTCTTTCGTGGCGCCCATCTTGACCGCGATGCCGACCATCTGGATCAATTCGCCCGCGTTGGGTGCGACGATATGACAGCCCAGCACCACCCGCGTGTCGGCGCAGACAATGAGTTTCATCAGCACCCGGTCGGCCTTGCCCGCAAAAGCGCCCTGCATCGGTTTGAAAGAGGTCGCATAGACCTCAATCGGCCCCGCCTCCCGCGCGGCCTCCTCGCTCAGCCCCACGGTGCCCATCTCGGGTTGGGTGAAGATCGCCGAAGGCACCAGATCATGATCCACCGGCGTCGGATTGCCGCCAAAGACGGTTTCGACAAAGGCCATGCCTTCGCGGATCGCCACCGGGGTGAGGTTGATCCGGTTGGTCACATCGCCGATGGCATAGACCGAGGGCACGGCGGTCTGGCTGTACTCATCCACCTCGATCTCACCGCTGCGGCCCAGCTTCACTCCCAGTTCTTCCAGCCCCATGTCATCGCTGTTAGGGCGACGGCCCGTGGCAAAGAGCACTTGGTCGAACATCTTTTCGGTGCCGTTGGTCGGCTTGACCTTCATCGGGCCGCTGCCGTCTTCGTGGCTCGGCGTCATCTCCAGAATGTTGGTGCCCAGATGCAGGTCGATCCCCTTTTCCTGCATCATCTCGGCCACCATGCCGCGGGCTTCGTCGTCAAAGCCGCGCAGGATCTGCGCGCCGCGGTAGTATTGCGTCACCTCGACGCCCAAACCGTTGAGAATACAGGCGAATTCACAGGCGATATAGCCGCCGCCGATGATCAGGATCGACTTGGGCAGTTTTTCTAGATGGAACAGATCGTCAGAGACCAGTCCCAGTTCCGCATTCTCGATCTCGGGGCGCACGGGGCGGCCGCCGCTGGCGATGAGGATGTGTTTCGCGGTCTTCTCGGTGCCGTCGGACAGGGCCACGGTATGGGGGGCCTTGATCCGCGCGCGGGCGTCGAATGTGTCAACGCCGGAGTTCTTCAGAAGCTTGCGATAGACACCTTCGAGGCGGTCCAACTCAGTGTTCAGACGACCTTTGAAGTCATGCCAGTCGAAGGGCCCGGCCTTAAGATCCCAGCCAAAACATTTCGCCTCATCCACCACATCGGCATAGCCCGAGGCGAAGACCATCAGCTTTTTCGGCACGCAGCCCCGGATCACGCAAGTGCCGCCATAGCGGTCTTCCTCGGCCAGTCCGACCTTGGCGTCATGTTCGCCCGCCGCGACACGCGCCGCGCGCACACCGCCCGAGCCGCCACCGATGACAAACAGGTCGTAGTCGAATTCATTCTTGGCCATTTGGCGCCTCTCTTAGTCGTTTTGGGTCTTGCGCGGGATCGCGCATATTTCGGTGTTGCGCGGGGTCGCGCGTGTCTCGCTGTGTCGGCGTTAATCGCTCAGGTCGGAAAACAGGTTGTCGGTCTCGACGAATTCCAAACGGTCGGTCGCCACGGTGCCTTCATTTATGTCGCGCACCTCTACCCTGCCATCCCCGTAACCGATCACAACCGCGTCACAGATATCTATGAACAGGCCGTTTTCCACCACGCCGGGCATCTGGTTCAGCACCAGCGCCAATTGCCGTGCGTTGCCGATGCGCCCCAGCCGCAGGTCTAGGATATAGTTCCCCTCGTCGGTGATAAAAGGCACCTCGCCATTCATCCGCAGGGTCGAGCTTTGGCCCAGCACATCCATCGAGATCAGCGTCTCTTCGACCAGCGCCTGCGTAGTCTGCCAGCCAAAGGGAATCACCTCGATCGGCAGGGGGAATGCGCCCAGATGATGCACCTCTTTGCCGATATCGGCGATCACCACCATCTGGTCGCTGGCCGTCGCCACGATCTTTTCTTGCAGCAAGGCCCCGCCGCCGCCCTTGATGAGGTTCAGGTCACCGTCGAATTCATCCGCCCCGTCAATCGTCAGGTCGAGCCATTTCGCCTCATCGAGAGAGATCACCTCGATCCCCACATCCCGCGCCAGTTGCGCGGTGCGCGAGGAGGTCGGCACGCCTTTGATCCGCAGCCCATCGTCGCGCACCATCTCGCCCAGACAGCGGACCAGCCACGCCGCCGTCGATCCGGTGCCAAGCCCCACGCGCATCCCGTCTTCCACGAATTCGCACGCCCGTTTCGCGGCCACGAATTTGGCCTTGTCGATCGGTGATAGGTCTCCGGACATCGGGTGCTCCCTTGCAGGCGTTTGCCGCGTTATAGGGCGAATTGGCATAGGGTGCGAGGGGCAAGTCGGCGGTTTTTGGCGGTGCCGCACGCCGACAGGACGGGCAGAGCGCACGGCCTGTCGCTTTAGACGCGCCACGGGGCGGCGGGAAATGGTTGGATTGGGCCCAGGCCGCTTGCAATGCGCCAGAGGTCTGGGCGATACCCGTCCCACCGCGCCCGCCACCCGCAACCATAAAAGGGTCCGCCATCTGATGTTTCTTTCGGTCTTCGACATGTTCAAAGTGGGCATCGGCCCCTCGTCTTCGCATACCATGGGGCCGATGGTGGCAGCGGGGCGTTTCCTTGACCAGATGCGCGCATCGCCCTTCCAATTCGCCGGGCTGCGCGCCTCGCTGCACGGCAGTCTCGCCTTTACCGGCGTCGGCCATGCGACCGACCGCGCCACGATCCTCGGCCTCGCCGGGTTCACGCCCGAGGACTATGACGCCGATGCCGCCGAAAAGGTGTTGGAAGAGATCAAACAGACCCGCCGCATCAACGTCGACGGTCTGCCCGAACTGCGTTTCGACCCTGAGCGCGACATGATCTTTGACTACGACACCAAACTTGCGGGCCATGCCAATGGCATGATGCTGATGGCCACCGATGCCCAAGGCGACGTGACCTTACGCGAGACCTATTATTCCATCGGCGGCGGCTTCGTGATGACCGAAAAGGAACTCGCCGCAGGCAAGGACACGGATGAGGGCGCGCCGGTGCCCTTCCCCTTCAAGTCCGCCGCGGAAATGCTTGAGATGTCGGCCAAATCCGGCAAAACCATCGCGGGCATGAAACGCGCCAATGAAGAGGCGCGCGGCGGGGCCGAGAACCTGCGCGCCGGGTCGAAACGGCTGTGGCAGGTCATGCGCGACTGCATCGACCGGGGGCTGACCTCCGAGGGCACCCTGCCCGGCGGGTTGCAGGTGAAACGCCGTGCCAAGGGCATCTACGACGCGCTGATGGCGGAGCGCGGACAGAACCAATCCGCCCCGCATACGATCAACGATTGGATGAGCGTCTATGCCATGGCCGTCAACGAAGAGAACGCCGCGGGCGGGCAGGTCGTGACCGCGCCGACCAACGGGGCCGCAGGCGTGATGCCGGCGACCTTGCGCTATTACCTCGACCATGTGCCCGGCGCGTCAGAGGCGCATATCGAAGACTTCCTGCTCACCGCCGCCGCGATTGGCGGGCTGGTGAAATACAACGCCTCCATTTCGGGGGCCGAGGCGGGCTGTCAGGCCGAAGTCGGCAGCGCCGCCGCCATGTCCGCCGCCGGGCTCTGCGCCGTGATGGGCGGCACCCCGCAGCAGATCGAAAACGCCGCTGAAATCGCGCTGGAGCATCACCTCGGCATGACCTGCGACCCGGTGAAAGGGCTGGTGCAGGTGCCTTGTATCGAGCGCAACGGCCTGGGCGCGATCAAGGCGGTCTCGGCGGCCTCTCTGGCGCTGCGCGGCGACGGCACGCATCTTGTGCCGCTCGATGCCTGTATTGAGACCATGCGCCAGACGGGTGCGGACATGAGCGAGAAATACAAGGAAACCTCCCTCGGCGGGTTGGCGGTGAATGTGCCGAACTGCTGAAGCTGCGCAAATTTGCACAGGCCCCGTTCGCCGGGGCCAATTGTTGAGGTGACCGCCGCCCCCTATCTTCCGAGCAACTGCAAAGGAGAGCATCATGTCCCTCAGACCCACATTGGAAACCCGCCGCGCCACGCCCACGATGGAAGGCGCCGGGGTGAAACTGCACCGCGCTTTCGGCTTCCACGACCCGTCGGAGCTTGATCCCTTTCTGCTGTTCGACGACTTCCGCAACGAACATCCGCGCGACTTCGAGAAAGGCTTCCCTTGGCACCCGCACCGCGGGATCGAGACGATTACCTATGTGCTCGAAGGCACTGTGGCCCATGCAGATTCGCTCGGCAACACCGGCGATCTGAACGCGGGCGACGTGCAGTGGATGACCGCCGGTTCGGGCATCCTGCACCAAGAAATGCCGCGCGGGAACGACAAGGGGCAGATGCACGGCTTCCAGCTTTGGGGCAACCTGCCCTCGGCCCAGAAGATGACCGCGCCGCGCTATCAGGATATGAAATCCGCCGAGATCCCGGTGGTGACCGATGACGACGGCACAAGGGTCAAGATCATCACGGGCGAGTTCTGGGGCAAACGCGGCCCCGTCGACGGCATCGCGGCCGATCCGCAGTATCTGGATATCTTCGTGCCTGCGGGCGTGAAAAAGACCTTTCGGATCGACACCTACCGCCGGGCTTTTGCCTATGTCTTCCAAGGCGCGGGCGCTTTCGCCGATGCCTCCGCCCCTTCGGGCGTGCTGCTGGAGAAAGAGGTCGCCGGCGAGGAGGTCAACATCCGCGACATGTCCGGGGACCGCACGCTCATCCGCTTTGGCACCGGCGATGAGGTCACGGTGCAGGCCGGTGAGGAAGGCGTGCGTTTTCTGCTGATCTCGGGCGCGCCGATTGAAGAGCCCGTCGCATGGCATGGGCCGATCGTGATGAACACCCGTGCCGAGATACAGCAGGCGATGCGCGACCTCAACAACGGGACCTTCATCCGCCCCGCCCATTGACCCAAAGGGCCGTGGCCGGTCAGACGGTCACGGCCTTGCGCACCATATCCCAATATTGTGCGACGACCTCGTCCAGCGACAGCCGTCCGCCCGCGCGGTACCAAGTGTTCACCCCCGTCAGCATGGCGATAATCGCCAGCGTCACGATCTTGGTGTCGGCGACGGCGAAATCGCCGCTCGCCACCCCGGCGCGCAGGATCGTCTCTAACCGGTCCTCATAGTCGCGGCGCAGGCGCTCGATCACGGCGAAATTCTCCTCCGTCAGATTGCGCAGCTCCATATAGGCGATGAAAACCTCATCGGGCCGGTCTGCGTGAAACCGGATGTGGAAGGCCACGAAATCCCGCAACTGCTGCATGGCGGGGCGGCTGGGGTCATGGGGTGTTTCGGCCAGCAGGTCGGTCATATGCGCCTGCATCAGGTCAAACAGCAGGCTCTGCTTGTCGGGCGTGTAGTTATAAAGCGCCCCGGCCTGCACGCCGACTTCGGCGGCGATGGCGCGCATCGACACAGCGGCATAGCCACCCCGTGCGAAAAGCCGCAGCGCGGCTGCGCGGACACGCGGGCCGGTGATATCGGAGTGGGAGCCTGTGGTTCTTGCCATGGCGGCAATTTAATGAACAAGCGTTCAAAAGCAAACCCCGCTTGCGCGAAGATCACGGCTGGGGCAGAACGAGGCATGACCCAAGCGCGCCCGCCCCGCCCTCTTTCAACCATCGCCCTGCTTCTGGGCGTCTCGCTGCTGGCGGGCTGCACGCAGTTTCCCGAACTCGACCGCACCATCACGCCTGAACTGGAGGCCGCCCCCTACCCCGATCTGGTCCCGATCGACCCGCTTCTGGCCAAGGCCACCGCCGGGCGGATCGACCCTGCGCGGACCGAAGCGGCGCTCACGGGGCGTGCGGCCAATCTTGAAGCCCGCGCGGCGCGCGTCAGCCGCACAAGCGCCCAATCCGCCAGTGCCGCGCGGGTGGCGCGGCTCAGGGCGCGTGCTGCCGAACTCCAGCGCGCCCGCCAAGCCGCCGAGGACAGCGAAAGCGCTGAATAAACGGGCATCCCCGTGATGCGTATGCGCGTTGCACGCAGGCGCCGAACCCGCTACATCGCGGCTATGCCCGGCCCCGCCTGCCGGGCCTTTCGGATCAGACCAGAAGGACCACCGCCATGTCTAAGCCGCTTCGCCTCGGGATTGCCGGATTGGGAACCGTGGGCGTGGGTGTGCTGCGCATTCTGCGCCAACAGGCCGCCCTGTTAGAGGCCCGCACCGGCTGCGCGATGACGGTCTCGGCGGTTTCGGCCCGCACGCGCAACAAGGACCGCGGACTGTCGCTTGCGTCTTATGACTGGGAAGACGATCCCGTCAAATTGGCCACCCGCGACGACGTGGATGTGTTCGTCGAGCTCATGGGCGGCGCGGATGGCCCCGCCAAGGCCGCGACCGAAGCTGCGCTGGCGGCGGGCAAGCATGTGGTCACCGCCAACAAGGCGATGCTGGCGATCCATGGCCAAGCCTTGGCCGAACAGGCCGAGGGCGCGGGCGTGGCCCTGCGCTATGAGGCGGCTGTGGCGGGCGGCATCCCGGTCATCAAGACGCTGATGGAGGGGCTCGCCGGGAATGAGATCACCCGGATCATGGGGGTGATGAACGGCTCGTGCAATTACATCCTGACGCGGATGGAGGACTCGGGCAAAACCTATCAAGAGATCTTTGCCGAGGCCGATGGGCTGGGCTATCTCGAAGCCGATCCGCAATTGGACGTGGGCGGCATCGACGCGGCGCATAAACTGGCGATCCTGTCCTCCATCGCCTTTGGCACCAAGATCGACTTTGACGGCATCCAGCTTGAGGGGATCGAGCGAGTCGCCATCGAAGACATCCGCGCCGCCGCCGACATGGGTTATAAGATCAAACTGCTGGGCGTGACCCAGAAAACCGGCCGCGGGCTGGAGCAGCGGATGATGCCCTGCCTCGTGCCGCAAACATCGCCTTTGGGGCAGCTTGATGGCGGCACCAATATGGTGGTGATCGAAGGCGATGCCGTGGGCCAGATCGTGTTGCGCGGTGCCGGTGCGGGTGAAGGGCCAACGGCCAGCGCCGTGATGGCCGATGTCTGCGACATCGCGCGCGGGTTGCGCGGGCCGGTCTTTGGCCAGCCTGCCGGAACGCTTGAGCAAACCATCCCCGCCAGCAGCCAACGCCCCGCCCCCTACTATCTGCGCATGGCGCTGGTCGACAAACCCGGCGCGCTGGCGAAAATCGCCACGGTGCTGGGCGAAGCGGGTGTGAGCATCTACCGGATGCGCCAGTATGAGCATTCCGACACTTCTGCCCCGGTTTTGATCGTGACGCATAAAACCAGCCGCGACGCGCTGCTGGAAGCGCTGGCGAATATGGACAAGACGGGCGTGCTGGCCGGTGAACCGGTGGCGCTCCGGATCGAAGAGGTCTGAGGCTGAGAGCCATCGCCTGCCCGCGGGCGGGCGATGAGACGGTGCTTCGTGCCACTTTATGGCTCAACCCTAATGTGCGCCCGCCGGGGCGCACCCAGCCCCACCAAATCGCCTACCCTGTCGCACCAAAGGTGCGCCTAGATAGACGGGCACGCCTTCGGCGTGACAAGGCGGGCAGGCGATGGCCCGGCGCCTACGGCTTGTTCCCGGGCCGGGGTGGCAGTTTCGGCTGAAGCGGCAGCCCCTTCCACAACCCAAAACTTGCCCCGAGGCCCGCGCGAGGGTACAGGACAGAAAACACATTGCACCCAAGGATACTCCATGACCGCTTCCGCCGAATTCCAAGACCGCATGCTCTCTCTGGGCCTCGCCCGCGTTTCCGAAGCCGCCGCGCTGGCCTCGGCCAAGCTGATCGGCAAGGGTGACGAGAAAGCCGCCGACCAAGCCGCCGTGAACGCCATGCGCGAACAGCTCAACATGCTCGACATCGCGGGCGTCGTGGTCATCGGCGAAGGTGAGCGGGACGAGGCCCCGATGCTCTACATCGGCGAGGAAGTCGGCACCGGCAAGGGCCCCGGCGTGGACATCGCGCTGGACCCGCTGGAAGGCACCACGCTGACCGCCAAGGACATGCCCAACGCGCTGACCGTGATCGCCATGGGCCCGCGCGGCTCCATGCTGCACGCGCCGGACACCTATATGGACAAGCTCGCCATCGGCCCAGGCTTCGAGACCGATGTCGTCACCCTCGACATGAGCCCCGGTGAGCGTGTCGAAGCGCTGGCCCGCGCCAAGGGCTGCGCGGCGTCCGACATCACCGTTTGCATCCTCGAACGCCCCCGCCACGCCGACATGATCGCCGAGGTCCGCGCCACCGGTGCCGCCATCCGTCTGATCACCGATGGTGACGTGGCGGGCGTGATGCATTGCGCCGACCCCGAAACCGGCATCGACATGTATATGGGCCAAGGCGGCGCGCCCGAGGGCGTCTTGGCCGCCGCGGCGCTGAAATGCATGGGCGGGCAGATGTATGGCCGCTTGCTGTTCCGCAACGAAGACGAAAAGGGCCGCGCCGCCAAGGCCGGGATCACCGAGTTCGACCGCATCTATTCGCGCGACGAGATGGTCACCCAAGACGTGATCTTTGCCGCGACAGGCGTCACCGGCGGCAACATCCTGCCGGGCGTGAAACGCGAGCCGGGCTGGCTGACTACCGAGACGCTGATCATGCGCTCGCGTACCGGTTCGGTCCGCCGCATCAACTACCGCACCCCGGCGGAGTGAGGGCCAGACTGGCCCTCCCCACCCCCTTCCATAACGGCCAAATGAGGTCCGCATGAGCTTTCTCGGTGTCGAAACATCTTTGACCGGGCGGCGCTGGATCGGTCCTGACGTGGAACTGACCCGGGCGGCGGAACTGCTGGTGCAGCGCGCGGGCCTGCCCGATCCGGTGTGCCAAGTGCTGGCGCGCCGCGGCGTGGTCGATACCCAAGCGGCGGGCTTTCTGGCCCCCGCTTTGCGCGACCTGCTGCCCGATCCCCGCTCCCTGCGCGATATGGAGGCGGCAGCGACGCGGTTTCTTTCGGCCCTGCAAAACCGCGAACGCATCGCGATTTTCGCGGACTATGACGTGGACGGCGGCTCTTCCGCCGCGCTGCTGCTGGTCTGGCTGCGCGACATGGGCCACCGTGCAACGCTCTATATCCCTGACCGTATCGACGAGGGCTATGGCCCCAATGACGAGGCGATGGCCTCCCTCGCCGCTGAGCATGACCTGATCGTCTGCGTCGACTGCGGCACGCTGTCCCATGGCCCCATCGCCGCCGCCAAGGGCGCGGATGTCATCGTGTTGGACCACCACCTTGGCGGCGAAACGCTGCCCGATGCGCTGGCCGTGGTGAACCCCAACAGACAGGACGAAGACGGCACGCTGGCGCATCTCTGCGCCGCTGCCGTCGTGTTCTTGATGCTCGTCGAAGTGGGGCGGCAATTGCGCGAAGCGGGGCGCAAGGGGCCGGACCTGATGGCGATGCTCGATTTGGTGGCGCTGGCCACTGTCGCCGATGTGGCCCCACTCACCGGCGTCAACCGTGCTTTCGTGCGTCAGGGGCTCAAGGTCATGGCCCGGCGCGCGCGGCCCGGTCTTGCCGCCCTGTCGGATGTGGCGCGGATGGACACGGCCCCCACGGCCTATCACCTCGGATTTCTACTCGGCCCCCGCATCAACGCGGGCGGGCGCATTGGCCAAGCCGACCTTGGCGCACGGCTTTTGGCCACCGCCGACCCGCATGAGGCCGCCGCATTGGCCGAACGCCTCGACCAGCTCAATACCGACCGCCGCGAGGTTGAGGCCGCCGTGCGCGCCAGCGCCATGGCACAGGCCGAAGAACGCGGCTTTGACGGGCCGCTGGCATGGGCCGCCGGCCCCGGCTGGCACCCCGGCGTGGTGGGCATCGTCGCCTCGCGCCTGAAAGAAGCCGCCAACCGCCCCTCCATCGTCATTGGTGTCGAAGACGGCATCGGCAAAGGCTCGGGCCGCTCGATCAGCGGCATCGACCTCGGCGCGCCAATCCAACGCCTTGCCGCCGAAGGGCTGCTGATCAAGGGCGGCGGGCACAAGATGGCCGCAGGCCTGACCGTGGCGGAAGACAAGATCGACGCGGCGATGGCGCGCTTGGGCGAATTGCTCACCAAACAGGGCGCGCATTTGGCAGGCCCCGCCGACCTCAACCTCTGCGGCATGATGATGCCCGGCGCAGCCACCGTGGAGCTGGCCGAGATGGTCGACCAAGCCGGCCCCTTCGGCGCCGGCGCCCCTGCCCCGCGCTATGCCTTTGCGGACATGCAAATCCGCTTTGCCAAACGCGTGGGCGAGAACCACCTGAAAGTGAGCTTTGGCGACGGCCTCGGCGCGAATCTAGAGGCGATTTCCTTTGGCGCCTACGACGGCCCCCTCGGCCCCGCGCTGGAAAACCACGGCGGCGCGCGTTTCCACCTCGCAGGCCGTCTCGACATTAACAATTTCCGCGGTCGGCGCACCGTTCAACTGCGTTTGGAGGACGCGGCGCGGGCCTGAAAACTTTTTCTGAAGAAACTTCATTTTTCCGCTTGCAGCCCCCCGCAGTATTACTTAAACGTCCGCTCACAGACAGAGCAGCACACACTAAACGCTGCACTGACATGACAAAAGAGTGGCCCGTTCGTCTATCGGTTAGGACGCCAGGTTTTCAACCTGGAAAGAGGGGTTCGATTCCCCTACGGGCTGCCACTTACTCTCAAATTTCCTTATATCGTTGGACTTTTTGCCTTCTTGTGTCCCACGATTTTCAGGGCATGGGACACCATTGCTGTCGCGCGCCTTTTCTGCGCGGTCAAAACTGGCCACGCTCAGCCTCTCCCGATCGACGTCCTGCACATAGGGTGCGGATGACTTAACGTCGGAATGAGATAGGCGTGCCGCAATCTCGTAAACACTCGCACCAGAATGGGCCAACTCGTGGGCAGTTGCCTTACGAATCCCATGCTGGGAGAGCGCAGCTCTTTTTTCGATAACCTTCTTCCCGGTTTTTTTGTCTTCCACCTCAACATCCCGAGTCAGCCCTGACTGAACAACCCACTTGGAAACCCGATTACTGAAGGATTTTTTTGTCGAGAAAGGCTTGCCTCTTGATGTAAGCATAAAAGTATCTGCGTCTTGTGGCCCGACCTCAAGCTCCTCCGCGAGCTCTCTCATCAGTGGAACAATGACTTCCTTTGAACCTGCCTTCTTGGGCTGCCACTTAAGGAAAGCTCTTCCGTCTTTAAGTAGGATGTTGCGCGGCCCCAAGATGCTTACATCTTCAATCCGACCCGCCGTATTTTTCGACAGATAGAACCATCGACGTGCCATGGTCCCTCGGTAATCCCCCCATTTTTATGGGGGCTCGATCGTAGAACTTACGCAGCCATTCTCAATTTCTGGGCGGGGGTCATCCCGCCGTTGCCCATGTTGGGGCGTTCGTTGTTGTAGGACCAGAGCCACTCG